>NZ_CATKPN010000023.1:0-215 GCF_949767245.1 Pseudomonas sp. IT-P176
CGAAGAGCAGCTCAGCCAGCCGTTCAGCTACCGCATTGAGTTCACCAGCAGTGGCGGAGAGATCGAGGCCGCGCAGATGCTCGGCCAGCGTGGGCAGTTGAGCCTGTACGCCTTGGCGTCGAACGTGCCGGTGTTCAGCTTCAGCGCCCCCGACGCGGTCCTGCCCTTGCGCACGTTGCGCGGTGTGGTCACAGCTTTTCGACGCCTGTCCGGCT
>NZ_CATKPN010000024.1:0-213 GCF_949767245.1 Pseudomonas sp. IT-P176
AATCCAGAGCCAGAGCCAGAGCCAGAGCCAGAGCCAGAGCCAGAGCCAGAGCCAGAGCCAGAGCCAGAGCCAGATCAAAAGATCACTGACTTCGTCAGTGTCTTAGGAGGTAGAAGCTACACCGCGCATGCCCTCAACGATCAGGTCGGCTGTAAGGCCGCCTCGCTTTGTTTTTGATCCTGGGCGCCCCGTTAACCACGCTGGCCGGAATCC
>NZ_CATKPN010000025.1:0-208 GCF_949767245.1 Pseudomonas sp. IT-P176
GTGGAGGCATTCAAGGCTTGGACGGGCATCATCAACGAAAACAAAGATCGCCAGGCAGATAAAAAAAATGGAGTGCCCAGCGCCTCGATCGTCGAATTTTCTTACCGCGAAAAGGCTGTGAAGGACCTTGACTGATGCGCCGGTTTCTATTGCTCGCAAGTCTGCTGCTGGCCGCCTGCGATAACGGCAGCGCCCCTACTTACCCGAC
>NZ_CATKPN010000026.1:0-204 GCF_949767245.1 Pseudomonas sp. IT-P176
GTTGACCAGTGCCGGCTGACCACCGGTGAAGATGTCGTTGCTGGTGACCACGGTAGCCGTGCCGGTGGTGCTGTTGGCCGGAACGGTGATGGTGGTGCCGTCGGAGAGTTTGAAGGTCAACTCGCCGTGGTTGCTCATCGGCAAACCGGCAGCGTTGGTCAGGGTCACGGTGTAGGTGACGGAACCGCCTTCGGTGACGGTGGA
>NZ_CATKPN010000027.1:0-150171 GCF_949767245.1 Pseudomonas sp. IT-P176
CACCGAGTGGTGGGGGTAGAGCCTTTTGCTTACTTTTGGGCTCCTCCAAAAGTGAGCCGCTGTAAAAGCGGAACCATAGGTGGCCGTTACCGCAGAAATGGATATGTACGCGGTCTAATCCAACACCCCAGAGGCCCAGAGGCCGCCACACGAGCAAGCTCCCTCGCCACAGGCCGCTACAAAGTTGTGTAGATACCTATGCTCATCGCGGGCAGGCCGCAAGCGGGCGCCCGCACCCACAATGACTCCAGGGGTTCGCAGAGTTTGCATACCCCCCGACTCGCCCTAGACCACCGACGACAACACAAACGAGGTCACGGTGTTTTCCACCCCAGGCAGTGCCGAAATCTGCTTCCAGACCTTGTGCACCCGCTCGGGACTGGCGGCGCCGACGCGGAGCATCAGGTCGAACTCACCGCTCATCACATCGCACTGGATGACTTCCGGGATCGCTCGCAGCGCCTGCAGCACCTCGGCCCCGCGCATGCGGTCGTAGCGGTAGACAAAGATCACCGCATTGATGTGCGAGGCGCCGGAATGCCCCTCGCCCGTGCGTACCGTATACCCCTGGATCGCACCGTCGCGCTCGAGTCGTTCGATGCGCTGGCGCACGGCATTGCGCGACAGGTTGACCTTGGCCGCCAGCTCCGCATGGGCGGCCCGGGCATTGAGCCGCAGCTCGGCGATGATGCGCTCATCGAGGGGATCGAGAATACGTTTCACCGGGCCTCCCAGGGCAGCGCGCCCAGGCGCTGGCGAAGTGTTTGCAAATCATCCGCCTCGATCCGAGACGCCCCGCCGCCGCCCTGCTCCACCACCGGGGCAGGCATCATGGGCAGGACGATCCCCAGCTCGGCGAGCAACTGCGCCGACTTGCCGGGAGCGATCTCGCCCAGGGTCACCATCGGCGCCACCAGGCTGCGGCGATAGAGCCGGGCCGCGAGCACCCCGGTCGCCGTGTGGGGATCGATGACGTAGCCGGTGTCGCGGTACAGCGCGCTGATTTCCTGCACCGTCTCGGCATCGCTGACCGCGTAGGAGTCAATGATCATCCGCGCCTGTAACCAGCATTCGTTGGCCATGCGCATCTCGCCAGTGGCCTCGAACCCGGCCATCAGCGCACTCACCGCCTGGCCATCTTGCCCATAAAGCGCCCAGAGCAAACGCTCGAGGTTGGAGAAAATCGACAGGTCCATGGCCGGCGACAGGGTCTGGTTGGCGTGCGACCGGCAGTAGTAATTCTTCAGGAACAGCTGGTGCAGCGCGTCATTCTGGTTGGTCGCGACAATGATCTGGGTAATCGGCAGCCCCATCTTCTGCGCAATGTACCCGGCATACACCTGGGCAAAACTCGCCGCCGGCACGCTGACGCCGATGGGCCGCTGACCGCCACCCAGTTGCAACACCCCATGGAAATAGAACACCAGTTGCGCCAGCACACTGACCCAGTTGCTGGAGTTGAAGCTGACCGCCTGCAAGTCGGCGCACGGCCACTGCTGGAATAGCTGACTGACCAGGGTCTGGCACTGATCGAAGCTGCCGTTGACCGCGAACCTGTGGACCCTGGGCCGGTTCACCGCCTGCAACTGCTGCCACTGCTGCGGCGCCACGCCAGTCTGCGGGTAAAGCAGCACCACTTCGGCTTGCGCGCAATGCTTGAATGCCTCGATGGCCGCCAGCCCGGTGTCGCCATTGGTGGCCCCCAGCACCACCGCCCGGCGCTGGCGTTTGCGCAAGAAGTGCTGCACCAGCTGCGCCTGCAGTTGCGCGGCAAAGTCCTTGGAGGAACCTGTGGGCCCGTGGAACAGCTCCAGCACCCACTCGTTGCGGTCGACCTGGTGCAGGGGCGCAATCGCCCGATGACTGAAACCACGGCAGGCAGCCTTGAGCAACGGGCGCAAATCCGCTTCGGCAATCGCCTCACCGATAAACGGCTGCAACACCCGCCAGGCCAGTTCGTCATAGGCCAGGGTCGACCAGTTGGCGATGTCCTGCGGGCTGAAGTGCGGAAGGTCGACGGGGACGTACAGCCCCCCATCGTCGGCCAGTCCGGATAACACGACTTTTTCGAAGTCAGCCTCTACGGCCGAACTGCGGGTACTGACATAACGCATGGTTGGCTCCGGCCATTCATTTGTGACGATGTGCCTGCTCCACCAGCCAGGTGGCAAACATGATCGCGTCGGGGTGTTCGTCGGTGCCGGCACCGCGCACCAGGTAGAACGACTCGCTGGCTTCGATGCGCTGGGCGAAGGGTTCCACCAGGCGCCCGTCCTCGAGCATCTCGAGCACCATCGAGGAGCGGGCCAGGGCAATGCCCTGCCCCAGCTCGGCCATGCGTAAGGTCGAGATCAGGGTGTCGAACTGCATGCCGGTCGAGGAATCGACGCTGTCGGCGCCAACCATCTTCAACCAGTAGCCCCACCCTTCTTCGTAGCCCAGCACGTGCAGCAACGGATGCTGGGCCACGTCGGCCGGGGCCTTGAGCGGCGAGCGCGCCATCAGCGCTGGCGAGCAGACCGGGAACAGGCTGTCCCAGGTCAGGCGCTGCGCCACCAGGCCGGGCCAATGGCCGTGACCCCAGCGAATCTCCATGTCGTCCTCGCCGTCCAGTTCCTTGACCCAGATATTGCTGATGTAGCGGATGTCGAC
Organism: Pseudomonas sp. IT-P176; assembly: GCF_949767245.1. Classification (NCBI taxonomy): domain Bacteria; kingdom Pseudomonadati; phylum Pseudomonadota; class Gammaproteobacteria; order Pseudomonadales; family Pseudomonadaceae; genus Pseudomonas; species Pseudomonas sp. IT-P176. Next base: position 2,653 of record NZ_CATKPN010000027.1, read on the forward strand.
ATGCGGATGGGCCTGGCGGAACCCCACCAGCCTGGGCGCCAGCCAGTGCACGAAAAACGACAGGCTGCCGCGCACCTTGATCGGCCGGCGCTTGTGCTGGCCGAAAATTTCGTTGGTGCCCACGGCCAGCCGGGTGATCGCGTCCTGCACCACGGGCAGGTAGGCCTGCCCTTCCTCGGTCAACCCCAGGCCACGGGGCAAGCGCTTGAACAGCGCCACCCCGAGGTGGCTTTCGAGCTGGCGGATCTGCTGGCTGACGGCGCCCTGGGTGAGGAACAACTCGTCGGCGGCGTGGGTGAAGTTCAGGCAGCGGGCGGACACCTCGAAGGCCCGCAACCAGTTCAACGGGGGTAAGGTTTTTTGCTTCATGGCCTGGACCTCTGTGACACCCCCGCACCGAGCGAACCTGCCCAGCCCGCCGACGGTTACTAGAACGCATCGGACGGTTGTGCCAAGGGGGCAAGCGCCAAGCGGCGCTCACGGCTTTTGCGGGTAATGTAATACACGAAGTAGCACCAGGCGATGAAGGGCAAGCCGAAGTACAGGGCCACGCGCTGCTCAGGGTCGAAGGCGATCCCGATGCAGGCCAGGCTGCAGCAGACCAACGCCCCCAAAGGCACCCACGGATAACCGCGGACCCGGAACTTGAGGTCGTGGATATCGCCGCCGTTGGCCACGTAGTGTCGGCGAAAGGCGATCTGGCTCGCAGCGATGCTCATCCAGACCACCACCACGGCCAGCCCGGAGATCGATACCAGTGCCAGGTAGATGGTGTCGGCGGCAAACACACTGCTGAGCAGCGAGGCGGCGCCCCCGGCCATGCTCACGATGATCGCGTTGAGCGGCGTGCCCATGCGGGTCAGGGCCGAGAATTGCTTGGGCAGGTGTCCCTGGTCGCTGAGGGTCCAGAGCATCCGCGAGGCGGCGTACAACCCGGAGTTGGCTGCCGACAGCAAGGCCGTGATGATCACGAAGTTCATGATGTCGGCGGAGTACGGAATGCCGATGTAGGTGAACACCGTGACAAACGGGCTCTCCACCAGCCCGGCCTGCTCACGGGGCAACAGGGTCGCGAGGACAAAGATGGTGCCGACAAAAAAGATCGCCAGGCGCAGCACTGTGGTGCGGATGGCCCGCGGTACATTGCGTTGCGGGTCCTTGGTTTCACCGGCGGCGATGCCGATCAACTCGGTGCCGGAGAAGGCAAAGGCCACCGCCAGCAAGGTCATGGCAATCGGCATGAAGCCGGTGGGGAACAAGCCTTCACGGGTGAAGTTGCCCAGGCCGATGCTGTGCACCTGGTCGATGTTCAACAGGCCGAGAATCGCCCCGCCGCCAATCACCAGGAACACCACCACCGTTATCACCTTGATCAGCGACAACCAGAATTCGGTCTCGGCAAACAGGCGCACCGAAATCACGTTGGTCAGGAACACCACCCCGGCAAACAGGGCGCTCCAGATCCACACCGGAGTGTCCGGGAACCAGCGCGTCATGAGGATGCCGGCGGCGGTGAACTCCGAACCGATGGCCACCGTCCAGGTCAGCCAGTAGAGCCAGGCCACCGTGTAGCCGGTGCCCGGGCCGAGAAAGCGCGTGGCGTAGGTGCTGAAGGAGCCGGTTTCCGGCATCTGCACCGCCAGTTCGCCGAGGCACATCATGACCATGTAGACCATCAGCGCGCCAATGATGTACGCAATCACCGCGCCCAGCGGGCCGGCCTGGTTGACGGTGTAGCCGGAGGTGAGGAACAGTCCGGTGCCAATCACGCCGCCCAATGCCAGCATGACGATGTGGCGGGTCTGCATTTTCTGTTTGAAACCGGAACGCGGGTCGAGTTGTTGTTCTTTTATGGACATGGTTGTTCTCATGAAAGGGGTTAGGGCACGCACTGGCGCCTGCGCTCGGTTGCCCGGCAGAGGCGCACCCAGGTTTTATTGTTATGGCTCTTCATGAAGTCCCCACGGACGGTCTCGCCGTGGGGCTGGTGATCCCTCACTCGTCAGCCTGCGACCTCGGCGCTCGGCGGATTGCAGGTAACACGCGCCATCGATGCGCTTTGCTCCTCGCGAGTGCGCCGGACATGGGCAAACGCCTGCTGCAGATCCGCCAGCAGGTCATCGGTGTCTTCGATGCCGACCGAGACCCGCACCAACCCTTCGCTGATCCCCAGGGCGAGACGCTCCTGCAGGGTGTTCTCGACGTGGCTGGTGGTGCGGGCCGGGCCGTAGATGGTTTCCACCGCCCCCAGGTTGCCCGCGCAATGGGCATACCGCAGGCGTGGCAGCAGCACCTTGACCGTGTCCATGCCCCCCACCAGCACGAAGCTGACGATGGCGCCAAAACCGCGCATCTGCGCAGCAGCGACACTGTGGTTCGGGTGGTTGGGCAACCCGGGGTAGTTGACCGACTCCACCAGCGCTTCGCTGCACAGGTAGTCCGCCAGGACGCGGGCGCTGTGCTGCTGTTGGCGCATGCGCAGCACCAGGGTCTTGATGCCACGGATGATCAGGTAGGCCGAGAATGGGTCGAGGGACGCACCGTTGATTTCCCGGTAATGCCGGACCTGCGCCATCAGGGTTTCGCTGCCGCACACCAGGCCGCCAAGCACGTCGCCATGGCCGCTGAGAAACTTGGTCGCGCTGTGGATCACCACATCCACGCCCAGCGCCAGGGGGTTCTGGTTCAGGGGGGTGGCGAAGGTATTGTCGGCCACCACCAGCGCACCGACACGCTTGGCCGCGGCGACCAGGCGCTGGATGTCGAGAATTTTCAGGGTCGGGTTGGTCGGCGTTTCCAGGTACAGCACGCGACAGCCCTTGGCGATTTGCGCTTCGATCTCGGCGTGATCGAAGGTTTCGCACAAGGTCACTTGAACGCCCATGCGCGGCAGGAATTCTTCGAAGATTTTGTTGGTGCCGCCGTAGCTGTCCTTGGTCGACACCACCCGGTCACCGTTGGCCAGGAAGGTGTAGAGCACACTGCTGATGGCCGCCATGCCGCTGCTGAACGCCACCGCGGACTCGGCCTGTTCCAGCTGGCGGATCTTCGCTTCGAGGGTCTCCACCGTCGGGTTGCTCATGCGACTGTAGATGAAGCCGGGGGCCTTGCCCAACGCCACGTCGTACCAGACGTCGATGTCGTCGTAGGCATAGGCGGCACTGGCAACGATCGGCGTTTGCGTGGCGTTGTAGGGATGCCCGCCCTGCTCCCCGCCCCAGACCGCACGGGTCCCCGCGCCGGCCTGGGTGAGTCCTGCGCTGTCAGGTTTTTTATTCATAGAGACTACTCGCACTAAGGATGGCGAGCGTTCAGCCACTCACCGGGTATGGCGGCCAATATAGGGAAATACGCCGCCCCCGAGAAACGATGGAATCGGTGGCAAAGGGGCGGTTTTTTTAATGGCTGGGGGACGAGCTGAACGGTCAGGCTCCCCCCCTGCGGCGCCCCTTCAGGCTCACACCTGATCCATAGCCTCGACCACGCCGTTGTCCTCCCCCAAAAACCCGCCACTTTGATGCTGCCACAGCCGCGCATAAACGCCGTTCTTGCCGAGCAGTTCGGTGTGGGTACCTTCTTCGATGATGCGTCCGTCATCCATGACAATGAGCCGGTCCATGGCCGCAATCGTCGACAGTCGATGGGCGATGGCGATTACCGTCTTGCCTTGCATCATTTCATCGAGGCTTTCCTGAATAGCCACTTCGACTTCCGAGTCCAGCGCGCTGGTGGCCTCGTCCAGCAGCAGGATCGGAGCGTTCTTGAGCATCACCCGGGCAATCGCGACGCGTTGGCGCTGGCCGCCGGACAGCTTGATGCCCCGCTCACCCACCAGGGTGTCGTAGCCGGTGTGGCCTTGTCGGTCACTCAGTTGGTTGATGAACCCATCGGCCTGGGCATTGGCCGCGGCGCTGCGGACCTGCGCGTCGGTCGCATCGGGACGGCCATAGGCGATGTTGTCGCGAATGGAACGATGCAGCAGGGAGGTATCCTGCGTGACCATGCCGATGGAGGCACGCAGGCTGTCTTGTGTCACCTTTGCGATGTTCTGGCCGTCGATGCGAATCTCCCCGCTGTCGACGTCATAGAAGCGCAGCAGCAAGTTGATCAGCGTGGACTTGCCAGCGCCAGAGCGACCCACCAGGCCGATTTTTTCACCGGGGCGGATGCTCAGGCTCAAGCCATCGAGCACCTGGCGTTCGCCACTGTAGTTGAAGCTGACCTTATCGAAGGTGACCGCGCCACCGCTGGTCATTAGCACGCCGGCATCTGGCGCGTCCTGCACCTTGGCGCCCTGGGTCAGCGTCGCCATGCCATCCTGCACGGTGCCGATGCTTTCGAACAGCGAGGTCATTTGCCACATCACCCAGTTCGACATGCCGTTGATACGCAATGCCATGGCAATGATTGCCGCCACGGCACCGGCGCCGATCTCGCCCTGATGCCATAACCACAGGGCATAACCCCCTGCCGCCATGATCAACGCCACCACCAGTGCCTGGTTGACGATATCGAACAGGCTGACCAGGCGCATCTGGCGAAAGCCGGTTTGCTTGAAATCCTCCATCGCTGCACGCGCGAAGTGCGCCTCACGATTGGAGTGGGAGAATAGTTTCACCGTCGTGATGTTGGTGTAGGCGTCCGAGATACGCCCGGTCATCATCGACCGCGCGTTGGCTTGTTCCTGCCCGACTTTCCCCAGACGAGGCACGAAGTACAGCATGGCCACGCTGAACAATACGACCCAGGCAACAAAAGGCAGCATCAGCTTCAGGGCGAAGCCGCCGGCCAGGGCGATGATCGCAATCAAGTACACGCCGATCCCGGGGGCGATCTCGATAAGGGTAAACAGCACATCGCGCACCGCTAGCGCAGTTTGCATCACCTTGGTCGTGACTCGACCGGAAAACTCATCGGAAAAAAAAGACAGGCTTTGCCGCAGCATCAGGCGATGGAAGTCCCAGCGCAGGCGCAACGGCAAGTTGATCGCCAATATCTGGTGCTGCACCATGGTGCGCAGCGCGACCAGGACGACACTGGTCACCATGACGATGCCCATGCCCCACAACACGCGACTTTCCTGCTCCGCCGCTGCACCGCCCGCCTGCCAGGTCGAGAGCAGGTCCACGACCTGCCCGAGGAAGTAAAACAACCAGGCTTCGTAAATCGACACACCGGCACTCAGTAGCGCCAGCGCCAGGATGTAACCACGAGCACCCCGCGTACAGGCCCACAAAAAGCGAGCCAGGCCGGCGGGTGGCGGTGGCACCTCATCTGGCGGAAAGGGGTCGAGCCTTCGTTCAAACGCACCCAGCATGGTGATCTCCAAAACCATCCAGTCTAGTCCGTTCGACAAAACACGAGAAGCCTGGCGGTTTTTCGAGCGGCGGTTATGGGGTATCTTGCCGACCTCAGAACCGGCTGGTATTCATGGAGGAACAATTGCGGATCTACATTACCGGTGCGTCGTGTGCGGGCGTGACCACATTGGGACAAAACCTCGCAACCCTGCTGGGTGTTCGGCAGGTCGATGTCGATGATTTTTTCTGGATGCCCACCAACCCTCCGTTTACCACCAAGCGACCTGCCGACGAGCGCGTGTCATTGATCCAGCAGGAGTTCGCTGACGAAGATTGGCTGCTGACCGGTTCTTGTTTGGGTTGGGGAGATGCGCTGATCCGCCAGGTCGATCTGATTGTGTTCGTTGCAACTCCAACGCCGGTTCGCCTTGAACGGCTGGCCGCCCGGGAACAGCAGCGCTTTGGCGATCGCATCGCACCCGGTGGCGACATGCATGAGATACACGTGGCCTTTCGGGAATGGGCTGCGCAGTATGACAATCCGGACTTTGCAGGACGCAACCGAGCGTGGCACGAGGCGTGGTTATCCAAACAAACGGCTCCGGTCCTGCGGATCGACGGGGCCAACAGTGCTGAACAGATGGCAGCGGATGTGATTGCTGCATTGTCGCAAGTATCGTAGTCACTCGTAACCGAGCCGGCTTCCCCGCTAGCTGCTGGTAAAAGGATAAGCACCATGACCCGCACCCGCCACATCCACCTGATGGCGACCTATAACCAGTGGATGAACAGCAGGATTTATCAGGCCGCCCGGAGCCTGCCAGACGAAGAGCTGTGCATGGATCGTAAAGCCTTCTTTGGTTCGATTCTGCGGACCTTGAACCACCTGGTGGCCGGTGACACGGTCTGGCTGCAACGCTTCGCCACGCACCCAGCGAACTACCTGGCACTGGGTGCGATTGGCCAATTTCCCGTCAGCAGCCTGGACCAGTTGCTGTTCCCGGATATCCGCGAACTGTCGGCACATCGAGAGTGGCTCGATGAGCAAATTGTCGAGTGGTCTGGCTGCATTACCGAGTCGGACCTGGATCACACCCTCCATTACAGCAGCATGAAGGGTGTACCTGCCGACAAGAACTTCTACGCGTTGCTCATGCACTTTTTCAACCATCAGACCCATCACCGCGGACAAGTGACGACCTTGCTGTCACAGGCGGGTGTCGACATGGGGGATACGGACCTGGTCATACTTGTTCCGTCCGAGCCTGGCGCACTGGATAGCTCGCGCTGAACTCACCATGCCACCTTGAAGCCCGCTGGCCCCTGATGCGACGGAAACAGTGGCAGCACTTCTTCGGCCAGTTCCTGGACGACTTCTGCGGCCGGTCGCTGGGAGAACTGGATGCCCAAGGCGGCATGGTTGACCCCGGCAGCGCGCCACTCACCCAGCAACTCAATCAAGCCTTTACGCCCGGTACGCAGCACATATCCCCCCTGTATCGGTGTGCGGGGATGGTTGGGGTCGTCAACCAGATCGAGCCACTCATTGGTCATGTGGGGGCGGAACCCGCCGTCTGCAATCAACCCCCGCCAGGCCTGGATCTTTGCCGCCAGGCGTTTCGGCCCTTCAGGTGTATGGGTTGCTTCGGGAAAGGTCAGCCAGCCATCCGCCTGTTCTGCGATCCAGGCGGGTGACTGGCGGGACGAACCGGTCACCATCAAGGGTATGACTCCCGCCACGGGTTGCGGCAAGAACTCAGCGCCGGTGATCCGGCCCAAGGGCGAATCGACGACGGGCGTTTGCCCACCGGTGAGCTGACGAAAATACGCCACCGCCTGGGCAAACCGCTCGCCACGCTCGGCGTGCTGCAGACCGTAGGCGGGAAACTCTAGCGGCCGGTCACCCGAGGCAATGCCCAGGACCAGGCGCCCACCCGACAGCTGGTCGATCGTCGCCGAGGCCTTGGCCAGGTCGATGGGATGGCGCAGCGAAAAAATCGCACTGCCGGTTGCCAACGCAATGGTCTTGGTCTGGGCGGCCAGGAACGCCAAGTACGTGAAGGGGTCGAACACCTGGCCGGCATCACCGAACACCGGATCGAACAGCGGCACGTCCCTCACCCAGACGGCGGCAAAACCCAGGCGGTCAATGTCCCTGACCATCTGCGCCTGCCCCGCCAGCACCGCCATGTCACCTTGATAGAAGCGCAAGGGCAGAAAAATCCCCAGCGTCAGTTCATCGGACGCGAACATGCGTCGGTAGCCGGGATGGCTTGCGAACGCCCAAGAGGATTTGCCGACGCCGTGATCGATGCAATTCATGCTCGTTCTCCAGGTTCAGGCGCCTGGAGCGGGCGTGGTAAGGGCGATGCACCCGCAGACTTGCCGGGCAGGATGAGCGCGGCACAGACCACACCGATCACCACCATGCCGGCGGAGACCAAAATGGCATAGCTGAAGCCTTGCACCGCACTTCCACCATCGGCCAGCACGGCGATGCTGACTGCCACGCCCATCGCCAGGCCCACGGCTGAACCCACCTCTTGAGTGGTGGTCAGCATGCCGCCGGCCAAGCCGTGGTCGACCGCATCAATGCCCTCGATCCCGGCCACCGTCCAGGCGGGAAACGCGACCCCGTAGCCAATCCCCGCCAACAAGGTGCCGGGAAGAATCGAGGCAGCCCAGGAGGCGTCCGCTGCCAGTGAGGCACCCAGCAGCGCCAGACCGCCGATGAACAGGGTCATGCCGCCGAGGATGACCGGCTTGGTATTGACCCTGGCGATCAAGGTCGGCCCGACCCAGGCGCTGGAGAGCGTGAAGGCAATCGCCATCGGCAGCAGCCCCATTCCGGTCTGGGTGGCGCTGAAGCCGAGGATTTCCTGCATGTACAGCGCCACGACCACAAAGGTCGGACCCAGCGCGGTGTTCGCCAGCAGCGAGACCAGGTTGGCCCCGCCGGTCATGCGCCGCCAGAAAATCGGGATCGGCATCAACGGCTGTTTGACCTTGCTTTCGACCCAGACGAACAAGGCCAGCAACCCCATGGCCAGGGCGATCAATCCATAGGTGATGGGCGACGCGAGGCCCACGTGTTCGCTGTTGGCAAAGGCGAACACCAGCGTTGCAGCCCCCGCCGCGACCAGCACTGCACCGCCGGCGTCCAGGCGCCCCGCAGCCCTTGCCCCCTCGCGCTGACCCACCGGGAGATTACCCGCCAGGGCAATCACCAACACGCCAACGGGCACGTTGATCCACAGCACCCAGCGCCAGCCCATGAGGTCAGTGATGATGCCACCCAGGATCAAGCCCGCGACAAATCCTGTCGCGGCCACGGCCGTCCAGGCCCCCAGCGCTCGATTACGCGATTGCTCATCGGTAAACAGGGCCAGCAATAACGAAAAGGCCGCTGGCGAAAACAACGCCGCACCAAAACCCTGCAAGGCCCGGGTGAAGATCAGCATCGCCGGGCTCTGTGAACCCCCCCCGAGCAACGAACCGAGGGTAAAGATAACCAGCCCGAGCAGAAACACGCGCCGGCGGCCAAACAGGTCGGCCGCTCGCCCACCCAGCAGCAGGAACCCGGCAATGGCCACGCCGTACGCATTGATCACCCACTGCAAGGCGCCGGGGGTAAAGCCCAGGCTTTGCTGAATCTGCGGCAAGGGAATCATGGTGATGGAGAAGTCGAGCAGTGCAACGAATTGGGTGGTGCACAGCAATATGAGGCAGAGCCGCCAACGAGGATTGTTCATACAGGCATCCTGATAGATATAGTTTTACTAAAGCTTCTTAGTCGCGCTAAACGAACGGTATAATCGCTGGCGTGCTGCTCCAGCGGAAACGATCATTTCTGCGCACTGACTTTAGGAAAACTAAACCTTATGGCCACCTCACTGCCCCTGCTCGCCCTGCGCACCTTCGTCGAGGTTGGCCAACGCGGCAGCATCAAGGCTGCCGCTCAAGCGCTGAGCGTCACCTCCGGAGCGGTCAGCCAACAGATCCGCCTGCTGGAAGATCGAATCGGCCTGGCGCTTTTCACTCGCCAGAGAAGCGGCTTGCGCCTGACCGAAGCGGGAGCCAGCGTTCACCCTTCCCTGCTCCAGGCGTTCGAGCAAATGGAGCAAGCGCTGCAGTCGCTGGAACAGATCAAGTCTCGCCAGACCCTGACGGTCAGCACGGTCGCAACGTTCGCCGCGTCGTGGCTGGTGCCGCGCCTGGGGCGTTTCAACCTGCGCCACCCGCACATTGAAGTGCGGGTCGAGGCGACCTCCGCCGTGATCGACATGCGCCGCGATCATGTGGATGTGGCCCTGCGACACGGCTTGGGGGTCTACCCCAACCTGCACGTCAGCCGCCTGATGGCGCCCGTCCTGGTGCCGGTGGCCAGCCCCGGGTTCATGGCCGACCACTCAATGCCCCAAGAGCCGCAGGAGTGCCTCGACTTTCCACTGCTGCACGACTCTGACCGGGCAGACTGGCCCCTGTGGTTGACCGCACACGGCGTGGCGAAAGACCCGCGCGCAGAACGCGGGACGGCGTTTGAAGATGACTTTCTGCTGATCCGTGCAGCGGAGGCCGGCCAGGGGCTGGCCCTGGTGCCCGTGGAATACGCCAGAGACGAAATCGCCGCCGGCCGCCTCGTGCAAGTCATGGATAAACCTTGGCCGGCACGCTTTGCCTACTATGTCGTGACGCAACCGGAGGCGATGCAGCGCGATGAGGTCAAGGCGTTCGTTGCGTGGGTCATGGAAGAAGCCCAGGGCATGAATTAGATGCACCCCTGCGGCTAATGCTGATCAGTTAAGCGACGCCGTCCATTGTGGGAGCGGGCTCGCCCGCGATGGCGGTGTGTGGGCAGCGCAAATGGTTGTGTGTGCCGACACGCGGGCTGATATCTTTGCCGCGCGCCGAAACGCGGCCACTCCATCAAGGAAGATGAAAACCATGAAAGTATTATTGATCGCTTCGCTAGGACTTTTCTCGCTGACGCAGACCGCACTGTCCTTCGCCGATAATGCCAACGGCAAGAATCTTTTTACCCAGAGATGCTCCATGTGTCATGGAGCGGATATCAAGGGAACCGGACCTCTGGCCAACAAAAGCAACCCGCCGACACCGGACCTGACCACAGCCACTTTCAAGAAACGCTTGAGTGATTATCCGGGCGTTATTGTCTCCTCGATTATCCTGCGCCCCAATGGCGACCTGATTCCCCGGACCTTGCGCGAGAATGGCGTAAAGGTGGCGCCGCACGCGTGGAGCGTTAACGATTTTCGCGATTTGAATCAGTACATGAGTGCTGTGATTGCAAAAACCCGATGATTACGAGATGAGCGCTGGGCACGGCAATCCAAGCGAACGACTGAGCACTCCTTAGTGCGCTTTGGACCTGGCAATTGACAACTCCCTCGGCAGGCTGGCCCCATTCTTGGCGGCAAGGATCTCGGCCATCACGCTGACGGCGATTTCCGCGGGCGTCTTGCTGCCGATGTAGATGCCGATCGGTCCGTGCAGACGCTCAAGCGACGCTTGGGTCTCAGCAAAATGCTCGATCAGGCGCTCGCGGCGCAGCTGGCTGTTGCGCCGCGAACCAATGGCACCGATGTAGAACGCCGGTCCGTGAAGGGCTTCGAGCAATGCGAGATCGTCGAGTTTGGGATCATGACTCAAGGCGACGATGCAGGTTCGCAGATCGACCGCGAAGTCACGAACCACGTCATCGGGCATGCCGACAATGCACTCCACGCCGGCCACCGCCCACGTCTCGATGTACTCGGGACGTGGATCGCAAACCGCCACTTTGAATCCGTTGAACAACGCCATGATGGCCAGGTACTCGGCCAGCGCGCCGGCTCCGATCATCAGCATCCGATACCCCGGTCCCAGGGTATTGAGCATCTGCTGGCCGTCGAAGCTGAATTGCTCCGGGGTCTCCGTGGGTTCGAGGGTGACCTGCCAGGGTTGCAGTACCAGGCGGCGGCGCACCAGTCGCCCGGCGTCCATTTCGGCCAGCAGTTCATCGAGCGACCGCCAGGACGGGCTGAACTCCAGAATCAGCTCAAGCGTACCGCCACAGGGCAAGCCGAAACGGTGCGCTTCATCGGCGCTGACGCCATAGCGCACCACCTCGGGTGCGCCGTCCTTCAGGCCACTCCCGCCATGGGCTGTGGTGTAGCGATGGATCAGGTCATCCTCAATGCAGCCACCGGACACGCTGCCCACCACCCGACCGTCGTTACGCAAAGCCATCATCGACCCTACCGGGCGCGGTGAAGAACCCCATGTGCGCGCGACAGTGGCGAGCAGCACGCGCTCGCCGGCGGCGAGCCAGTCCCGCGCGGTGCGCAGGACCAGCAAGTCGATGCTTTCCATCTGGCTCTCCTCTAGCGTATGTGGTGTACCAGGCACGGCCAGCCATCCAGGCGCAGATCAGGTGAAGGTGTGCCGGCTCATGGGCAGGCTACGAACCCGCTGGCCAGTCAGCGTAGCCACCGCATTGGCGACAGCGGGCGCGACGGCGGGCAGCGGCGGTTCGCCGATGCCACCCATTTTTTCCCCGCTCTCGACAACCCGCACATGTACCCGGGCCATCCGCGCAGGCGCCAGGATCGGGTACAAGTCAAAGTTGCGAGCCCGGGGTTTGCCATCCACCCACACCGACTCCTCCACCAGCGTTTGAGACAGCCCCAGCGCCACGGCGCCATTGACCTGGGCTTCGACGATAGCCGGGTTGACGATGCTGCCGGGGTCAATCGCCTGCCAGATATCGTGCACCTTGACCTGCCCGTTCTCGATGGACACCTCGGCGATCACGGCAGTCTGCGTACCGAACGGCGAAGCCATCGCTATGCCGCGCGCACGCTTGCTACCGTCCTCGGCGGTAAACGGCCCGCGCTTCCAACCGCCCGACAGTTCACTCACAGCCTGCAGCAGCGTGGTCAGGCGCTGGTTGCCACGAAGCAGGTGCAGGCGCAGTTCGAACGGATCCTTGCCGCCCTTGTCAGCCAGTTCGTCAAGAAACGATTCGTAGAAGAAGTCGTTGAGGGAATTGCCCACCGAACGCCAGTAGCCCAGCATGGCCGGGCCTTTGACGTAGATCTGCGCGATTCGCTTGTTCGGGATCGCGTAGGACTTGCCTGACAACCCTTCGAGCGCCGTAGGGTCGAGCTTGTCACCCTGCTTGCCCGCGATGGCCTCGCTAGGACCTTCAGTGGCACTGATCGCTTCGATCGCCAGCGGCCAGCCATCGTTATCCAGCGCGGCGCGAAAATTGACCGCGGCAACGGGACGGAGCACGTCACGCAGGAACTCTTCCTCTCGACTCCAGATCAGTTTGACCGGGCGGCCAACCGCCTTGGACAACTCGATCGCCTGGGGATAGGGACTGGCTGAGTCGTAGAGGAAATGCCGACCGAAGAAGCCACCCAGCAGTGGCGAATGCAAGGTGATGCGAGACGGATCCAGCCCCGTGCGCTTGGCTATGTCTGCAAGAAACATGTCCGGCGCCTGATTAGGTAGCCAGACCTCCAGCGATCCGTCCGGATTGAACCTGCCCAGCGCAGAAGGCGGTTCCAACTGCCCGTGGTTCAGGTACTGGTTGTGGTAGGTGGCGTCGACCCGGGTCTTGGCGTCAGCAAGAATCGAAGCAACGTCCCCTTTGTGTTCGTCATCCCTGGCCAGCCCCTTTGCGTTAGCGAGTCGCTTGAGCCAGTCGTCGCTGGAAAAGTCTGCGGGCATCGGTCGCACTTTGCTGTCGAGCGCTGGCTCCTGCCAGTCGACCTGAATCGCCTCCACCGCACGTTTGGCGTGCCACCAGCGCTCGGCCAGCACTGCCACGGCACCCGGCAGACGATGCACGGAATGCACGCCTTTCATGGCCTTGACCTGGTCTTCGTTACGCAGGTTGCCCACCGTCATACCCAAGCGCGGGGCATGCTGAACGGCGGCATGCAGCATGCCATCGACCTTCAGATCGATGCTGTAGAGCGCCTTGCCGGTGGACTTGTCGTAGGCATCGATGCGCTTTACCGGCTTGCCGATCCAGCGAAACTGGCTCGGATCACGCAGTTGCACGCTGGCAGGATCGGGAACTGGCAGGTCCATCGCACGCTCGGCCAACTCACCGTACGCCAACGAGCGGCCCGACGCGGCATGCACCACCTTGCCAGGTTCGGTGGTCAATTCGCCCACCGGCACCCCAAGCTTCTCCGCGCCCGCTTGCAACAGCATGGCGCGGGCAAGTGCGCCGAGGCGGCGCATGACCGGGTAACTCATGCGCACCGACATGCTGCCGCCGGTGACACGCATGCCATTCTCCATCACCACAAAAGCCTCGCCGGGCGGCGCGGCTTCGACCAGGAAGGTCGCCGGGTCGGCGTCCAGTTCTTCACCGACGATCTGCGCCATCGCGGTGAACGTACCCTGCCCTCCCTCCATGAAAGGGCACAGCAGCCGTATGCGGTTGTCCGGGCGGATCTCCAGAAATGCCGGAACCTGGGTGCCGCGCCCGGCAGTCGTGGCTGCCGCAGCTTGCACCCGGGTCGCACCGAGCGGCAGGCCGAAACCGAGGACCAGTGCGCCGACGGCGGTACCGGTCAAAAAACGTCTGCGCGACACATTGATCGGATCGTGCAGAGCGAATGCCGATGCCTCAAGGGACGGATCGATACGCACGTTCATCACACTCTCCCCTTGGCAGCAAGCTCATGCATCGCGGCATGAATGGCGTTGTACGTGCCGCAGCGGCACAGATTGACCATCGCGGCCTCGATCTGCACGTCACTCGGCTTGGGGTTTTGTTTGAGCAGCGCGGTGGCTGCCATAACCTGCCCGGACTGACAGTAGCCGCACTGGGCGACCTGAAGATCGACCCAGGTCGCGACAACCCGCTTCCCAACTTCATCGGCCTCGATGGCCTCGATGGTGGTGATCTCCCGGCCAACCACACCGGCCACCGGCATGATGCACGAGCGCACCACATTGCCGTCCACCAGCACCGAGCAGGCGCCGCATTGCGCCAGCCCGCAGCCGTACTTGGTACCGGTCATGCCCAGGTCATCACGGATCACCCACAGCAAGGGCGTATCGGCGTCGGCATCGACCTGATAGGTCTTCTGGTTGATTCGTAGTTCCATGGTTCACCCGCTTGATCATCGGTTGACGAGCATTGTTTTAAGCGGTGAAACGCTGCGAGGCGTACCACCGGTAAAGCTGTTCTTTCGCTCAACTTGCCGCGTTACCGAGCCCTTCGGCCTCGAATGACTGCCCACGCAGCAGCGCCATGTCACGACTGGGTGCGGTGCCGAACAGGCGGCCATATTCGCGGCTGAACTGTGAGGGGCTTTCATACCCGACGGCGAACGCCGCCCGTGAGACGTCCAGGCGCTCCGTCAACATCAGCCGACGGGCCTCGTTCAGGCGCAGCCACTTCTGGTATTGCAGCGGGCTCATGCCGGTGAGCTGGCGGAAATGATGGTGGAAGGTGGGTGCGCTCATCTGCACCCGCGCCGCCAGTTCGTCAATGCGCAGCGCAGCCGTGTAGTTGAGCTTGAGCCAGTCGATGGCTTTGGCGATGCGATAACCCTGGCCATCGACGGCGGTTATCTGCCGCAGCCGTGCCCCTTGATCGGTACTCAGCAGCCGATAGTGGATTTCCCGCAGAATCAGCGGCGCCAGCACCGGGATCGCCTCCGGTTCATCGAGTAATGCCAGCAGGCGATCGAGCGCGCCTTCCAGGGCGAACGACATGCTGCCAATGCCAGCGCCTGAACCCATGACTGGAATTCGCTTGGCAGGCAAGCCGACCTTGGCGATGACCTCGGCAAGCATGCTGACATCCAGTTTCAGCACCAGGCCGACACAGGGTTGTTGGGGACTGGCGAGAATCACTTCGGAGTTGGCTGGTAGATCCAGTGACGTGACCAGGAACCGCGAATGGTTGTAGCTGTAACCCTCACCACCAACCCACAACCGCTTCGCACCACGGCCCACCAGTATCAGGCTCGGCTCAATCATGCACACGGCGGGGGGCGCCGGCTGGTCGCGACGAAACAGCGACAGGCCGGGTATGGATGTGGCGAAGTCACCCGCCTCGCTCACGCGCGGGTCAATGTTCAACGCCAAGGGTGACTCATGGCGCAGGGGGTTGGGATTCATGTCAGGTCGCTCCTGTTGACTGAACTCTAGTGCGCCCACGCTGCGTTTCCTATCCACCGCCCTGCATCGCCATAGGATTAGGCAAGCATTCAAGCGGAATGCACTAGGGCAGAGGCAAATCGACCGGGAGAATGTGTCGAACTGTTACAGGAGAGCCACAATGGAAGTCTTCGCTTATGGCGCCCATGCGGGCGACAAACCGCTTGAACCCTTGCGCATCACTCGTCGTGATCCCGGCCCGGAAGATGTGCAGATCGAGATCGCCTATTGCGGCATCTGCCACTCGGACCTGCACCAGGTGCGCGCCGAATGGCAAGGTACACAATTTCCGTGCGTGCCCGGTCACGAGATCGTCGGCCGTGTCACAGCCGTAGGCCTGAAGGTCGCCGGGTTCGCACCGGGTGATCTGGTCGGAGTCGGCTGCATCGTCGACAGCTGCAAGCATTGCCAAGAGTGTGCCGAAGGCCTTGAGAACTACTGCGACAGCATGATCGGCACCTACAACTTTCCAACGCAGGACGCACCAGGCTGGACGCTCGGTGGCTACTCGCAAGCGATCGTTGTCCATCAGCGCTACGCACTGCGCATTCGCCACCCCGAAGCACAGCTGGCGGCCGTTGCGCCGCTACTGTGCGCGGGCATTACCACCTGGTCGCCGCTGCGTCACTGGAACGCCGGCCCCGGGAAAAAAATCGGCGTGGTGGGCATCGGTGGCCTGGGTCACATGGGCATCAAACTGGCCCATGCACTGGGCGCGCATGTGGTGGCTTTCACCACGTCCGAATCCAAGCGTGAAGCCGCCAAAAGCCTGGGCGCCGATGAGGTGGTGGTCTCAAGCGATGCGCAGCAAATGGCCGCGCACCTGAAGAGCTTCGACCTGATCATCAACACCGTCGCCGCCCCCCACGATCTGGATGCCTTGCTGGTACTGCTCAAGCGCGACGGCGCGATGACACTGGTGGGCGCGCCCGCCTCGCCGCATCCAGCGCCCAACGTGTTCAACCTGATCATGAAACGTCGAACCCTGGCGGGATCGATGATCGGCGGCATCGCGCAAACCCAGGAGATGCTCGATTTCTGCGCCGAGCACGGCATCGTTTCGGACATCGAGCTGATACGTGCCGAGCACATCAATGAGGCTTACGAGCGGATGCTCCAGGGTGACGTCAAATATCGTTTTGTGATCGACACCGCAACGCTGGCGGGGTGAACAACGGCGCACGCAAACCATCACGCTTTTCGCAAGACAGGTAGTTCCCATGACTGTTCGCGCTACAGAAAAACGCGGCTGGAGCGCCGTGCTGGCCATGTCGTTGGCCGCATTCGCTTTGGTTGCTTCAGAATTCATGCCCGTCAGCCTGCTAACCCCCATTGCGGCGGAGCTGAACATCACGCAAGGCCAGGCAGGCCAGGGTATTTCCGTGTCCGGTGCATTCGCATTAGTCACCAGCCTGGTCATTGCAACAATTGCCGCTCGCGTCGAGCGCAAGAGGCTGCTGCTGTGCCTGATCTTGCTGATGATCGTCTCAGGTACGGTCGTCGCCCTCGCGCCAGGCTACCCCTCCTTCATGCTGGGGCGTGCCTTGATCGGTATCGCTATTGGCGGCTTCTGGTCATTATCAGCGGCGACCGCCATGCGCTTGGTGCCGCCTGATCAAGTTTCCCGGGCGCTGGCCATGGTCAATGGCGGTAACGCTCTGGCTACGGTCATCGCAGCCCCGGCGGGGAGCTTCCTTGGCTCGCTGATAGGATGGCGCGGGGCGTTCTTGTGTGTGGTTCCGGTCGCAGCGATTGCGGCCATATGGCTGCTGATCAGTCTCCCGACCTTCAAGGTCGAGCGTAACGCAAGCAGCGGCAATGCCCTGCGGCTGATGAAGCAGTTGCCAGTCGCATTGGGCATGGTCGCCGTCAGCGTATTTTTCATGGGACAGTTCATGCTGTTCACTTACCTGCGGCCCTTTCTTGAGGTCGTCACCGGTGTCAGCGTTTCAACCTTGTCTTTGATGCTGTTGGGCCTGGGACTGGCCGGCTTTATCGGGACCTTTGTGATCGAGAGATTCATGGGCAATGGCCTCTACCGCACACTGACCGTGATACCTCTGATAATGGCTGTTATAGCGCTGGCTCTGGTGGCCTTCGGTGCATCGCCGTTACTGACTGCCGTGTTGCTCGGACTCTGGGGCCTGGTGGCGACTGCCGCTCCCGTTGGCTGGTGGACATGGCTGGCGCAAACGCTTCCTGATGATGCTGAAGCCGGTGGCGGCTTGCTCGTGGCCATTGTCCAGCTGGCTATCGCAGGAGGTGCAATCATCGGCGGCCTGGTATTTGACCTGAGCGGCTATAGAGCCACCTTCGAGCTGAGCGCGACTGTGCTGGTCATCGCGTCTGTTCTCGCTTGGCTAGCGGGTCGCAGTGCCACTGAAGTTCATCTCGCCGAGTCGAACGCGACAGCCTGACGAGATCAGGACCTGCCCAGCGAGCTACGTGACTCTGGGCAGATCGGTCGCTTCGCCGAAGACTGCACAGTGCACCCGCAGGTATTGAGCTGCGGGGACAATAAATCTGTCCCCTTTCCCTACTTTCTCTGGCGAGCCACTTTCAAGGCGCCTGCTATAGTCAGCCGGGTCGGTTCAAGGCTATAGCTGCAGGTAAAAAAACAAACTACTCAGGAGTTTGATTATGCGAATTCTATCGGCCACTGCGTGCATATTCCTGTTATCCCTGGCATTGCCAACGCTGTCCTTTGCCGGTTCGGACTGTGACGATGCGGGCAGTGCAAGTGACGTCAGAAACTGTTTAAAAAACAACAACGAGCAAAAAGGTAAAGGCAATTGCAATGACAATGGCAATTGCGCCAAGGCCAAGGACAAAGCCAAAAACAACGATTACGATGACGATCACTCGGTCAGTTGCATGAAGATCAACAACCTGACCTTGCGCCGTGAGTGCCTTGACCGGCGTAGAGATTGAATGAACTGATGTGATAGCGGGATCAAGGAAGAAACCACATTGAAAATAGCTTTTGGCACCCTGCTGTTGACCGGGCTGACGACTATCGCACTCGCTGACGAAAGCGCTGTCGGCTTCCAATCTTCCACGCTGGTGGACGCGCACAATGACCGCGCACTGCAGATGGTGGTCTGGTACCCCAGTGCAACCACCACCGCCACACAACTGATCGGCGATGATGCGGTGTTTGCCGGGGCGGCTGCGGTTCGTGACGCACCGCCCGCGGCTGGCAAGCATCCGTTGCTGGTGCTCTCGCACGGGTACAGAGGTAACTGGAGCAACCAGATCTGGCTCGCCAGTGCGCTGGCGCACAGGGGTTACATCGTCGCCGCCATCAATCACCCGGGTTCCACCACCCATGACCGCAGCCCTCACGCAGCGGCGCAGTTATGGCAGCGCCCGGTTGATGTAAGCCGAGCCATTGATAGTGTGACCACTCAACCTGAAAGGTTCGGCGCGGTGGCCAAAGACCGAATTGCCGTGGCTGGCCATTCACTCGGCGGCTGGACCGCCCTGGAGATCGCCGGCGCGCGATTCGACCCAGACCGCTTCGCCCAAGACTGCAAGGCACACCCGCAGTTAACCAGTTGCAGCGTCTATGCACGGATGAACCCGGCAAGCACCTCACAATCAAAAGCCGCATTGACCGCCGATTTGCGCGATCAACGTGTCACTGCCGTGGTCACACTAGACGTGGGGCTTTCACGGGGCATGACCGATGCGAGCCTGGCGGCGCTGCCAATACCCGCGCTGGTAATCGCTGCCGGCGCCCCATCGCGTGATCTTCCTGCGCAGTTGGAGTCTGCCCACCTGGCCAAACGTCTGCCGGCGGCTTCAAGTCGTTACGTCGAAATCAGCGACGCGAGCCACTTCACTTTCTTGTCGGTGTGCAAACCGGGGGCGCAGGCACTGCTCGAAGAGGAAGTACCAGGCGATGGCATCATTTGCCAGGATGGCGACAGCGCTCGTGCGCGTGGGGTGATTCAACAGCAGGTGACTTCGCTGATCGCGGAGTTTCTTGAGTCATCTGCCGCCAGGCAACCCTAACCTTGTGCAATATCAACCGGTGCGAGCACTTGATAACGACTCTGGACAAATCCGTTATCCGATACTGATGAGGCAATCAGGCGTAAGCCCAGCTCATCAGCAAACTGGCTGAACAGTGGAATGCCTTTGCCCAACAACACTGGAATGCGCGTGATGACAATCTCGTTGATCAATCCCGCAGCAAGGAAAGCCTGGATGGTCTGCCCCATCTATGTAGAGATGCTTGAGACCTCGCGCCGCCAGCTGCTCGACGATGTGTACCGGGTCGCCGGCCAGCACATCGACCTTGCCCCTCAGCTCTTGTGGCAGCGCCACCTCCCCATGCGAGAGCACTACGACTGGCGTGTTGTCGTAGGGCCATTGAGGAAAGGACAGCACCTTGTCCAGGGTCTTGCGTCCCATGACGATGGCATCAACCGTGGTCATGAATTCGTCGTAACTGAGCCCCTTCAAAGCCGCGCACTCGTACTCGGGCCGATGAAGCCACTCGATATCGCCATCAATCCTGGCAATGAAGCCGTCAACGCTGGCCGCGATGAACACCGAGCATTTTCTATCCATAGTCTGGGAACCTCCTGTTTGGGCGGTGTTTATAGCATGAGCTGACGCCCGAGATTCAGGGGGGAAAAGATGATCACGCTGTAGTTACATCAACGCCGCTTGTCCACCCAGTGCCCCCGCGCCTGCAAGACCTCGCACAAGAAGTCCAGCGCTCGACGAAAAACAGGATGGCAATCGTCATAAGGTAGGTGGTCGAGCGAAGCCCAGAAAAACTCGAAGCGGTGACCATGGTCATCGAGCGTCTGGTGTGACCATTGCTCAGGTAAGGGTCCACCCGCCTGGCAAAGGTGAAACGACCAGATCTGGCCGTGATGAGCGGAGTCCCAGCAGCCTAGATCGTCGACGATTTCGGCGGTGCTTAAACCCGACTCTTCCGCCAATTCACGCAGGGCAGCTCGAGCCGGTATTTCGCCCTGTTCAATGGTTCCCTTCACCAGTTGGACCCCCGCTTGAGGATGCCGGAACAACAGGATTCTGGGTGGCGACGTAGAAGAAAGTACGACTGGGCAGGCCTTGTCAGGACGCATGGCGATTTCCGTATCGGTAATGAGGGCCCGCCATCATACGCGTTCAGCTAATGCGTCAGGGCTGTGGCTGGGTCCTGACTGGCATCGTGAGCTGCAGCCAAGTGATCACATTGGCCAAATCAAAACGGGCCTTGAGCAAACGCGGCTAGGCGCGTGCACGGCGCTATAGTCGACTCTATTGACGACCGTACTTCCAGGAGCTTTTCCAGTGTCTGACATGCCGAGCAATCTCGCTTACACAAAACGCTTCAACGCCGTGCTCGCCTACATTGATGCCAATCTCGAAGGCGACCTGTCGGTGAAGACGTTGAGCCGTGTGGCGAACTTTTCGGCATTTCACTTCCATCGACAATTCACCGCGTTCGTTGGAGTGCCCGTCTCACGCTATGTGCAACTGATGCGACTACGCCGCGCGGCACATCGCCTGGCGGCCCTCGCTGATCACTCGGTACTGGACGCGGCACTCGATGCCGGTTTTGAAAGTCCCGAGGCATTTAGCAGGGCGTTCAGGCGGGCGATCGGGATGACGCCGAGCGCGTTCAGGAAGGAACCGAACTGGCAGGTCTGGAATGCGGTGTTCGCAATCCCTCACTTTTCAAGGACAGTCATCATGCAAGTACGAATCGTAGATTTCCCCGAGGTCAAGGTCGCCGCGCTTGAGCACTGCGGGCCAGCCGGGCTCGTCAGTGAAAGCGTGAACAGGTTCATCGAGTGGCGTATGCACAGTGGACAGTCGCCGGTGGCCTCGTGTCGCACCTTTGGCATTCCCTATAGCAACCCCGATACGACACCTGCACAGGAATTTCGCTTCGCAATCTGCGGCGAGATTCACCAAGCGGTGGCGCCCAATGAGTTCGGCGTGCACGAGATCGTCATCCCCGCCGGCCGTTGCGTCGTGGTACGGCACACGGGGTCACCGGATCACATCGGTGAAACGATCTATCCGATCTACCGCGACTGGCTGCCAACCAGTGGCGAGGAACTTCGTGACCAGCCGCTGTTCTTCCATTACCTGAGTGCCTATCCCGAGACCCCGCGGGATCAATGGCAAACCGATGTGTATGTCCCGCTGCAATAGCGCAGCAAATAGCGTTCGAGCCTGAGCTGACGCTGACGAGTGTCTGTTCAGGCTCGATTTCAACCGGTTGAGACACGGCAAAAAGGGGATTTATTTGCCTGAGCATGCCAGCTTTCAGGAGCCAAATAAATCTGCCCCCTTTTTGCTTCTACCCGCAGCAATCGACCATACGTAGTCAACCTGCTTTACCCATGGAAATTGAGGCCGTTCATTCCCGCTTTTTAGCAGGTATGACAGACTCTTCGTTTTTGCGGGCGCCTTAAGAGAAAACCATGGAAATTCGACAGTTCAGAGTCGGGGATGAGATTGCGTTGTTCCAGGTCTTTTACTCTGCCATTCATGACATCGCGTCACGCGATTACACTGTCGATCAAATCGAGGCTTGGGCTCCTGCTGATCTTGATCAGGCGCTATGGGCGGAGCACCTCCGAAATCTCCGCCCGTTCGTCGCCGAGGCAGACGGGAAAATAGTGGGCTATGCCGACATTCAACCGAACGGTTACATCGACCATTTTTTTGTGTCGGGTACTCATCCTCGGCAAGGAATAGGCACTTTACTCATGAACCGAATCCATGAAGAAGCCAAGTTTCTCGGCATTGAAGAACTCACTTCAGATGTCAGCATGACGGCTGAACCGTTCTTTGAATTGCACGGTTTTCATGTGGTGCGGCGAGGATTTCCGATCCGTCGAGGTGTAACGCTTCAGAATGCATTGATGCAGAAAAACCTAAAATGCGGCACATGAGTGCCCGGGACAGACCAGTGATCACTTCGGGTCGTTTTCAGCCGGTCGCGACAGGCAGAAATCGGCCCATAGCTGTCGGTGGTGACAGGCAGAAAACGGTCAAGAGCGGTCGTTTGGAGAGGCTAATGGGTGTCCCCTTTTCCAGTCAATCAAGCCGGAAAAACGACCGGGCAGTCATTGAAAACCGATGCCCCGTCGCATCTCTCCTGAGCGCTCGCGGGAGTGGCACCGGGTTCTCTGACTCAGGCATGATGTGAACCTGAGCTAACGGAGAGGCGCTATGGGCAGTCACGACAACCCAGCGGTTTCACTGGCCTTTCGTTCGTATTCGGGCCAAGTCGAACTGCACGATCACGACTTTCATCAGCTCGTGCTGCCGCAGTCCGGCTCCATGGACATCGAAGTCGACGGTCGGGGCGGCAAGGTCGACTGGAGTCAGGGCGTGGTAATTCCTGCCGGTGCTCGCCATGCGTTTCTGGCGCAAAAGACCAATACCTTTCTGGTGCTCGACGTGCCGGCGACGACCTTCGGCGGGCCCAAGAATGTCGACCTGTCGATCAGACTCCTGGCCGACAAACGCTTTTTCCCGGTACGCCCGGAAATCCGCCATTTACTCGATTACGCGAGCCGCAGCGCGCCCCTGCTGACCAGTTCACCTCAGGTTGCGGAGTCCTGGAGTACTTTGCTGCTGTCTTCGCTGACGCTACCGCCCGGAATCATCCCTGAACATGGTCAGTTCACCCTGGCACGGGCTCTCGCTTACATCGAAAGCCATCTGGACAGCCGGCTCAGCGCCATGGAGATTGCACGGGTGGCAGGTACCAGCGAGCGGCGACTCTACGTGCTGTTCGCTCGGCATTTGAAGAGCACGCCTTTTGCGCATATCGCCACCTTGCGCCTCAACTGTGCCATCGACTTGCTGTGTGAAACCGCGCTGTCGATCACCGAGATCGCCCACCGCGTCGGTTATGCCGATCAAAGCGCACTCACCCACGCCCTTAAAAAGAACCGCGACCTGACCCCGGCCGCGGTGCGCCGAAGTTCGCGGGTAAGGTGAATCCGGCAGGCCTGAACAAATCTTCAGCAGTGCTCATCAATACCCGCCCGGCCGGACCTTTCTATCATTGCCCCACTGACAAGGATAAATCAGACGGGGCGTAGATGACCGAAGCGACGCACACTGCCAAAACACAGGTGTCTGTCAGAGCCGCAGCCTCGGCCACCGCCATCGGCGTGATCGCGGTGTTGCTGTGGTCATGCCTGGCGTTGCTGACCAGCCTCACCGAAGGCATTCCACCCTTCCAACTGCTGACCCTGAGTTTTGCCGTCGCGTTTGTGGCGAGCCTGTGCATCCTCGGCCGCAACGGCATGGCGGGGTTTCGCAGTTGGCGTCAGCCCTGGTCGGTATGGGCGGTCGGTTTTCTCGGGATATTCGCCTACCACGCGCTGTATTTTTTCGCCCTCAAGGCTGCCCCGGCTACCGAGGCGAGCCTGATCGCCTACCTGTGGCCATTGTTGATTGTGCTGCTCTCGGCCTTCAGCGCGGGGGAACGGCTGCGCAAACGCCAATTGCTCGGCGCGTTGCTGGGGTTGGCCGGTACGGCGTTCATCATGCAACAGCGCGCCTCGGGTGAAGCCGCCGCCATGCCGGTAGCCGGCTACCTGGCCGCCTTCGCCTGCGCGCTGGTCTGGTCGTCCTATTCGGTGATCAACCGCCGCTTCAGCGACGTGCCAAGCAGCATCATTGGTGGTATCTGTGGCCTCGTCGCAGTGGCCGGCCTGGTCTGCCATCTGGCGTTTGAAACCGCGGTCATTCCAAGCACCGGGCAATGGGCGGCCATCGTCGGCCTTGGCCTGGGGCCGGTGGGCCTGGCGTTTTTCGCCTGGGACCACGCCACCAAGCACGGCAGCCTGGCGATGCTCGGCGCTCTCTCCTATCTGGCCCCTCTGATCTCGACCCTGCTGCTGGTGGCCATAGGGCAAAGCCATGCCAGCCCGATCCTGATTATTCCCGCACTGCTGATTATCGTCGGCGCCGTTATCGCCACCTCGCGAACAGGCCAGCCCAACGCCGATATCACTGTTGTAAAGGAGCTGTGAGATGGACCTGATTGCCTCTGAAGGCGCCATAAGAATTCAACGCGACCTGCCACGGTTCAGCGTGGCGCCCACTCGATAACTGTCCCATCATGCTGTGTGATCCCGCGCCGGCCAATGAAGCAATTTTGCCGCAGGCCAGAAAGGGGAGCTACTTTTTCAACAGAATCGGCCGTTCTCTACCTGTCACCACCGACAGCTTTGGCTCGATTTCCGCCAGTTGCGCCCAGCAGAAAACGGCCAACAGCGGACTCTCACAATCGACTTTTCCATGCCCACTGCGAGCAATTGAAGCGGGTCTGCCAGTACGCCCCCCATAAAACCTCTTGGTGGAACACACAGCCCCGCCCCTCCTCCCCCCCTCAGGCCCAATGATAGAATTCTCTTTTGAAAAAGGAGTTTCATCTGTGGACGCTGGAAAAAAGAGTTGCCCTTACTGCGCGGAAGCCATCATGACTGAAGCCATTTTGTGCAAACACTGCCGATCCGACCTAAGGCAGAAAATACAAATCCCGCCTTGGGGGCCGCTATCATCAGTAACGAGAATGGGCCCGGCCAGCAAGGTCCTCGTCGGCAGCGTTATCGCCATCGCCTTGTATTTGTCTTTCGGTTTTTTTGTCAGTAACAGCTCGCAGGACAAGGAAATAATCCAGGCCCGAGAGGCCAGCGAACTATGCCGTCAGCAAGTAGACAGCTACTCTGGCCCGGAAGTCGGCAAAACCATTATTGAAGAAACCTGTCGAAAGCTTGAAGACGAATTGCGCAAGGGTTTTGGCCACGCACCATAGGCGAGGCCGATTACGAAGCCCGCCATTGAGCGGCCCCACAATCATCATCGACGCAAGTCCGCAACCAGATGGTTTTCCGCAACTAACCACAAGGACTGACATGGGTTTTTTAGATCGCTTGTTTGGTGGACGATTTACCATGCCACCACCTGAGGAAACCAACCTCAGCGCTTCCGCCATCATGAAAGAACTGCGACCCGAGCGAAGCGATCCCTCCCAGAAAAAAGCACTTGAGGCTTTTGCCCAAGCGCTGGTCGCTGTCGTTCCGGAAAAAGAAGGTGCCAGGCTGGTCAGGCGCGTTATGCGTCGATACGCGATGGGAGATGACGCACCGAGTGCCCTGGCGGAAGGGTTTCTGAATGACCCAAAGGGACAAAAGCTTGAAACCCTGGTGCTCCTTAGCGTGGAGTGGCAGGGTTATGACGTGTTTGAGTATCAAGCTCCCTATTTGGTCAGTGCCAGTGGTTTGAAAGAACCCTACGCTTATGTGAGGGGAGACGCGGCCTCGATGCCAGAAGTGCTCGACAAGCTTGATCAGTGGCTAGCTCGGTTCGGCAAACGTTATCTTCACCTGGACTGCACAGGTGACAATTACGAAGGTGTGATTGTTGGCTCTGATCGGCTGGAAGAAGTTATCGAGCTGGCTGGACGAGCTGGAATCAAAGCCAGTCTTGAGAGCTTCTAGCGCTGCAATCGAGAGCCCGGCGCAGGTCAGTCGCGAGAACTCAAACTAATAGCCGCAGGCAACTCTGACTTTTTCCAGGGCGAGTTCAAGCGTTGCAACAGGCACCGATCCCAGCGCCACGCGCAGCGCATTAGGCGCATGGGAGGCCGCAGAAAACGGCTCTGCTGTCGTCACCAGGATGTTGTCGCGGCGCAATGCAGCAGCAATGCTCTCGGCCCGCATGTCTTCGGGCAACGGCAGCCACAGGAAGTAGGCGTTTGGATGGGCGAGCAGGTTGATGCCGGCGAAAATGCGGCGGGCCAGTCGTTGCCTATGCGCGGCGTCTTTGCGCTTCAATTGTTCCAGGTCATCCACCACACCTTCTTCGATCCAGCGACACGCCAGTTCGACGGTGAGCGATGGCGAACTCCAGGTGGAAGCTCGCACGGCTTGCTCGAGCGCTGGGATCAGCGATACAGGCGCTGCGATGAAGCCGATACGCAAGCCCGAGGCGACGCTTTTGGAAAGGCCGGAAACGTAGATCGTGCGATTCGGTGCGAGCATGAACAACGGCTTCGGCGCCGGCTCGGCTAGAAACGCATAGGCGCCGTCCTCGATCAAAGCAAAATCGTGTTCCTCGGCCAGCGCGACCAAGCGCTTGCGGTCGGTGGCCGGCATGATCGATCCCAGCGGATTGTGCAGGGTCGGCATCGCATAAAACGCACGTACCGGACGCCGCTTGCAACTTGCCGCGAGCGCGTCGAGATTGGTCTTGCCATCAGCCAAGGGTATCGGCAGGAGTTCAATGCGATGGGCGACGGCCAGCGCTTTGATGCCCGGGTAGGTGAGCGCGTCGACCGCGAGTACATCGCCCGGCTTGAGTAGCGCCATCATCGCGAGCGCCAGCCCTTGCTGCGCGCCATTGACGATCAACACTTGTGATCCGGGGACGCGTATCCCTCGATTGCGCAGGTGTTTCGCCGCGATTTCTCGTTCATGCGCACGCCCGCCATGGGGGGCGTTGCGCAACAAGGCGTCCAGATCGCCCGACAATGCGAGGCTGCGCAGTGCCTGCCTCAGCAACTCGGCTTGTCCGGGAACCGCTGGACTATTGAAGGCCAGGTCAATTATTCCAGCTTCGGATGCCGGTTGCAGACCAAGGTCGCGTGGCACAGAGGTGTCGCGCACGAAGGTGCCACGGCCCATTTCACCCACCACCAGGCCCATCGATTCCAACGTGCGGTAAACCCGCGCGGCTGTCGCAAGCGCAATCCCATGTTCGCCCATCAAGCTGCGTACCGTCGGCAGTTGGGTTCCAGGGCGCAAACGTCCGCTGCGAATATTTTCTGCTAGCTGGTCAGCAATGGTTTTGTAGCGTGGCATCGTCATTCAATGTACCTAGAACAATTCTTTGTGTGTATCAGGTGCCGAGCGTAGGCTCCACTCCCACACAAAACAAGGAGGCGAGTTCGGCACGCAGGACACAACCGTTCCAGTGGCGTCGAATCGATTGAGAGATGTTCAGTCACGTTACTGTGGGATGCACCGACCTCGAAACAGCGGCGGCTTTTTATGACGCCGTACTTGCGCCACTCGGGCTGATCCGCCGAGCGGTGACCCCGGATGGAGGCCCCGCCTCGGCTTGCTGGGTGCATCCGACGCGCACACTGCCGAGGTTCTATGTCTACTTGCCGCGTGATGGCCTTGCGGCCACGGCGGGCAATGGCAGCATGCTCGCGTTTCATGCCGAGACGCCTGACAGCGTACGCGCGGCGTACACCGCGGGGATTCTCCACGGCGGTACTGATGAAGGCACTCCGGGTGAGCGGCCCTGGTATGGCGAGGGCTACTACGGTGCCTACCTGCGCGACCCTGATGGCAACAAGCTGCACATCGTCTATCGCGGCGATCTGGAGCACACATGGTAGAGCCATCGACGCTACTGCTGTTCGCGGGGGCGGTGTTGCTGTTGCTGATGTCTCCCGGCCCCAACATGGCCTTCGTGATTGCGCACGGCGCGAGCTACGGCTGGCGTGGCGGCGTCGTTGCTGCTTTGGGCATTGGTGCAGCTGACCTGGTATTGACCGCGCTCACCGCAGCCGGTCTCACGGCCGCAATAGCACAGTGGCCACCGTCGTTCGACCTGATCCGCTGGGCCGGTGCGTTCTATCTGCTCTGGATGGCCTGGAAGGCCATACGGGCGCATGCCGGCGTGCCACCACACTCCGCTATCCAGGCCTCGCTGATGTCGGTGTTCATCCGGGCGCTGCTGAACTCATTGCTCAACCCGAAAGCACTGCTGTTCTTCATGGTGTTTTTGCCGCAGTTCGTTGTTCAGGGCAGTTCTACGGTCGCACAGCAAATCGTGGTCCTGGGGCTGGTGTTGACCCTGATCGCGAGCGTTTTCCACGTCGCGTTGGGCCTGGTCGGGGGAGTAATCCGCGGTTACGTGTCCGACAAAAGCCAGTCCGCGAAGTGGCAGTCGCGGGGCCTGGCATTGGTATTGGTGTTGCTTGCGGCTCGCCTGGTGTTTACCTCGCGGCCGGCATGAATCTGGCCGATAGACTTGTTCAAGTGTCGCCTAGCAGCATGATGTGAGTGGCATGGATATCCTCTGTTCGCACAAAACCGCAGTGCAGGTAAAACGCGTCTCCTGAGGGCGTATCGGTGCTCAGACGCACGCTCTGAAAGCGCAGAGCGGCATGTGCGAGCAGCGCTTTTACTAGCCTTTGACCGACGTGCTGCCCCCTTGAAGAAGCTGCGACGTAAACCCGTCGCAGCCTTGCCGTATTGGTCTGGCCATAGGGATCAACTGAAAGGCCGCCGATGCCTATCAGTTGCTGGTCGAAATACGCCGCCATGAGACATTCCCCGGGTGCATCGAAGCGATTCGCCCCGCAGTGCCATTCGCCAATCAGCCGAGTGAGAAATCTGAAACCCTCTCCAACGGCCTCTTTTTCCAAGGCCAGGATCTGTGGCGGCAGGTGGGTGATGTGGTGAATCTCGACTGGTTTCATGCATCGTCCTTGATTCGGGGTTAAAGGGTTTTGGCTGATCTACACTCCCTGGGCGGCTGAGTTGGCGCTTTACCGCCGGATTTACTTAGTCGGGAGACAATCCTGAGTTTCAGTTGAGCTGCGGCCTGGATGGGAGCCTGAACACTCACGGCAATTGCTTGCTCAACACTGACGAGGTGCAAATGAACAGGAAGTTTAACCGAGGCTGGACAATGGCGGCGGCAGTCGTCGTGGGTTCAACGCTTTTTGCAGGGTGTGCGAGCAAGACCGATCCGATCACGCAGGCAGACCAGGCCGATGTGGCCAAGGGCGTACCCGCACCCAGTCTGGAGCAGACCAAGGCGATCGCCGAGGAAGGTTTTATCTACGGCTTGCCGCTGGTCATGAACTACGCCGTGATGAACGAGTTCGCGGTGGACTCACAGTCCAGCCAGTTCAAGGCGCCCTTCAATCAACTGCGCAATGAGCATCGGGTTTCTACTCCCGCCGATACGGCTGTCATTACGCCAAACAGCGACACTCCGTACTCGATACTCTGGGCCGACCTGCGCGCAGAGCCGCTGGTGATCACCGTGCCGGCGGTGCCCAAAAAACGCTACTACTCGGTTCAGTTGATTGACGGCAACACCTATAACTACGGTTACATCGGGAGCCGGGCAACGGCCGGCGCACCCGGGAGCTATCTGATCGCAGGCCCCGACTGGAAGGGTGCGCTGCCCCCTGGCATTCACAAGGTGTTCAACTCCACGACGCCCTTCGCGCTGACGCTGATCCGCACCCAGCTGTTCAATCCGGCCGACATGCCGAATGTCGAGAAGCTGCAGGCGAGCTACAAGATCCAGCCGCTGTCTGCCTTCCTCCATCAACCCGCGCCGCCCGCTGCGCCGAAGATTGATTTCTTGCCGGCGACGACAGAGGGCATCAAGGCCAACTTCTTCGAGTACCTGTCGGCCGCGTTGGAGTATGTGCCGCCATCGGCCTACGACAAGGAGATCCGTGCCAGGCTGGCCAGCATCGGCGTAGGTCCGGGCCGGAGCTTCGAGTTCAAGGACCTCTCGCTCGAACACAAGGCCGTGGTCTTGCTGGGGATGAAGGCCGGCGACGAGAAGGTCGACAAATTTCTCTCTAGTGGCATGAAAAATATCAACGGCTGGAACATCGGCGCGTTCTTCGGCGACCAGGCGTTCTACAAAGACAACTGGCTGATGCGGGCTGGCGCTGCGAAGGGCGGTATCTACGGTAATAACGCCGTCGAGGCCATGTATCCCTTCACACGTACTGACGGCAACGGCCAGACGTTGAATACCGGCAAACACAACTACACGCTCACCTTCCCTGCCGGCAAACTGCCTCCCGTCAATGCGTTCTGGTCGGTGACCATGTACGACGGCAAGAGCCAGCTGCTGATCAACAATCCGCTCGACCGCTACCTGATCAACTCGCCGATGCTGTCGGCCATGAAGAAGAATGCCGATGGTTCGCTGACGCTGTACATCCAGAAGGATTCGCCGGGCACGTCCAAGGAGTCCAATTGGTTGCCCGCGCCTGACGACACGGCCTATCTGGTGCTGCGCCTGTATTGGCCGAAAGCCACGCCACCTTCGATTCTTCCAGCGGGTTCCGGCACTTGGTCACCCCCAGGTATCACTCAGGCGAAGTGAAAGCTGCACCATCGTAGTGACCTGACTGCACGGGTCACTACGACAGCCCGCCCCCCATTGCCGCCCTTGATGTCTGTTTACTTGCACCTTAGATTACTGGCATTCATGGAGGAGTCTGGCTGATGGCACGCGTAAGTTTGATACTGACACCCGGTTTTGCAGACTGGGAATATGCATTCATTGCAGGAACTGGGTCGCCGTTCTACGGGATCGACGTCAGGTTTTTCGCGCCTGCTGTGGGGCAGTTCCACTCACAGGGCGGATTGGCTGTCACCGTCGAGAGCAGTTTGCAGCACTGCCTGGATTGGCAACCGGATGTTGTGGTGGTCATTGGAGGAACTGTCTGGGAAGGTGCGTTGGCGCCGGACATTTCAGGCTTTCTTCAAACCAGTCGCTCACGAGGAGCGAGCATTGCCGGTATCTGTGGGGGAACGCTGGCGCTTGCCAGAGCCGGGCTTCTCGACACAGTGCCGCATACCTCGAACAGCCCTGCCTTCCTGCAAGACAATGCTCAAGGTTACGCGGGGCACTCGTTTTATCGAAGCAGTCCGGTCGCGATAGTTGCAGATCGCATCATTACAGCGCCCGGCCCGGCCCCCGTCAGCTTCACCTGCGCGGTGTTCGAAGCTGCCGGGCTGTCTGCAGAGACCATTGCACAGTTCAGGGCAATGTTGGCCGCGGAACATCGGTGAGATACCGCACCTACACAGACAACTGTGGGAGCGAGCCTGCTCGCGATGAACTGAAGAACAACGCGTTGATTCAGACAATACGCGTCATCGATGACGTTCATCGCAAGCAAACGGAGCCCCACCCGGCGGCTCCTACAGAGTGAACCAACCCCCGACTACGGACGCAATCGCCTATGGACCTCGCCACCCTCACCCTGTTCCTCCCCGCCTGCTTCGCCTTGAACATGGCGCCGGGGCCGAACAATCTGTTGTCGGTCAGCAACGCTACCCGCTATGGCTACCGCACCTCGTGCCTGGCCGGGATCGGGCGGCTACTGGCATTCGCCGGCATGATCGCCCTCGCCTCCGCCGGCCTGGCGGTGGTGCTGCAGACGTCGGAGTGGCTGTTCTACGGGATCAAAATCGTCGGTGCGGCTTACCTGCTGTACCTCGCCTGGCAACTGTGGACCGCCGATCCCCAGGTCGAAACCGCAACCAAACGCCCTGAGGCGGGGTTGCTGGCGCTGGCCCGGCAAGAGTTTTTGGTGGCAGCCGGCAACCCCAAAGCGATCCTGATATTCACCGCCTTCCTGCCGCAGTTCGTCGACCCCAGCCAGGCGGTGACCCCGCAGTTTGCCTTGCTGGGCGCGCTGTTCCTGGCCCTGGAGTGGGTTGCCATCGCCTCATACGCCTACATGGGGCTGCACATGCGCCGCTGGTTCAGCCAGCCCCGTGGCAAACGGATTTTCAATCGGTGCTGCGCCGGGCTGTTGGCGGCGGCGGCAAGTGTGCTGTTGATGGCGCGTCGGACGTGAGCCTCGGGCATACCTGAACGCTTGAGCAAACGGCTGCGGAGTCTCGACATCCGCTTTTTCCCATACGTTGAGTGATCGGAGCAATAAAGTGGAAATCAAGGTTGATATATTGGATTCACCCACCGAAAAGGATCAGGGAGTTCTGAATAATAGGTTTTCAGAATACCTTCGAATTCAATATCCAAATCTACCGCCAGAATCTGAAGATAAAAAATTCATGGTGGTCGCGCACGATGAAGTAGGCGACTACATCGGCGCAATAAGCTGTAATTGTTACTGGGATGGCTTGGAAATTGATACCTTCTGGGTGAAGGAATCTCATCGCGGTAGAAAGGTCGGTTCCATGCTATTGGAAAAAGCAGAAACGTTTGGCGCCAACAATGGGGCAGTAGTCGCATTCTTGAAAACCGTTGATGCTAAACAGTTCTATGAGCGGCATGGGTATGAGCTTTATGGCGTTCTTGAGGATCGGCCAATCGGGACTAACCTGTATCATTTAAAGAAACGGTTAATAAAACACGCATAACAACTGCTTCAAACCTTTCGCTTCACTCACTGGAAAGGGACAAAGACTGGCCCTTAACCCAATGCTGGTCAGCGTCCGCATTGGTTCGAAGCTTGCCTTCCCTGCAAGCTCCACTCTTGGCTGCTGTGAAATCAAGCTAGGCTTGAGCAACCCCAACGATGGCCAATATAAACTAAGGTGACGGGCAGCTTTCGGCCCAGGAGCAGACGTTCATGAGTGACCGCTTCCGCCCCGTAGTCACCGTTTACGGGGTTCAATAATCGCTATGCTTGCAGCCAGTCAGAATGAAGCTGCGGAATACGCTTTTGCAGCCACTCAATAAATGCTTGAACCTGGGGGGCCAGATGAGTCCGGCTCGGGTATAGCAACGACACAGGGCGAGGGGCTGGCCGATAGGGTTTTAGAATCTCCACCAGACCGCGACTGGCCAAATGCTCGGACACGGTAATCCCGGGGGCCTGGATTATTCCGAAACCCGACACGCCACACTGAACGTACGCATTCGACTCGGTGACGGTGATGCCGGCATCAGGCACAAAGGATCGATCCTGACCTTTCACCGAAAAATGCCAGGGTAATGTTCTGTTGCTCTGACCGGACAAGAAGTTGACGCCTCGATGGGAGGCCAGATCGTCGAGTGTCTTGGGTTCGCCATGCTCGTTCAAATAATCGGGCGCGGCACATGTCACCATCGTCGCCATCGCGATAGGGCGAGCGATCAAGGTCGAATCCGGTAGTTCGCCGATACGCAACGCACAATCGATGCCTTCACCGATCAAATCGACGGCCCGATCAGTCACGCCCAGAACCATGTTGATACTTGGGTAGGAGACGGTGAATTCTTTAAGGCTATTGATGAATTTCATCTGCGCGAAGGCGCTTGGAATATCGACCCGAAGCCGGCCTGTGAGCGTTGCTCCTGATCGGTCGAACATTGAGGTCGCAGCAGAAATACCCGCCAGAATTTCCTGTACCCGCACATAGAACCTTTCGCCCTCAGCGGTGAGTGCCACCTTTCTCGTGGTGCGCTGGAACAAGCGCACGCCCAATGACGTTTCCAGCTCCTGGATATACCGAGTGACCTGAGGTCGCCCAATGTCTAGCGATTCGGCGGCTCTGGTAAAACTGCCCAGTTCGGCAAGCCTGGCGAACAGTCGCATCGATTGAAGCAATTCCATGACGCTTTCCTATGAACACCCGACTGAATCAAGAGGTTGAACATGATTGTTATCAAAGAATAGAACAATCATGTCTTTTTCCACGCATTTATTACGCGCCCTCAACGGCGAAAAATGCACCCAAGGCGGAACCGGCTCTGGTTCGAGGCCATTATGTGTATTTGGAGATTCGCAATGAAAGCTTGGTTATTGAAAGATTTCGGACTGGAAAACCTGCAATTGGGAGAGGTAGCCACCCCGCAACCCAAGGCTGGCGAGTTGCTGGTAAAGGTCGGTGCTGTCTCGCTCAACTTTCGCGACAAGGCTATCGTCGACGGCATTTATGAACCGCACAGGGTGCCCAAACCGTTGATCCCCGTGAGCGATGCCGCCGGCTCGGTGGTAGCTATTGGTGAAAACGTCACGCGCTTTAAAGTCGGTGATCGCGTCAACTCCCATCTTTACTCTCGCTGGCTGGATGGCGAGCCAGGGCCGAACGAACCCGATTACTGCTTCGGTTCGCCGTTGCCCGGCGGTTTGGCCGAATACATGATCATCCATGAAGACAGCGCCGTCAGTGCACCCGACAACATGAGCGACGAAGAGGCGGCAACGCTTCCTATTGCTGCACTCACAGCTTGGTATTCGCTGGTGGACTTTGGACAAATCCAACCGGGCCAAACCGTATTAGTTCAAGGCACTGGGGGCGTATCGATATTCGCCGTGCAGATCGCTACTGCGCTTGGCGCGAAGGTAATTGCAACATCGAGCAGCGACCAGAATTTGCAAACCGTGAAGGGTCTGGGGGCCGTGGCGGGCATCAACTACAGAACGACTCCGAACTGGGCGGAAGAAGTGCTGAAGCTGACCCAAGACAAGGGCGTGGATCTGCTACTCGATGTGGCCGGCGGCAGCGGCATCAATCAATCGGTCGCTGCGACCAAGGCATCGGGGCGTATTGCGCAGATCGGTTTTCTGACCGGGCAGACCGTTGAACTCAATCTGATGCCACTCATTTTCCGCCAGACGACCATTCGCGGAATCGCGGTGGCGCCACGCTCATCATTCGACCGGATGAACACGTTCCTCAACGAGCACAAGATCCGTCCCGTGATCGATCAGGTATATCCGTTCGAAAAAGCACGAGAAGCTTACGAACACCTCGCAAGGGGAGCATTTGGAAAAGTAGTGATCAAAGTCGCGTAATAACGTTAAGGCGCCAATTTGGCGCCAATTTGGCGCCTTTTTTTCGCCCATCGCAGAGATTCGCCACCAGAGTCAGAGCAGGACGAGACTGAGATTAAAATGTCCGCTTATGGCCGATTTCTGTCGGTCGTCACCGGCTGAAAACGACCCAAAGCTTTAGTTCGGTGGCGATTGCTTCGGGCACTCGTCTCAAACTGCAAGTAAATGGCGGAAATGGGGGTGACCGTTGCGATTATCGGTCGAATCGATTCAGAGTCTGCTCCAGACCTTCCCGGCATTCGGCGATCATGCGTGCTACCAGTTCGGCGCAGGTTGGAATGTCGTCGACCAATCCAATGACCTGACTGGCGCAGATAAGCCCGGCGGCGACGTCACCCGACTCCAGGCTTTCGAGCCCTCGGCTGCCCGACAATAGGTGCTGTAAATCATCATAGGTTGCGCCGCCAGGGCGCTGCTCAATAGCAACGATTTCCTGTGAAACGGAATTGGTAAAAAAACGAGCGGTTCGCTTGAGCGTCCGTTTGATCAGCGTCGTGTCACGCTCTGTCGCGGTTAACAAAGCAGTCTTGATGCCGTCGTGGATGGCGGACTCTTGGGTCAGCATAAAACGTGTACCCATATTCACACCGTCGGCACCAAGGATCAGCGCCGCCGCCATGCTGCGCCCATTGGCGATGCCGCCTGAAGCAATGAAGGGAATCTTCAGTACCTTACCCAACGCAGGGATCATGATCAGGGCAGGTACATCGTCTTCACCGCAGTGTCCGCCTGCTTCGAAGCCATCGATGGAAATCACGTCAGCGCCGTAGCGTTCCGCCGACAGTGCATGGCGTACAGAAGTGCATTTGTGAATAACCTTGATGCCGTGCTCTTTCAGTCTCGCTATCACGGGCTGGGGATTGTTGCCGGCTGTCTCGACGATACGAATATCACCGTTGATGATGGCGTCGATCCAGCCATCGTAATTCACGTCACTGGCGGTCAGCGACAGCGTGAGGTTCACGCCGAAAGGCTTGGATGTCAGTTCACGGATTCGCTCAATCTCACGGCGCAAGTCGTCCGGTGTGGGCTGTGTGCGCGCCGTCACCATGCCCAGAGCGCCGGCGTTGGATACAGCGGCGGCCAGTTGCGCGCGCCCGACCCACTGCATACCGCCTTCAACGATTGGATACTGGATACCCAGCAGTTCGGTAATACGGGTTCTGATAGTGGTCATGTAAGGATTCGCCTGTCGGTGGAGGGCGGCTGGGACATGGAAGTATTATTCGCGCCCGGAGAATCGGGGATCGCGTTTTTCGAAGAAGGCTTTGACGCCTTCCTCCAGCGCCGGCAGGTCGAACAATGCCTGCTGGCGATCTGCTTCGTAGTCAAGCTGCGAACGCAGATCGTTTTGGCTGGCCACCTCGCAGATCTGGCGCGCTTCGATCACGCCATGCGCCGGCAAGCGGGCCAGCTGTTGCGCCATTTCCATGGCCGTAGTCGACAAGGCTTCGTCTTCGATGCAGGCGTGGATCAATCCCCATTGCTCGGCTTTCTCGGCGGATAGTCGCTCACCGGTCAAACACAATGCCAACGTTCGGGCGGTACCGATTCGGCGCTGGAGGAACCATGAAGCCCCCGCATCAGGTACTAACCCCAGCTTCTTCACGAACGGCAGGTAAAAATAGACGGATCGTGCTGCAAAGACGATGTCTCCGGCGAGTGCCAAACCGACACCACCGCCTGCGGCCCCGCCGTTGAGGGCGATTACCACGGGTACGGGCAACTCATGAAGCTCGGCGATCAACGGATTTATCGCATCGCGCATTGTCTTACCGGCACGCGTGCCTCGTGATTCACTTCCCGCATTGAAGGCACCCCCACCCAGATCAGCTCCGGCGCTAAACAGCCTACCGTTGGCAGTCATCAGCAAAGCACGCACAGATTTGTCGTCGCGCACCATCGCGAGCGCTTCGCGAACCTCGCCGATCATGGCGAGACTAAGCGGGTTGAAGCGTTCCGGCTGGTTTAGCGTGATGAGTGCAACGCAACCTTGTCGGGCAAAGATGATGGTCTGGTAGCTCATGCGGGTGTTCTCATCGCTGTAGTGGATCGGCTATGACTCGACGTTTCCACACCTATGTGGGGGGCGAGCGAAAGTCCATGGTCAAAACTAGCGCGAATGATTTGGTTGAAGGAGCTACCCGGATTAGGGGGGACGCCTAGGAAAGCGTTCGTTGGCAAGGGCTGATTTCTGTCGGTCGCGACTGGCAGCTGCCGACCCCAGGCTGCCCTTCACCACAGGCAGCTTTCGGCCAATATGAGCCGTTCCAGAGAATCATGATTAAACGAAGAAGATGGTCTATCTTGTCAGCCGACTCACCTACTCAGGTGAATGCCATCTAGAAAGGATGCTGTATGAATCGATTGCCCCATCGCCGCACCCTCTTTGCACTTACGTTGGTCAGTACGCTCGTCGCAACTTCAGCGCTCGCCGCCCAGAGCCCTGCGGTTCAAGCGACTGTCGCGGGGCCTGTCGTCGGTACCAAGGTTACCGAACCCTATGTGCGAATGATGGCGCGCGAAGCGTATTTCTGGGGTTGGCCGATGGCCAATATTTTCAATCGTCGCCAGGCCTTCAAGGACCTGCCCGAACCCGGTTTGATGGGGGGCATCGTTCCGGTGGCCCCGATCAATCGGCTGTCGATGCTCAGCGACTACATTGACCCGGCCGAACGGCTGGTAGCCTGTCCGAACCAGGATGTCGTCTACGGCGCTGGCAGCATCGCCCTGGACCTTGAGCCAGTGGTGCTGCAAGTGCCGGACTTCGGCAGCCGCTTCTGGGTGTATCAGGTGGTCGACCTGCGCTCCGACAGCTTCGCCGAGCTGGGCAAAATGTATAACACCCAACCGGGTTTCTACCTGCTGGTCGGCCCGGACTGGAACGGCAAGGTGCCCGCTGGTATCACCAAAGTGTTCCGTGCACGTACCAATACCGGTTTCGTCATTCCTCGGGTATTCCAGGACGACACGGCCGCCGATCGCCAGGCCGTGCAACCGGCCCTGGCCGGTATCGACATGTACCCATTGTCCCAATATGACGGCAAGGTCAAACAGCGCGACTGGGCCAAACTACCGAAATTCCCGGCCCAGGCTTCGGATGGCAAAGCAGAAACCAAGTGGGTGATCCCGGAAAAGTTCTTCGATGAACTGCCGGCCCTGCTCAAGGACGCCAAGCCATTGCCGGGCGAAGAAGC
Source organism: Pseudomonas sp. IT-P176 (assembly GCF_949767245.1). Taxonomy (NCBI): domain Bacteria; kingdom Pseudomonadati; phylum Pseudomonadota; class Gammaproteobacteria; order Pseudomonadales; family Pseudomonadaceae; genus Pseudomonas; species Pseudomonas sp. IT-P176. Next base: position 40,914 of record NZ_CATKPN010000027.1, read on the forward strand.
CCGTTATGCGCAAATGGCCGCGCTGGCTGCCATCGCCAAGGCCGACCCGCAGCTCCGTGCCGCGATGATCGACGAGGCGAAAAAGGCCGACAGCGAAGTGATCGACCCGCTGTTGCAGTTCCGTAACTATGGCCTGCAATTACCGAATCACTGGAGCACCGTGAGCAACGGTGCGGCGTTCGGCACCGACTATTTCAGCCGTACCGCCGTGGCACGCTCAAACATATTCGTGAACCAGCAGAAAGAAACCAAATACTTCTATCAGGACCTGGACGAAAGCGGCCAGCGCCTCAACGGTCAGCACGGCTACAGCGTGACGTTCGCCAAAGGCAAGCTGCCACCGGTCAAGGGCTTCTGGTCGCTGACGCTGTACAACGAACAGCACTTCTTCTCGCCCAACGAGCTCAAGCGTTACTCCATCGGCACCAAGAACAAATCCCTGCAAACCAATCCTGACGGCTCGCTGACCGTCTACGTGCAAAGCCAATCACCGGGCAAGGACAAGGAAAGCAACTGGCTGCCTGCGCCTAAAGATGCCGATTTCTCGCTGTACATTCGCGCCTACTGGCCGCAGGCCGACGCCCTCGACGGTAGCTGGACGCCACCGGCGGTGGTGAAAGCCAATTGAAAAGGACTTCGAAGATGAAAGCAGCCAGCAAAACACTGACCACACTGGCATTGGCGATTTCGGTCAGCCTCGGCGCCCAGGCGGCCACGCACTATGAACAACTGGCGGATCTGCCCTTCGCTGGCGGTTATCCAACCCTTGAAGGCGTGGCCCAGCTCAAGAACGAGCTGTTATTTCAGCGTGGCGTGCAGTCCTACATCTGGGCTCTGCCGGCACTGAACATGTACGCCATGAAAGAAAGCTCGGAGAAAACCTTCGGTGCCGGCTACAACGTACTGCCGATCTGGAAAGACCGACTCAACGCCAAGACCCTGGTGACCACGCCGAACTCCGACGTGATCTATGCCATGGGCTATCTGGACCTGAAGCAGGACGGCCCGATGGTGATTGAAGTGCCGCCGGGAATGCAGGGCATTCTCGACGACTTCTTCCAGCGCCCGATCTGCTCCGAAGGCCAGATCGACGGTCGCCAGTGGTGCGGCGATGTCGGCCTGCCTGGCCCGGACAAAGGCAAGGGTGCCAAGTACCTGGTGCTGCCACCGGATTACCAGGGGCAAGTACCTCCTGGTTACCTGACCTACCGCTCACGTACCTACAACGTGTTTGTGTTCTGGCGCGGTTTCTTCAAGGACCCGAAACAGCTGGAAGCACCGGTCACGCTCATGGAACAGACGCGCATCTATCCACTGGGTAAAGAAGCCACAGCCAGGAAGATGGAGTTCCCGAACGCCTCGAAAACGCCGATCAACATGCTCTACCCCACCGATGGCAGCGCGTTCGACATGCTTTCGCGGTTCATTGACCATGAATATGTCGATCCGCAAGACATGGAAATGCGCGGCATGCTTGCTGCCCTGGGCATCATCAAGGGCAAGCCGTTCCAGCCGGACGCAGCGACCCGCGACCTACTCGACAAAGCCGCGAAAACCGCGAGTAAAATGGGTCACGCCACTTCCTACACACCACAAACCATCGTCACCAATGGCACATGGTATCCGGACCGCAAATGGCTGAACGTCTTCCCGGGCAATGCCACGTTCACCGCCGACACCTTCAACTACATCGATCCGCGCACCGGCTTCTTCACCAATGCCTACTCGGCCAGCCCGGGCATGGCGGTAAACATGGAGAACGTCGGCGCCAAGTACCCAGCCACCTTCGTCGACGCCAAGGGCGAGTTCCTCTCGGGCAGCAACGCCTACACGTTGAACCTGCCCAAAGGCATCCCGGCGGCGTTGTTCTGGTCGGTGACGGTGTATGACTCAATCACGGCGTCTGGCGTGGACAACGGCCAGCCGTTCCCGTCGTTGAACACCATGGATAAACCTTTGGTGAATGCCGACGGTTCGATTGACGTGCACTTCGGGCCCGAGTCACCGGGTGAAGGCAAGAACTGGATTCGTACCCTGCCGGGCAAAGGCTTCTTCGTGATCCTGCGCCTGTACGGCCCGACCAAGGCATTCTTCGACAAGACATGGAAACCGGGGGACTTGGTTAAACAATGATCTGAGACGGGCCTGAACGACATGAGTGTATGAATGCATTCATGTCTTGGGCATTCTCGAGTGACGGCTTGGGGTCGGATAGCGGTCTCCCTATCAGGCTCCACTCGCTTGGCTACTGTGAATTCAAGCTCGGCTCCAGCAACCCCAACGATGGCCAATATAAACTAAGGTGACGGGCAACTTTCGGCCACAAGCGGCCCCTTACCCGGAAGTAGACGACACCTCCGCGAGATACCCCAAGTACCCCTGCGAAAAGTCGAGGTACGCCCGCACAATGGCAGACGGGTGTCGATGCGACGGGTAGAGCAAGTTGATTTGTTGTTCGGGTAGCGGATGCTCGGGAAGTAGCGCAAGTAACGTCCCTTTCCGAATGGCACTCGCCGCCAAAAATGGCGGAAGTTCCGTTACCACATCACCGGCTAATGCTCGACTTCGAAGGTGTGCATAGTCGTTAGTCGACAGCATCGAGTCAGGTTTGAATACCTGCCCTCCCAGTTGCCATGTCGCATTGGCACCCTGGCTCCAGACCGCACATGGATAACCGTATAGAGCCTCGACGGTACCGGGTGCGCCTAGCCGCTCAATTAATGTCGGGCTCGCCACGAGAAGGTGACGATAGGTCAGCATGCGGCGCGCAACCAAAGTCTCGTGCGTAATCATGCCTACGCGCAGCGCCACATCGACACCGTCTTCAATGAGATCAATGCGACGCGCGGTGGTGTAGACGCTGATCTGAATCTGCGGATAGCGGCGCTGGAAAGCCGACAGTACGTCCCACCACGGTTCAAACGACGGCGGCAATGACAGCCGCAAGCGTCCTTTCAAATGCGCCTGATCACTGATAACGGCCTGTTCGCCTTCAATCAAAGCCTCAATGCCGCGGCTGGCGTGTTCATACAACCGCATCCCCGAATCAGTGAGTTTGGTACCACGAACAGAACGTTCGAGCAGTTGCACCTTCAACTGCTGTTCAAGCTCACGAATGCGTCGGCTCAAGGTAGGTAGCGGAATGTTCAGGCGCTCGGCTGCGGCTGAGAGGCTACCGGTCTGCGCCACGCTGACGAACATCCGGACGGCATTGAAATCCATAACAGTGGTCCTCTCATTTTTGAGATCAAGCCTATCCCCTACGTGGATTATCTTCCACATTCAAGTAGCAGATAGTGCACTCACTTGCTTGAACAACAACGTTTCAATCAACCAGGAGTGCCCTCATGACCATTCAGTCCATCCTCAAGACCTACGAAAACGCCCTCAATGTCGCTGATATCAACACCATCCTCAGCCTGTATGGCAGCGATCCGGTGTTCATGCCACAACACGCGCCTGCCCTGATCGGCCGAGATGCGGTGCGTGCGGGCTACGAACAGGTATTCAACACCATCCAGCTCAACGTCCGTTTTGACATCCACGAGATAGAAGAAGCGGGCAACTGGGCTTGGGTGCGCACCTCATCCTCGGGACGCACCCGCATCCTCGCTGCCGATTTCGAAGTGAGCGAAGGCAACAATGAATTGTTCGTGTTTCGACGCGAGAACACCGAGTGGAAGATCCACCGGTACTTGTTCGCCACCAACCAGCCACGTACTTGAGGAAACGACCATGAAAGCTTATGTGATTGAACAACCGGGCGGCCCGGAAGTCCTGCAACTGCGAGATATCCCGTCACCCGAGCCAACGTCGGACGAAGTGCAGATCCGCGTCCGTGCGTTTGGCCTCAACCGCGCAGAAACTTATCTGCGCGCTGGCAAAATGGGTGACATCACCACACCACGGGTGCCCGGCATCGAGGCCGTGGGCGAAATCATCCATGACCCCGCCGGGGTCTTACGCACCGGCCAACGCGTGGCCACGGCGATGGGTGGCATGCAGTTCAGCCGCAATGGCAGCTATGCCGAGCAGGTTACGGTTCTGCGCAACAACGTGATCTCGCTGGACGACACCTCTCTCTCGTGGGAAGAACTTGCCACGTTGCCGGAGGCATATCTCACTGTTTGGGGGGCGCTTGACAAGAGTTTAGCCATTCAACAAGGCCAGACTTTGCTGATACGGGGAGGTACTTCATCGGTTGGCCTGGCAGCCATCACCTATGCCAAAGCCCGTGGATTAACAGTGATCGCGACTACGCGCACCGCTGCGAACACCCAACGTCTATACGAAATGGGGGCTGACGAGGTGGTCGTCGACAACGGTGGCATTGCGCAACGTGTTCGCGAAATCGTCCCTCAAGGCGTGGATGCCGCACTCGAAGTTGTCGGCGCCGCGACACTGGGCGACACGATCAAGACGCTGCGACCGTTCGGCGTCGTGAGCGTCATCGGCCTGCTCGGTGGCCCGCCGGTACTGGAGCAATTCCACCTGATGCAGGACCTGCCTGCCGGAACGCGACTGAACTTCTTCCCGAGCGGCCTATTGGGGACACCGGCCTTGCCATTGCAGGACACGCCATTGCCGTGGCTCGCAAAGGAAATAGCTGCCAAGCGAATTCCTTCCATCCGTACCCGAACCTTCGCCTTCGACGAAGTCCGCCACGCGCACCGCTTGATGGAAAGCGATCGCGCACTTGGCAAGCTCATCGTCTTGCTCTGACATCAGGGAGTACTGCCATGCGTACCGCATTGATCGCACTGGTTCTCAGCGCGCTTCTACTACCCATGACGGCTCAGGCTGCCAAACCCGCCTCCGAGGATGCGGTGAAGACTGCCGTCACCCAGCAACTCAGCCACTATGAAGCCGCACTGAACGCATCCGACGTCGACGGTGTTATGAGCTTGTATGCAGACGATCCCGTATTCATGCCGCAAAACAGCCTTCCGGCCGTAGGTCGCAAGGCTGTGCGCGAGGCATATCGACAGGTGTTCGACGCCATCAAGCTCGATGTGCGCTTCACCATTGATGAGATCCGACCGCTGTCACGCGACTGGGTATTTGCTCGTACGCGCTCCGATGGAACGGTCAAAACTCTGACCGGCGACCTGCAAGCCCGCTCCGAAGGCAACCAGGAAATCTTCCTGCTGCATCGAGAAACCGATGGTCAATGGCGCTTCGCGCGCTACATCTTCTCGACCACCAATCCATCCAAGTAGCTGTGAGAGTCCGACATGAATACCAAGATCCAGTCTTATGTGATGGCCGCGGCCAGAACATTGATGGCGCTGATTTTCATCTTATCCGGCCTGTCCAAGATCGGCGAAGCTGACGCCATACGCGGCTACATGGAGATCATGCATGTACCCGGCACATTGTTGTGGCCCACGATCCTGTTCGAGATTAGCGCAGGGCTGTTAATCGTTGCTGGCTTCAAAACCCGCGGTACCGCTGCGTCGCTGGCTATCTTCAGTCTGGCAACGGGTGCGATTTTCCACAGTCAGTTCAGCGATCAAATCCAGATGATGATGCTCCTCAAGAACGTCGCAATGGCTGGTGGATTTGTGCTGTTGGCAGTCGTGGGCCCCGGCGAGTTCAGTCTCGAAGCTCGTAGGGCTTTAGTCTGACTCAGCTGTCATACCATTCGGTTGAACGGCTGCCACTCAGTAGAACAGCAGGGGATGTTCCAGGGGGGTAAGCAGCAGCTTTTCAAGGCTCAGTGCGGCATCTTCGGGATAGAGGGTGTTGATACTGAGCCTGGGTTCGGTCATGTACGCCGCCGGGCCAAGTGCGCCAACCATCTGGCTGACACTGTAGAAGCCCCTGACCCTGCCCTGATGCTGAATTTTGACTTTGAAGCTGGCTCTGGGCTCGAGCCTGGAGGCGCGTATTTTCCAGTCAGCTGGAACGTTGGGGTAGCCAAGAATACGCTTCAGGGTCTGATCTTCCTGATCGCTGCCGTTGAGCATGACATGCTGTTTGAACGCCATGATCACCAACGACAATGCGTCTTGCCATTCCTCGCTCAGCGCGCCATCGCTGCCGTCGTTGAACAGAAAGTCATACAAGTTGACGGTTTGCCTGAGCCGCTCGGTATCGACTTTGTCCTGATAGAAGCCTACCCAGGCCTTGTTGACCATCAGGATATTGCCCGCGCCATCAGTCAGGGTGGATGGATACGGATCCAGCGTCTGCAATGTTCTGAGCATTGCAGACCTTAACCATTTGAGATCCGGGCTGTGAAAGTCCTGCGCTATTTCATTGGTCGCGTAGCCCGCAGCAATGCGCAGATGGCTGCGATCCCTGCGGCCAAGCTTTAGCGCGTCCGCGATGTGGTCGGTCAGCACCTCACTTGGCTTGCTTATCCCGTTTTCCAGGCGACTGACATGTCGAGTCGAGGTGCCGACCATTTCGGCCAGTTGCTCCTGGCTCAGCCCGAAGACTCCGCGCCAGAACCTGAGAAAGTCAGCAAAGCGCTGTAAGTGTTGTGTCTCGGCCATGTCCATTGTTGCGAAAAATCCCTTCTATCAGACATCCCATGTCGTGGTGACTGGGGCCGGCCTCGGCAAAATGGGCGGGTCTCGTCCATTCTTCGCGGAGTAATACCATGGCGGCCTCCATACTAAACGTCAGAGATCTGCATTTCTATCTGTTCGAGTTGTTCGATGCGCAAGCCCTGACCGCCCGCCCGCGCTATGCCGAGCACAGCAAGGAAACTTATCTGGCGGCCATCGAAACCGGGCGCAAGATCGCGCAACGCTACTTCCTGCCAATCCGGCAGAAGGTGGATGTGCAACAGCCTACGTTCGACGGCAAGCAGGTGCACATGCTTCCCGAGATCAAGCCTGCAATCGATGCCGTTATCCAATCCGGGCTCGCTTGCCCGGAAGCCGATTATGAATGGGGTGGCATGCAATTGCCGGCCATTGTCGCAAGTGTGGCCACTTCTTTCCTGTCAGCTGCTGGCAGCACCACACTGGGTTACACCAGTCTGACCAATGCCAACTGCAATCTTATCGAGGCTCACGGCACGCCCGAACAGATCGCCAAGTGGGTCGTGCCGATGCGTCAGGGCCGGTTCGCCGGAACCATGGCCATGACCGAGCCGTCGGCGGGCTCGGGGTTGGCAGACCTGGCGACCAGCGCGACCAGGACTGAAGAGGGTCGTTACCTGATTACTGGCAACAAGATCTTCATTTCTGGCGGTGATCACAACCTTAGCGAAAATATTGTTCACCTCGTCCTGGCAAGGATCAAAGGCGCGCCCAAGGGCATCAAGGGCGTATCCCTGTTCATTGTTCCCAAGTATCTGGTCGATGAAACCGGTGCGGTCGGCAGCCGCAATGATGTGAGCCTGGCTGGCTTGTTCCACAAGATGGGTGGGCGCGGGCAAACCTCCTGTGCGATCAACTTCGGTGAACAGGGCGGCTCGATCGGCTACCTGGTAGGTGAGGAGAATCAGGGTATTCGCTACATGTTCCACATGATGAATGAGGCACGCATCATGGTCGGAACCAGCGCCGCACTCACCGCGTTAAGCGGTTATCAGTACTCCCTCGACTACGCGAAGGAGCGGCGACAGGGGCGTTTACCTTCGTCCAGGGATCCGCTGTCTGCGCCCGTGCGGATCATTGAGCACGCGGATGTGCGACGCATGCTGTTGGCACAGAAGGCCTATGCCGAAGGTGCCTACAGCCTGTGTCTGTTCGGTGCACAACTGGCTGACGACGTGCGCACTGCTCCTGAAGAGGCCGAGCGCAGAAGCGCAAAGGTACTGCTGGATTTCCTGACGCCGATCATCAAGTCCTGGCCATCCGAATACGGCCCGCGCGCCAATAGCCTGGCGATTCAGGTGTTGGGTGGGCATGGCTATACCAATGAGCATCCGGTCGAGATGTTCTACCGCGACAACCGCCTCAACTCGATCCATGAGGGCACCTATGGCGTGCAGTCGCTTGACCTGCTCGCACGCAAGGTGCCCGCCGACAATATGGCCGGATACACGAACTGTATCAGCAGGATGCGTGACGACATTGAGACGGCCACCCAGCACCCGGCATTGCAGGAGCCTGCGGCTGCGCTTCTGGTCGCCATTCAAGTGCTCGAGGAAACCACCGGTGCTGTTCTTGGCGGCATGCAGAAACTGCACATCGACTTGGCGCTGGCCAATTCGGTCAAGTACCTGGAGCTGTTTGGCAACGTGGTTGTGGCCTGGATGTGGCTCAAGCAAGGCATAGCCGCGAGCGCTGGCCTGGCCAGGGACCCGCATGAGGATGACCGGAACTTCTACCTGGGCAAGTTGCAAGCCCTCAAATACTTCTACGCCTACGAACTGCCAGAGATACAGGTCTGGAAACAGATTCTGTGCGACTTCGAAGATGCCTTCTACATGGCCCGAGAAGAGTGGTTTTGATGGCTGCGGCGTACCTGGTTTGTCCGTTGAATAACCGTATCAATCGCAGAGGTTTCATATGAGTCAGCAAAGTATCGATTTCACTGGGCGTGTCGCCATCGTCACCGGAGCCGGAAACGGACTCGGACGCTCCCATGCGCTGGCATTGGCCAGGCGCGGTGCCAAGGTGGTGGTGAATGATCTGGGAGGCGCCCGTGACGGCGCGGGTAACTCGTTGCAGGCTGCAGACGAGGTGGTTGCGCAAATCCAGGCCATGGGCGGCGAAGCCATTGCCAACGGCGCCAACGTTGCCAACTTTTCTGAAGTCGAGGCGATGGTCGCGCAGGTCATGGAGCGTTGGGGGCGGGTCGATATTCTGCTCAACAACGCCGGAATACTTCGCGATAAAAGCTTCTCCAGGATGGACCTGGCCGACTTCAGGCTGGTGATGGACGTGCACCTGATGGGCTCGGTCAACTGCACCAAGGCCGTCTGGGAAATCATGCGGGCGCAGAACTATGGGCGAATTGTCATGACCACCTCCTCTTCCGGTCTCTACGGCAATTTCGGTCAGTCGAATTACGGTGCGGCCAAGATGGCGGTTGTAGGGCTCATGAATACCCTGGCGCTGGAGGGACAGAAACACGATATCCGGGTCAATGCGCTGGCCCCCACCGCCGCCACCCGCATGACCGAAGATCTATTGGACAAGACGGTATTTGAACTCTTGACCCCTGAGTCGGTTACCGCAGGCGCGCTACTGCTGTGCCACGAGGGTGCACCGCAGCGCACGATCCTCTGTGCCGGTGCAGGTGGCTATGCCACTACGCGGATTTTCGAGACCAATGGCGTGTTCCTCCCACCTGCCTTGCAGACCCCTGAGAGTGTGCTGGCGACCTGGGACGCTATCTGTGACACCACAGATCAATGCGCCCTGGAGGCGGGCTTCAAGCAGACAGAGAAGTTCCTGTCCAAGGCTGCCGCCAGCTTCGGCAATCAATGAGATCGCATGCCTGAGCGGCGCATCCAATTCAATTTCTGCGCTTGTCCGGTTGACGGACGGGCGCGTTTTTCTCGGAGGCAGTATGCAGGATCTATTCAGTTTGCAAGGTCGGGTGGCGCTGGTCACCGGTGGGGCGCGAGGGATTGGCGCGATGATCGCGCGGGCGTACCTGCAATGCGGGGTCAAGGTGTACATTTCATCGCGAAATCAGGATGAGCTGGCGAATTTTACCAACGCTGTTGCAAGCCTTGGCGAGTGCGTTGCGATCCGTGCTGACCTCTCCAGCCTGGAGGGCATCGAGTTTTTGGTCGACGAGATTGGCAAGCGTGAGTCCGGCCTGGACATCCTGGTTAACAATGCCGGCGCTACCTGGGGCGCGGAGTTTTCCGTGTATCCAGAGGCGGGTTGGGACAAGGTTGTGGATCTGAATCTGAAGTCACCGTTCTTTTTGACGCAGCGTCTGCTCGGGCTGCTCAAAACTGCGGCTAAAGCAGAGACTCCGTCCCGGGTGATCAATATTGCCTCGGTCAACGGCCTGGTAAATCCCGGAGTCGATAATTATGCGTACTCCGCCAGCAAGGCCGGCCTGATTCACCTGACCCGGCATCTTGCGGTTGATCTGGCTCCCGCAAATATCAATGTCAACGCAATCGCGCCCGGCTTTTTTCACACGAAAATGACGGCTTACGCGGTTGAGCAAGATGCAGGTTCCATCATGGCCATGGTCCCGAGGGGGCGTCTTGGCAATCAGGACGATATGGCTGGCGCTGCCATCTTCCTGGCATCCAGGGCCTCTTCCTGGATCACCGGACATACGCTGGCGCTGGACGGTGGTCTGGTCGCAGCCGCCGGTTGATCAAATAGATTTCAGCGATACTCATGAGACTCTGTGACAAGCCGCAATAGAAAGCCCCCTCCGCTGGCAGCGGAGGGCTCACGGATAACAGCGTCAGCTTTGGCGGGTTGCCTTACTTTGGATCAACACCCAGTGTTCCTATGAAGTCGACCACGGCTTGCCGTTCTTTGTTATTGACCTGGGTAGCAATGGCTTGCATCCACTTGCCCTGGATATCGGAATACTCATCTGCCCCCCGCCAGCCCTGAGCGTAATTGTTCAACTGCTGATCGATATACCAGCCGTCAAGGATTCGCAAATCAGGTGCCTGCAGGTGTGCATAACCTTGGGCAAATTGGCCGTGGCAAGCCGCACAGGTATCCTGATAGCGTGCTGCGCCAACCTTGGCAGTGGCACTGTCAGACTGTGGCGCCTTGGCCAGTTGCAGACCGGCGTAGTGCGCGGCCAGACTGGCAAGCTGCTCTTCACTGAGGCTCAGGGTAATCGCACGCATGCTCTGCCCCGCCTGATCCTGTTGAGCGTAACCGCGCCGGCCGGCTTTGAAATTCAGCAGCTGACGAGCCAGATATTGTGCGTTCTGCCCCGCCAGGCGCGGTGCGCCCAACGCCTGATTACCCTGGCCTTCTGCGCCGTGGCACACCGCACAGGTTGCACTCAGTGCTGCAGTGGGCGCCTCCGTCGCCTGGGTAGCGAGCGGAGCCAGAAACAGTAAGGCCAGGCTGGTCATCTTATTCATCTGCGAATGCTCCACTGTGCTGCTGTTGCTCACGCTGAACGATCTGTTCAAGCAGATGCGCTTGAATTACTGATGGGCTGGCCAGGGGATACTGACGCAAGGTGCCTACTTCAGCAGCGGTATAGGGTTGAAAATCCGCCGGTATCTGTGCAGCACTGAAGCTGCCGAGCATCCAGTTCAGCAAGCGTGCCAGATCAGAATCGGGCAGCGCCGTCTGGGCGGTGCCCGGCACCTGCACCAGATACTCGCGACCGCCCGGGACACTGAGAAAGCTGCCCATCCGATTACGCAAATCTGGCACCTGTCGTGCGGGAAAGCCGCTGCCATCTGGTAAATGGCAACCCTGACAATTGAGCATGTAATCGACCTGAGCCGGCTCGGTCGCCCAACTGCAGCTGCTGGACAGGAGAAGCCCCAGAGCAACTGCGCGAATCATTGTTCCTTCACTCCGATCACGACCGACAGCGAGCAGTGATAAGGCACATTCGCCTGGCTGCCGGTACACCAATTGAGATCGTTCGAGCTCTGCGGCCGATAGATCGGGGTGTCGCCCTGATCTCGCTGGCAGATGCAGCGCCCACAATTACTTTTGCCACAACAGTCGTTGTAGGAAATGACGTAGTCCTTGCCGTCCGTGGGATTTCGGCAGGTGCCGATCCAGGTGATGTCTGACTTCACGGTGCCAGGCGGACAACTGCTAGCCGTGCCACCGCAACATCCACAAAGAAAACCGTCGATCGCACAATGTCTCCAGTAGTCGCAGCTATTGGGATTGCCTTCTTCAGCAATGCCCGTGGAGGCAAAGGCACTGTTGCGATAAACCGGCAGCAGCGTAAAGGCGCCCGCACCGATCAACAGAGTGCCCAGGCCGCCGAGAAAACCTCGACGCGACGTGCTGCGAGCGGTCTGTCGGGTGAGTTTTTCGGTCACTTGATCAAGCCAATTGTTTTCCATCGTCATTGCCCTCGATGCGTGTGCCTGGCAACTCAGCCATGTGCCGCATGAAATTGTTGAACCGTGGCGTAGCCGAGGCTTTTCGCCTCGAACAGGCTGTCCAGATGTTCGCGGGTATTGATCAGGCCGTGTGCGGTCACCTTGCCCGAGGCATCAATCAACACCCCATAGGGCAGCTTGGCGATCTGGTAAGCCATGCCAACCTCGGGAGAGAGCAAATACGCAAACTCATTCAGCCCTTCACGTCGAATGAAGGACAACTGTTCGGCTTCGTCACCATCACTGGCCAGGATCACGCGTAGCCAGGCTCGCTCCTTTGCCTGGGCCGACTTGAGCACCGGCAGCAAGGTCTTGCACACCGGGCACGTCGGCGAAAGGAAGAACAGCAGTGTCGAGAGTCCGCCAGCATCGACGCCAGCCAGACTCAATGCACCGCCGGTCAGGCTCGGCAGATTGAAGACTGGCGCCTCATCCCCGACCTTGATCACCTTGCCCAGCGACAGCGCCCCTACCGGGCGGATGCGTTCGTGCAGCAGACCAATTTGCCGGGTCAGGGCCAGCACCGTCACCAACAAACCGATGATGGCCAACCAGGAAAGGCTAATGGCAACAACCAGTGCTTCAATCATAGAGAGAGTTCTCGGGCAGAGTTTTGGTTGGCAATCAGGGTATTGGCCAGAAGGTAGAAGGCGCTGCCGGTAAGCACCACGCAGCCAATCACCAGCCAATCGTAGAAAACCAGGATGCGGCCGCTCGGCGGCAGCAGCAGATTCAGGGTGAGGAGCATGAGAATCAGGTTGCGCCATACCAATGGCCAACTGACTGCCTGGCGGCGGGCGCCTGCCTGGCAACCGCAGTCGGCAATGCGCCGGCCCTGCAACAGGCTCAGCGCCATTGCAAGCGCATAGATCAGCAACAACGCCGCCGCGAGCCACACAACGAAGGGCTGCCGGAAAGCCAACAACCCGCCGGCGGTGACTATCTCAAGCCAAGGCAACAGCAAGGCGACAGGACGAACCAACCCTTGCGCAAGCACGTCATAGCTCTGCAACACCGCCGTGAACCCAAGCGTGTCGCGTAATTTGTGCCAGCCTGCAACCCCCAGCAGCAGGGCCATGCCGACACTTATGGCGGTCAACCAGACCGGTTCGCCGAGCAGGCCGATCACCATGGCAGCACCATGTTCAGATATCCATAAGGCAGCCCGGTGATGGTGCGCAGGTGCGCACCGCTCTCGACATCGTAAAGATTGATGTCCTGCTGCAGACGACGCAGCACACCATCCTGGCCCTCGGTTAAATAAATCCAGGCACTGGCCAGCCAGGGCATCTGCAGCACCCAGTCCACGCTGTAAAGACGTGGCTGGACGCCGGGACTGACGCCGATAGAGATGCTCTGCTCAGCCAGTTTGATGGTTTGGATTTTTTTTCCCTGGTTCGCATCGAAGACCCAGACTTCGGTGCCCGGCTCCTGGAAGGTGTCTGGCCCGCCTTGGTGCATCAACACGAACAATCGGCCGCTCGCTGCATGTACGGCGGTGTGCTGAATGCCGCTCATGCGCCAGTCGTCCTTTCGCTCATCCCCGCTAAGCAACGACCACTGCCGGGACACGCGCAACTGATCCGGGCCCATCTGAATGGCATACACCTGACTTTCGCGAGAAACGAAATACCAGGTGTCACCTATCCGCGAAGCCGCAGTCGACAGCAGGTCCTTGAGCGGATCGAATAACGGTTTGCTGCGCTGCTGGATCAGTACCTGACCTTGTTCTCCCAGGCGCAGGTGAAGAAATCCGCCGTCGCCGCAGATGGCATAGAAATCACGCTTGCCGGCCGGATAGATCGAGGCGCAGCCGGGTGTCTCCACCTCGCTGACAAAACGATCAGCATCCAGATCGACGATACTGATGGACTGCGCCGGGGTAAAATTGAGCACCAGGAGAAAACGCTCGTCGTCCGACAACACACTCAAACCCGTATTGCCCAGGGCGTTAATGCGCTTGGACGGAATCGGGATTTCCCGTTTGGGCGCGAGGGTCTGTGGGTCATAGACCGTCACCATATCGCTGCGGGTTCCACGGGTGCCGCGGCTGAAATAGGTTTCGACGGAGAACAACTCATTACGTGACTGTGCAGGCAGCAGGCTGTTGAACCAGAAGCCGGTATCAAGCTGGCCCAGCATCTTGCCGCTGTCATCGAACAAAAATGCTCGACCATCGAGCTGCGTCGGCGCTCGATTGCCCCATACCCAGAACCAATGCTGACCGTCATGGGCTGCCAGGGTTTCGACCCTGGCCTGCTCCACCGGGATATCAGCCAGTGCCAAGGGCAGTTGCAGCGAAGTGCCCAGCATGAAATAGCACGCTAAACGTTTGAACATATCGACATTACCTACCCATAAGCTATTGAAGTTGGCTTCGATCGGGGTTTTCTCACTGTGTATGACGGTGGGTCTATGCCATTCCCTTCTTGCGCGCCAGGGCGCGATACACATAGAAAATCTCTGTAAAAATCAACGACCAGGCAAGGGTTTCAATCACCCACTTATTGAAAAACACCGCTGTGTCTTCATTGGGCAGAACCATGAAGTCCTGGATAGCGGCGACAAACAGATTTAGGACGATAAGTACGACCATCAACCAGCCGTGCAAGATCAGCTTGTATTTAAATGCCTGCTGTACGATACAACCGCAGAAGATTAAAAAGAGTACAGCTGCCAACATCGAGGCGACCGGTAGTGCCGCCCGCATGAAGTCCAGCGTTTCAAAGCCATAACTGAGAACAAGCGCGACGACAAAAACCAGAACCTCCTTACCTTTGGACAATTCAAAGTTATGCGTCACTTTCATTAAGCCGATGGCACCAATAACGGTAACACCAAATAGTTTTGAAAACGTATCCAGGTAATGCCAGACATAGGCGGAAAATTCAAAGACACCGGCCTTATCTAAAATCACGTTGGTTGCAGACACGGCGAGAAAGAACCACTCGTAGCCCAACATATCGTTTTTCAACTTGAGAAAGCGGTATCCGTAATAAAAGCCGACCCACACCAGGGACGAAACAGCCGTGTAAATCATCATATCTCTGCTAGACATTGCCGCTGTCCTTTTTGTTTTTTCGGGGAGTACTTTGATTACCCACCGCCACTGCAGCCTATGGGCTGGCTTAAGCAGCGCCAGCGCAGGTCATTGGCCTCATCGGCCAACGGGAATAACCTGATGGCCGTAGTGTCAGATCAACGCCCAGCCAGGTGTTACCCAATATCCGCATTGAGTAAATTGCGTTTATTGGCTAACGCTGGCACTGCCAATCGCTTAGGCTGCGCGAGACCGATCGTCAGTGCACTTTCAGCACGATGGGCGATTACAGGAGTAGTGGTGA
This sequence comes from Pseudomonas sp. IT-P176, assembly GCF_949767245.1. NCBI lineage: Bacteria > Pseudomonadati > Pseudomonadota > Gammaproteobacteria > Pseudomonadales > Pseudomonadaceae > Pseudomonas > Pseudomonas sp. IT-P176. The sequence goes on from NZ_CATKPN010000027.1 coordinate 56,238, forward strand.
TACGCGCCGCATGGGATAAAGGCGCCTAGTGCTCGGCGGAGTAACCGCCAGGAATCATATGTTGTCCAAGGAGATTGCCAGTGAATACCAGCGGCGGCCTTTACTCCCCTACTCCATTGATCGCGACTAATCCCGTCGTCGTCAGCGTTGCAGAACTGCATGACGTTGATGACTATGGCGCGACCCTGCCTGGCTGGTCCAGTGAGGTCCAGCAGTTGAGCAACGGCTTCTTTGCCGGGCGCTGCAGCCTGGTAAGCTTTGCCGGCATGCAACTGTTTCGCGAAATCACCTCCCAGCGCATGTGCGTTAAGTTCGCCACCAAAGCTAATTCGCGCTCCATTGCCCTGCCGCTGTCGTTGTCCCAGCCTGCCCTGTTCAGTGGCACCGAAGTCAATCACCGGGAAATCGTCTGCTTTGCCGAGGATGAAACCTTTACCTATTACACAGCACATTCAAGCGACTTGCTGACCCTGAGCTTCGATACTGACGTCTTCGCTGCCTATGCCGATCAAATCAAAGATGCCGATGTCGCTCGCAGCCTTGATAAAACGGCCTTTCTAAAAGTCATGCCAGATCAGGCTGCTCAGCTGCAAACATTCCTGCAAACCGTGCTGACCGTTTTGCTGAACAATCCTGGCGCCTTGCAGCACCAGCATGCACAGGACTCGCTGACCGAATCGATTTACACACAGGTGCTCAAGCTGCTCGGCAACGGCGACAAACTGTGCGCATTCGCCATGCCCAAACATCGCTATGCCCTGGTTGCGCGAGCGCGTGAATATCTGTTTCACGACCCCCTGGGTGAGAGCTTCACCATTGCCAGGCTTTGTCACTACCTGGGAGTTGGCTCACGCACCCTGGAATATGCATTCCAGGACGTCCTGGGCATGACCGCAGTGGCTTACTTACGCGCATTACGACTCAACTATGTGCGACAGGACATCAAGTCTGGCGGCCCACAGAGTTCCGTGCTGGATATTGCTGCGCGCTGGGGTTTTTGGCATCCGTCGCATTTCAGCGCAGATTACAAGCGCCTGTTCGGCGATCTGCCATCCGAGACGCGCCGACGTTATGCCAGTTAACGTGATGTTGCTCCTGACTAACCAGCCCGCTACTCCAGTGCACTAACCTTTCGCCCAGTAATGCCCCTTTCGAATACATAGCTATTTATCAAATGAAGATGAGCGCTGGAACACTCACTGGCCGGCGCTAATTCTGCACGCGCGCAACACGTGTCGCCGAAGCATCGGTTAAGTGCGCCCGGCAATAATTCAAACATCGTAAACACTGCGATTTTTGGCTAACGCCTGCGCCACAACCACACAAATAATCGAACCAACGCATTGCAATGCACATTGAGACTTGATGCACCACTACAACTTGCGCGGGGGGCAGTGGTCATTCCATCGTTACCGGCAAGGCTGAATATTTAATCAATCATCAGGACTTATTGACTGTGAACAAAACAAACAGAGTGCTCATTCTGGGTGCCACGGGAAATATTGGTGGACTAACCGCTCAAGCGCTGGCGGTAAAATATCCATCTATAAACTTACGTCTGACCAGCAGCCGCGACGCCGGCTGCGATTTACTGCGTGCCCTGCATCCACAGGCTGAAGTACTTAAGGCCGACTGGTACGACCCCGGTAGTCTGCCCGCCGCTTTTACCGACGTAGACAAGGTGTTTATTGTCTCGCCGGATTTTTACACCGACGAAAATATTGTCACCCCCAACCTGATTAACGCCATTCAGGAAGCCGGCTGTGTTGCCCAGGTACTGCGCTTGATCTCCCTCCCGCCAGGGCTGACGGCTGATCAATTGGAGCCGGACATTCTGGCCACCCGATGTGGGGCCAACCTCTCGGTTGTCGCGAAGCCACTGTTTGATGCCAGTGGCTTACCCATGACCTACCTCAATGTTGCCAGTTGGCTGATGTTCAATGTGCCCTGGTTCCTGGCTGCCGAGATTAAACAACACCGGCGCCTGGCCATGCCGCAGGCCACCCATGCATCACGCCTGTGGTTGTCTGAGTGCGACGTTGCCGCAGCCGCCGCCAGGATCCTCGCAAGCGATGCCGCTCTCCATGTGGGTCACGAGTATCTGCTTACCGGCACTGAGCGCATCGACTTTACCCAACTCGCCGAGCTACTGGGCGAAGTGATCGGTGAGCCGGTCACGATGGTGGACGATGACCAGCCCCTGCGCACCGCCACCGGAGAGGCCTTCGATTTACTCATGACCTACTTCCGACATGAAACCCGCGATTACCTCGACATTCCTGTCACCGACAGCTTTGCGCAGTTGACCGGTCGACCTCCCATGGCCTTGCGCGACTATCTGATAGCCAATCGAACCCTGTTTATCTGATTCACTGGCGCCGCTGGAAAGCTGTGCGAACGCCGCCCAGCCCTGCGCTCCGACCTCTAACAATAATAGGAGACACCTCGTGAATAGCATGTTCAAACGGACTTTGCTGTTTAGCGCCCTGCTTGCATGCTGGGGCCTGAGCACGGCACAGGCGGCCACTTCAGCTGAACTGGAGCAACTCGGCAAAAAACTCACCCCCTTCGGTGCGGAGCGGGCTGGCACCGTGGATGGCAGCATCCCGGCCTGGGAGGGAGGCCTGGCCCGTGCCCCGGCTGGCTGGGAGCCCGGCCATGGTGACCCCTATGGGGCTGACAAGGTGCTTTTCAGCGTCAATGCACAGAATCTCGCTCAACATCAGGCAAAGTTGCCCGCCGGACAGATTGAACTGATCAAGGCCTATCCCGGCTACCGCGTGGACGTTTATCCGACCCATCGCAGTTGCACCTTCCCGGACGCCGTGGCGCAGCGCACCAAACAATTCGCCGCACAGAGCAAGGTTGGCGCTGACGGTTGGCAGTTGGAAGCCGCGGCCGGCGAAGCGATTCCGTTTCCGCTACCGGCCAGCGGTGTCGAGGCGATGTGGAACTACAAATTGCGCTACATCGCCAAGGGTCGGCAATTCGATGCCGCGTTTCTGATGCGGGACAAAGGGGGGACGCTGACACAAGTCGAGCAAAAATCCTACGAGTTCTACCCCTATAACGACCCGGCCGTAAAAGCCCCGGCAGATACCGGCAATATCGAAGCCAAGCTGATGTATGACCTGCTTTCACCCTCGTCCCGGGCGGGGGAGATGTACCTGGTGCATGCACAATTGGATAAGCCGCAGGATGCCTGGATCTACTTCCCTGGCCAACGCCGCGTGCGGCGTGCCCCCTCCTTTGCCTACGACAACCCGATTGCTGGCTCCGACAGCCTCTACTACGTTGACCAGATCAATATGTACACCGGTGCGCTCGATCGCTACGACTACAAGCTGGTCGGCAAAAAGGAAATGATTGTTGCGTACAACTCTTACAAATTGGTCGATAAGTCGAACCGCTATGAGCAGTTGATCGGTCAGGACTACCTCAATCGTGACGTGCAGCGTTACGAGCAGCACCGGGTCTGGGTGGTGGAGGCAACGGTGAAAGCTGACAAGCGTCACTCCCTGGCCAAGCGGGTGTTCTACTTCGACGAGGACAGCTGGGCATTGCTGCATGTCGATATGTTCGACGCCAAGGGCAATCTTTGGCGTGCCCAGGAAGGCAGCGTCTGGGCCAATCCACAGATCCAGGCATGCACCTCCATCGAGTACGTCAGCTATGACCTGATCGCCCGTCGCTACATCGCCGACGGCTTTACCCAGGAAGGCAAGGTGCTCGACCTGACCGCAGGCCTCGAAGGCCGGGTCAACGACAAGATGTTCAACTCCGACGAACTGCGTCGCCGCGGCGAACGTTAAGTCCGACCTGAGGAAAAGCTCATGCATAACAAAAATAAAGGCGCGGCCCCTGCCGCGCCGGGCTTCCCGCGTGTCAAAAACAACCTGACCCTGCTGATGATGGCGGCCTGCGGCCTGGTCTGGAGCGCGCCGGGCCACGCGTTTCGCTTCGGCTCGGACGCGGGGATATCCGGCAGCCTGGATTCGAGTCTGTCCTATGGCTTCGCGCAGCGCCTGGAGTCGCAGGACTGCCATATCCTCGGCGGCGATAGCGGTGGCTGTAACAACGGCACCCAGACTCAGACCGGGCGCTTCTACAATCTGAGCAAAGGGAATGGCTACGCCAACGCCGATATCAGCTACAGCAATGCTGACGATGGCAACCTCAACTACAACAAGCACGATGTCTTCTCGCACGTGATCAAGGGCAACCATGAGTTGAGCCTGAAACTCGGTGAGGGTTGGAGCGCACTCGGCCGGGTCGCCTGGGCGAAAGACTTCAAGATGGATGACACCCGAAACACCGAACTGGATGACGACGCCAAGCGGGAAGCCACCGAGCGCCTGGAGTTGCTCGACCTCTGGGTGGCGAAGAGTTTCGACCTGGGTGAGATGCCAGCCAAGGTCAAGGTCGGCAACCAGGTGATCAGCTGGGGCGAGGAAATCTTCGTGACCGGTGGCATCAACCAGATCAACGCCATCAACCTTGCGAACTACCACACCCCCGGCACCCAATTGAAGGAGGTGTTCATCCCGGCACCTATGGCTTCGTTCAACCTCGGGCTGAGCGAGACCCTCAGCGTTGAGGCCTACTACCAGTTCAAGTGGAACGCCTATGGCATCGACCCGGTGGGCACCTACTACTCGGGGAGCGATGTGGTGGGTGAAGGCAATCTGCCGATCTACCTCTCGACCAGCTTCGTCAACAATGTCTACAGCCCCTTGCTCGGCCTGACTTGCGCCGACCTGACGCCCACGGGACGCTGCGGCGCGCCAGGCATCAGCGGCCTGAGCGACGAGCAGATGTTCGCCACGGGGCTGGCGATTCCCTACGCCGGCAGGCATGAAGCGAAAAACAGTGGGCAGTACGGCATCGCCCTGCGCTGGACGGCGGAGGAGATCGAGACCGAGTTCGGCGTGTTCTACCAGCGCTACCATGACAAGTTGCCCTTCGTCGGCTACACGGCCACCCGCTCCCCCGATACCCTGCTGGTCGACAACTACTTCATCAACTATGGCGAAGACAAGAATCTGTTCGGCCTGTCGATGAACACCATGGTCGGACCGGTAGCGGTCGGCGCGGAGCTGTCCTACCGGCCGAACGACAGCGTCAGCATCGACCCTCTGGTCCCCTTTGGCGCGGCCTTCACCGGCCGGTTCAATGAATTCAGCGTGTACGACAACGGCGTCAGCAAGGGCTATGTCGAAGAGAAGAAATGGCAGGCACATGTGAATGCCGTCTACAGCTTCTCGGCTAGCGACCCGCTGGGTTTCATTCCAGGGAGCCTGGGCGCCTCCGACGGCTTCCTGCTGACCGAGGCGGTCGTCACCCACTACCCGGATCTGGACACCTCGGGCGAGACGCCATACCTGCTCCCGGACTATTCACTGCCGGACAAAACCTCCTGGGGCTACGTCGCCGAGATGGGCATCAACTACCCGAATGCGTTCGGTAGCGGTATCACCCTCACGCCGCAGCTGGACTTCTACCACGACGTCAACGGCACCACGCCGAACGCATCGCCGTTCGTCGAGGGCCGCAAGTCGCTGACCAGCGCCTTGCTGTTCAACTACCGCGACCGTTGGAAGGGTGGCCTGCAGTGGGTGCAGTACTGGGGCGGCGGCGACAACAACCTGATGACTGACCGCGATTTCATCAGCGGCAACATCTCCTACTCGTTCTGACCGCCGGCGCAAGGCGGGCCAGTCCCGCCCTGCTCCGTTCGCTTGGTAATTTCAGGAAGGCATAACCATGCTGACTTCCCTGGTGCTCGGCCTCGAGCGCTTCTTCTTCCGTCATCGTCTTGCCACCCTCGGCGTGCTGGCCTTGATTACCCTGGTGATGGGCGGCTTCGCCGCGCAGCTGCGCATGTCTGCCGGCTTCGACAAGCAGCTGCCGCAGCAGCACGAGTTCATCAAGACCTTCAACCAGTACCGCGACGTGCTGTTCGGCGCCAATCGCATCATCGTGGTGCTGCACGCCAAGGACGGCGATATCTGGAACAAGGAGGCGCTGACCAAGCTTAACGACCTGACCCAGACCCTGTTCTTCATGCCCGGCATCGACCGCCGCACGGTGACCTCGCTGTGGACCCCGAACACCCGCGCGGTACAGATTACCGAAGAGGGCATGAAGGCCGAGGATGTGGTGGGGGGCGACGTCACCGTGGCCACTCTGAACGACCAGGCCATCGCCGGCATTCGTGAGCGCACCCTGGTCGGCGGCTTCGTCGGCAGCCTGGTGGCCAACGATTACTCCGGGGCCATGGTGCTGGCCGAGCTGGCCGATCCTGACCCGCAGACCGGCCAACGCCTGAACTACCTGGAGTTCAGCCAGCGCCTGGAGGACGAAGTGCGGGCCAAGTACGGCGACGACCAATACGAGGTGCAAATCATCGGTTTCGCCAAGCAGATGGGCGACATCGGCGCTGGCGCCACGTCGGTGATGGGTTTCTTCGCCCTGGCGTTCCTGCTCACCGTGCTGGCGGTCTATTGGTACACCCGCTCCTGGGCGTTGACCTTCCTGCCGCTGTGCTGTTCGCTGGTGTCGGTGGTCTGGCAATTCGGCACCATCACGCTGCTCGGCTTCGGCCTCGACCCGCTGGCAATCCTGGTGCCTTTCCTGGTGTTCGCCATCGGCGTGTCCCATGGCGTGCAGCAGGTCAACTTCATCTCCAAGGAGATCTGCGCCGGCGCCGATGGCATGACCGCCGCGCGCCGCAGCTTCTCCGGCTTGCTGATTCCCGGCACGCTGGCGCTGATCACCGCCTTCGTCGGCTTCGCTACGCTGGTGCTGGTGCCAATCCCAATGATTCGCGAACTGGCGATCACCGCCTCGGTTGGGGTGGCCTACAAGATAGTCACCAACCTGATCATGCTGCCGGTGCTGGCCAGCTATTTCCGTTTCGATCAGACCTATGTGACACGCGTCGATCGACTTCGCCGCGGGCGTGACGGCGCCATGCTCAAGCTCGGGCGCATCGCCGAGACGCGTAATGCGGCAATCGGGGCGGTGCTGTGTCTGGTGCTGCTGGTCGCCGCCGTGTGGCAGAGCCAGGGTCGGCATGTTGGCCATGTCCTGCCGGGCGCGCCGGAGCTGCATATCGACTCGCGCTATAACAAAGACGTGGAAAGCGTGGTCAGCCATTTCGGTCTCGGCCTGGATCTCTTCACAGTCGCGGTGGAAACGCCGAAGAACAGCTGCTATCAGCACGAGGTGATGGCCTACATCGACCGGCTGACCTGGTACCTGGCCAATGTGCCGGGTGTTCTCTCGGCGCAGTCGTTGCCTGTACTGACCAAGCTCTCGGCCTCCGGAGTCAACGAGGGCAATCCGAAATGGGTGGCGCTACCGGCGGATGAGCTGTCACTCGGTGAAGCGGTACGCCAGGTACCCGAGGGGCTGCGGCTGTACAACGCAGACTGCAGCTTGCTGCCGGTCAACCTGTATCTGGCCGACCACAAGGCCAGCACCCTGAAAAGCGTGGTGGAGGCCGTTCAGCAATACCGCGCCGAGCACCCAATGGTGGGGGTAAACGTGCGCCTCGCCAGTGGCAATGCCGGGGTGCAGGCGGCCACCAACGAGATCGTCGAAAGCTCCGAGCTGCCGATGATGCTCTACGTCTACCTGACCATCGTGCTGCTGGTCTTTGTGGTTTACCGCGACTGGCGAGCGATGGTCGCCTGCTGCCTGCCGCTGACCTTGGCCACCTTTCTCGGTTACTGCTTCATGAAGGCCCTGGATATTGGCCTGACTGTCGCCACTTTGCCGGTGATGGTGCTCGCGGTCGGCATCGGCGTGGATTACGCCTTCTACATCTATAACCGTCTGCAGTTGCACCTGGCTGAGGGGCTGGACATCGCCAACGCCTTCAAGCTGGCGCTGCGCGAGGTCGGCGTGGCGACCATCTTCACGGCCATCACCCTGTCCATCGGTGTGGCCACCTGGTCGTTCTCGGCGCTGAAGTTCCAGGCTGACATGGGGCTGCTGCTGACCTTCATGTTCATGGTCAACATGCTGATGGCGATTACCCTGTTACCGGCCATCGCAGTGATGCTTGATGTGCTGATTCCGCGTCGGGGGCCGGTTTGCGCGCCTCTGGTTGCGCACTGATTGGAGGACACGAAATGCCCAAGAGAGACTTCACTCCCGTGCGTTTGCTGCTGGTTTGCGCCTTGCTGGCAGGCGCCAACATGGTCCTCTACAGCCGTGCCGCTGAACGGACTCCCGCCATGCGCCAAGCCCAAGCACAACACGCCCCGCTGGTGGCGGTGAGCCAGGCCGGCGAGCGCCTGGTCGCGGTGGGCGATTATGGCGTCGTGGCGCTCTCCGACGGGGGGCAGGACTGGCGGCAAGCCAGGGTGGTTCCTGTCGATACGCTGCTGACCGCGGTTAGTTTCGCCGACGCGCAAAATGGATGGGCGGTCGGTCACGGAGGAGTGCTGTTGCACACCAGCGATGCTGGCGAAAACTGGACTCTGCAGCAGCGCCTGGAAGACAAACCCGTACTGCTTTCCGTCTGGTTCGAGAACACCCGCCACGGCATAGTCACCGGCGCCTATGGCTACGCCAGCGAGACCCAGGATGGTGGTCAGAGCTGGCAACGCCTGAGCCTGGGTGCGAACGATGATGACTATCACCTCAATCACATCTTCTGCGCACCGGATGGCAGCCTGTTCATCGCCGCGGAGGGCGGCAACGCGTACCGCTCGCGCGACAACGGTGTGACATGGGAGACGTTGCATACCGGCGTCAGTGGCTCGTTATGGAGCGGCATCACATTGCGCGACGGCCGCGTGCTACTGGCTGGCATGAGCGGGCGGGTGCTGCTCAGCGAAGACCGCGGCGATTCCTGGCGCGAGTTGGACAGCGGCAGCCAGGAGGCGATCACCGCCTTGATCCAGTTGGTCGATGGCCGCGTGGTGGTGGTTGGTAATGGTGGGCTGGTGAGCGTCGCGGATGCTGAACTAAAGCATTTCAGTAGCGCGATTCGTGAAGACCGCGTGAACCTTTCTGCGCTGCTGGCTGTGGATGACGATCAACTGACATTGTTCAGTCCACAGGGTGTGTTGCATCAGCGGCTGTCATCGCGGCAATGAGTTGCTCAGGCCGACACAGTACCTGTACAGACGCGGCCATTTGCCTTGCGGTGATCCCATCGAGTTCATCGCAAGGCCTGTCTTAATGAAGCGATTCATTCAAGGCGAAATGAATCGCCTCTAGTTTCGTAGACACTTTTGAAGGCAGGTTGGACTACCCCCTGAACGGTAGACACCTCCAGGCCTTGAACTGAAGCCACTGGACAGTGCCCTGAGCAACCAGCGTTAGGCGAGTGATCGTGCCGTTGCGCAAATCACAGGCGCTGTCTCACGCCTTCATCTACACCGCTGTGACAAGGGCGCAGGCGCCGGTGATCCCGATGGGCTATGTGAAGGCTGCAAGGAAAGCAGTTACGAATGCACCTAAATGGGTGTCCGGTTTCATTTGACCACTACAATATGGACACAGGGAAACTCCGCCGAGCGGATTCGCGAGTAGCAGCCCTACACCTGCGCGCGCTGCTGGAATCCGAGTGGCTTGATCTTTTCCTGTTTTCCACGATGCAAGGATTTGACCAAACGTTTGTAAAGACACAGCTACCAGAGCGACAGATGCATTTTTAGCCGCGTACGGCGCCCCTCAATGATCTGGGCCGATGATGACCTGCTCTGAGCGGTTAGCAGTGTTGCGTACAACAACCCCACATGACCGACAATTTTCACTCGCCGATGAAGTTTATGGATCGAAAGCCTGCTCCTCAGTGCTACGAAAGTCAGGATGGACGCCCGCGCCCCTGCCAACCCCGTGGCAAACGGATTTTCAACCGTTGCTGCGCCGGGCTGTTGGCGGCGGCGAGTGTGCTGTTGATGGCGCGTCGGACGTGAGCCTCGGACATGTCTGAACCCTTGAGCAAACTGCTGCTGGGGCCCCTGCTCCTACTGCAAGGTCTCTACGTCCGGCGGGTCACCCCGCGGTTGCCGGAAGCCAGCGGTGCACGCCAGGGCTTGACCGGCAATGGTGTGCGCCTGCGCTTGCTGATAGTCGGGGATTCGGCCGTCGCCGGGGTGGGTGCCGCGACCCAGGACCAGGCCCTGAGCGGGCAACTAGTTGGACGGCTGGCTGCAGACTTCCAGGTGAGCTGGCAACTCTGGGCACAGACCGGGCTGGATTCCCAAGGCCTGCTGGAGCTGCTCGAAGCCAAGGACGCGGAGCCCTTCGACGTGGCGGTGCTGGGCATTGGGGTCAACGATGTCACCAGCAGCCTTGGCGCCGATCAATGGCTGGTGCGGCAACAGCGCTTGCTGGGGTTGTTGAGGGACAAGTTCGCAGTGCAACAGTTGATCATTTCCCCGCTGCCACCGATGCATCTGTTCCCGGCATTGCCCCAGCCTCTGCGCTGGTACCTGGGCAACCGGGCCAGGCGTTTCAACCAACGACTGGCCACCCTCACCGCCGCCCAGCCATCCTGTAGCCTGCTGACCCTGAGCCTGGCCCCGGAGGCCGGGATGATGGCCGTCGACGGTTTCCATCCCGGGCCGATGATCTACAGTCTCTGGGCAGAGCACGCCGCCCAGGCCATCACTGGGCGACGGCACAACAATAAAAACCCAGGAGTCGAACATGTCTGAACTCAAGCTGCATCCCAACGTCGCCGCCACCCTGGCGCAGTGGCACGCCATGCTCGATAAGGGCGACTTGCGCGCCCTGCCCGAATTGCTCGCTACCGAAGCCGTATTCCGTTCGCCAATGGCCCACACGCCCTACCCCGGCGCGCCGGTGGTGGCGATGATCCTCAACACGGTGTTCCAGGTGTTCGAGGACTTTACCTACCACCGCGAACTGGCGAGTGCCGACGGATTGAATGTGGTGCTGGAATTCAGTGCCCGGGTCGGCGCCAAGCAACTCAAGGGCATCGATATGATTCGCTTCAACGAGGAGGGGAAAATCGTCGAGTTTGAAGTGATGGTGCGACCGATGAGTGCCTTGCAGGCCCTGGGTGACGAGATGGGCCGACGTCTTGCTGCGTACCTGGCTGCGAGCAAGGCCTGAGCAGCAAGGCGCCATTGCGAATTTGAGCGCAAGACCCCGGGTGCACGGTGGCGGGCGGACGACTAGTCTGTCCACCAACCCCTCACTCCTGACCCGGATGACCCATGCCCTATCACCGCGCCCGCCAGTTCCTCGCCGCCCTCGACGACGACTGGGCGCGGCATATCGCGGCCATCGGCCCATGCCTGCATCAACCCCAGCCAACGCGCGATCCCTACGAAGCCCTGGTGCGGGCGATCGCCTATCAGCAACTGCACGTGCGTGCCGGCGATGCGATTGTCGGGCGCTTGCTCGCGCTGTTCCCCGGGCAGCCCTTCCCCACTGCTGCACAGTTGCTGGCCAGCGAGTTTGACGACCTGCGCCGCTGCGGTTTTTCCGCGAGCAAGATCGCGACCATCCAGGGCATCGCTGGCGCCACGTTGAGCGGCGTTGTCCCGGACTACCCCACGGCGCAAGCCATGGACGACGAGGCGCTGATTGCGCGCCTGACGCCGTTGCGTGGGGTTGGTCGCTGGACCGTGGAGATGCTGCTGATCTACACCCTCGAACGCTCGGACATCCTGCCCGCCGACGACTTTGGTGTACGCGACGGTTACCGCCGCCTCAAGGGCCTGGAGCAAACGCCCACGCGCAAGCAGATGCTCGACCTTGGCCAAGCCTGGAGCCCGTATCGGACGGTTGCCGCGTGGTATTTGTGGCGAGTGCCCAGGGGATGAAAACCTACTGGCTGCTCAACGAACAACGGCATAAGATCGCCAGCCCGGTGCCCGGCCTGTTGGGCGGCCACCGGCGCTCGAAGATCTACGGTCGCCTGGATTGCCCAGGCGCCTTGCGTGCCATCGCCCGGGGCGGCTACGTCATTCATCGGGTGTTTTTTGCCGATGAGGCAGCCGCCCTGGCGGCCGGTTTCCGGCCGTGTGCGGGGTGTTTGCCAGAGGCTTATCGGGCGTGGAAAAACGCCCGACAACCGCTCTGATCAGTAGGCTTCAGCTACCGGAAAAGGCACACGTTTACCCGTTACCACTTCAGGTTCACGTCGTTCTGCCAACGCAGCGTCCTGCTCCGATTTCGGCTGCGGTGCCGGGGTACGGTAGGCCACGGCCGGCATCTCCTGGCGCAAGCTGTGGATCAGGCTGTAGCAAATGACCAACAGCAGCATGGCGATCGGCAACCCTGCGGCAATACTCGCCATTTGAATCGCTTTCAATCCGCCGGCCAATAACAACCCCGCCGCAATGGCGCCTTCCAACAGGCACCAGAGCACCCTGATCCACTTCGGTGGATTGGTGCTGCCCAATGCGCACAAGGTACACAACACCTGGGTCCCGGCATCGGCGGTGGTGACAAAGTGCACCCCGAGCAACACGCAGACCAGGATCGACAGTGCCGCGCCGACCGCAGGGCCATCGAGCACTTGCAACAGGGTGAACATGGCCGCCGTGGTTTCTTTTTTGGTCGCCAACAGCACCGTGCCACCGCTGAACGGTGCTTGCTCCTGCACCACTTCCTGAGCCGCTACCGACTGCTGATAGGCTTGCCGATCGAGTTGCTCCTGCTTCAGGGAAGCACCACCAAAGACCGACATCCAGAGGATGGTGACCATGGTCGGCACAATCAACGCACCCACTACCAGCTCACGGATGGTCCGGCCTTTGGAAATTCGTGCGATGAACAAGCCGACAAACGGCCCCCAGGTCATCCACCAAGGCCAGTAGAACGCGGTCCACCAGTTTTGCCATTCGCTGTCTTTCTGGGCATCCATCCAGAAACTCAGGCCGACGATGTTCTGCACATAATCGCCGGTGGATTCGAACATCAAGTTCAGAATGTAACGGGTTGGACCTAACAGCAGCACCGCGAGCATTAACAGGAAAGACAAATACATATTAAGGGTGGAGATGCGCTTCATCCCCTTGGACAATCCCACCAGCAAGGAAACGCAGGCGAGAATACTGACCACCAGGATAATCGATAACTGCAGGCCGATACTCACCGGGACATCAAACACTTGATGTAAGCCGGTATTGATCTGCGCCACACCCAGGCCCAGTGACTGGGAAACACCAAAGGCGGTGATCACCACACCCATGATATCGACCACATGGCCGATCCAGCCGTAGATGCGGTTACCGATCAACGGATAGAGCAACGAACGCAGCGCCAGCGGCAAGCCCCGGCGATAGGCAAAGTACGCTAGGCCCAGGCCGATCATGGAAAAGATTGCCCACGGGTGCAGGCCCCAGTGAAACAGGGTGATGCGCATGGCGATGCTCGCCGATTCGTCGGTCAAACCCTTGGAAAACGGGTTGTCGGCGTAGTGCAGCATAGGCTCGGCAACCGACCAGAAGATCAGGCCGATGCCCATGCCGGCGCTGAACAGCATGGCGATCCAGGACGCGAAGCTGAACTCTGGCACATCCTCGTCGGCGCCCAGCTTGAGGTTGCCAAAGCGACTGACGGCAATATAAGCCAGCACCCCAAGTACAGCACTGATCAACGTGATGTAGTACCACTTGAAGTTGTACAGGATAAACCCGGAGGCCGTTTCAAACGCCTTGGCCGCTTGTTCATCTTGAACGGCACAAAACAGTACAAACAGGATCACGCCAACTAATGAAGCCACCGTCACTTTCGGATTCAAGCCTTTCAACATGCCAGATTGCGCACGCATTTTATTCCCCTTTTGTTTTTGTATAAGGGTGTAGAGAGTGTTCTGGAGTCAGGCGCTTGACGGGTTATTCAAAGCCCCGAAAAACAACGCTGTTCATCCGATGATTATTCCAGGCGTGTTTATCCTAATTACCACTGGCAAGATGGTGGAAACCCCACCCGCCTTCAAACCATTTTTCGTCACCGATTCATGAGAAAAACGCATCGATCAAAACCGTCGCTGTCCTCCCTGGCGACGGCACTTAGTGCCTTGCCGATTGCTCTACCGGCTCTGCCACCGCCACCCAGTTCGAACTTGCCAGACCATCCGGCGTGAGCGGTTGATGCAAGGGCGCGTCCGGGTTCAGGTGCAGACCGCTGACTCGCGTCTGGGTCACGCACAAGGCCAGCAACAGCGCACAACCGGCGTGGAAAAAATACAGGCTGGAGGCGCCCGCATATTCCATCAATAAACCTGCCACCAGCGGCCCGATACAGGCTCCGACGCCGAAGGTGATCAACAGCATGCCCGAGAGGGACACTCGCAAGCCTGCCTCCATATTGTCGTTGGCCAGCGCCACGCCCAGCGGGTACAGGCAAAACTGCAGGAAGCCAATCGCCGCGCCAAACAGCAACACGGTGCTGAACGAGGGCGACTGATTAAACCCCAACGGCAGGCTGGCCACGAGAAGCACCACCGCCACCCCACGGATCAGGCTCGCCCGTGGCAGCCGGTCCGAGAGCCAGCCCAGCGGTAACTGCGCCAGCAGCCCGGCGCCGATGGTCAAGGCCATGAACTGCCCGACCTGCGCCGTATCGAGTCCCTGCTTGCTCGCATAGATCGCAGCCAGGCCGTAGAAACTGCCATTGATCATCCCGGACACCAGGACGGTCACCAACGACTGGGGAATCCGCCGCACAAACAACCGCACATCAATCGCCGCACTGGGCACCACGCTGGGATGGGCGCTGCGGGTCAGCGCCACTGGCACCGAGCACAGGGCAAACACCATGGCCACGCCCAATAGCGCACGAATGCCCAAGCCGGTATCGAGGGTCAGGGCCAACTGGCCGAGCATCATGCCGACGTAGCTGGCAACCATGTACAGCGCCAGTACCGCGCCACGTTGCTCGGTGCGGGCCTGATCGTTGAGCCAGCTTTCGATCACCATCAGCTGGCACATCATCGCCAGCCCCACCAGCGCCCTGAGCAATAGCCAGAACGGCAGTGAATGACTGAATTCATGGGCCAGCACCGCTGCGGCAATAATCCCGGCGCACGCTGCATAGGTACGAATGTGCCCAACCGCGCCGATCAGCCAACGCCCGACCCAACCGCCCAGGACCATGCCCAGGGCATTGGCGGCCATCAAGGCACCGCCGGCCGCCTCGCTCCCGCCCATGCCACTCAAGCGCAACGCCAGATAGGTCATCAGCAGGGTCGAGCCCAATTGCATCAACAAGCTGGCCAGGTAAAGGGCCCCGAAAGTTCGCGTCAGTCCAAGCACGGTGCGGATTCCAAGAAGTCCAAGGGAGGGAAGTTGGCGTCACGCCAATCCGTGCAGCTCTTTCCAGTTGCCCGGGTGCACCACGTAGCCGAACAAGGCATGACCGCCATACACCAGCTCGCTGCCTTCAGGAATCCACAACACCTGGCCTGGCCTGACCTCGAACATTTCACCGTCGGCCTGCAGCTGCAGACAGCCCTCGATCACGAAGATCACCTCGTCATACAGCACCGTCCACCGCACCTCGGCCCCTTCCCAGCGGGCAAATCCCACCCCGATGTTCGGCGACACCTCGTTGCTCACGGCACGGGCGACATAGGCCGCTCCGGGCGGCCCACCACGCACGGTGAATGTCAGGTCCTGCTGGTCGATGCACAGCACCCGTGCCTTGCCTGGGACGCGCGGGCTCATAACTCACTCCGGCTGTTCCAGGCGGCCAGGCGAATGCGCGAGCGCACCCCCAGGCCGAGAAACGGTTCCGGCGGGTTGAGCGACGGCATGCCGGTCACCGCGCGGATATCGTTCAACTGCGCCGAATCGGCGCCCACCGCCAGATCGGCCAGCAAGGTCCCGGAGATCGTGCCCCAGGCCGCACCCACCCCGTTGTCGCACGCCGAGGCATGCAGCCCCGGTTCCAGTTCGCCAAAGAAGTTGGTGAAGTTGCGCGAGATCGCGTAGACCCCACCCCAGGTATGACTGAAAGGCACCTCGGCCAGTTGCGGGAAGCGCGCCAGGAACGCCTTGCGATGCGCCGCGCGCACGTCCAGGCGCATGGCATCGCTGGTGCTGCGCCCATACTTGGGCACATGTTTGTAGGTATTGCGGATAATCAGGCGACGATCCTCGGTCATGCGCACCGTGGTACCGGCGTGGTCCGCCGGGGTCAGCCCCCAGTCCACCTGACCGCCGTAGGCCGCCAGCTCGTTGTCGGTCAGCGGTCGGGTCCAACTGGCGAAGGTCATCACCGGCAGCAGGCGGTTACGCAAATAACCAAACTCCTGGGTGAAGATGCTGGTGCCGAGCAATACCTGCGGGCAGCGGATCAGCCCCTGGCTGCCATGCAACAGCCAGCCGCCCTTGCCGTCGCGCTCCAGGCGCTGGATCGGTGACTCTTCCAGCAACTCGACATTCTCCGGCAACGAACGCGCCAGCCCGGTGACCAGGGCCGCGGGTTGCATCAGGTAGCAGCCGGGGGTGTAGATCGCGCCACTGTAATGCTGGGTGCCCAGGACGCTGGACAGTTCTGCCGGACCCACCCGGCGAAACGGTTCGCCAAGGTCGCTCATCAGCCGCTCGAAGTGATCCAGGTAAGCCAGGCCACGCGCACCGACGGCACCTTGATACTTACCGGCATGGGACCATTGGCAATCGATCCCACGGCTCTGCACCAAACCTTGCAACTGCGCGATGGCGGCGCGATTGAGCCCCAGCAAGCGCTGCTTGTGTGCCGGGTCCGGATGCTCCAGGGCGAATTTGTGGGGCAGGTCAATCACAAACCCAGAGTTGCGCCCCGAAGCCCCGTGAGCCACCCGTTGGGCATCGACCAACAGAATCCGTGCTTGCGGGTGATGCGTTGCCAGGCGGCGTGCGGCCGCCAGGCCTGCAAACCCTGCGCCGACGATGGTGAAGTCGGCCCGCTGCTCACCGGACAGGCGCGTGCAGGCGGGTTGTGCAGGCAAGGCTGCGTACCAGCCGCAGCTGGCATCGTCATACGGCAGATTGATCGTGTTCTTCATGATTCGGGCCTCAGGCTACAGCCTGTTGGGAGTTCTGGCAGGACTGCAGCAAACGGCTGCGTTGGGCTTGCGCCTGGCGACCGAGCAGGACAAAACCTTGCAGCGCGCCGTCGACGTCATGGAAACCGGCACTCACCCCGTCCTCGGTCAAGGTGCAGCGCCATTCCCCCACGCAACCCGCCGCGGGCGGCAGCAGGCACAGCGGCGCTACCGGGGTCTTGACCGTCACCGGCATCAACGGGTAATCGACGGCCGTAGGCCGGCCGAGCAAGGTCTGGCTGAGTGCCTGGATACCCTGGTTGATCGGTGCCAGATACGGCAACAACTGCCCGGCGATTTCGATGCAATCGCCCAGGGCGTAGATCCCCGGCTGGGAAGTCTGCAACCGCGAGTCCACTTGAATGCCCCTGCCAACTGTCACCCCGGCACTCTCTGCCAGGCTGAGGTCCGGCCGCAGCCCGACGGCAGACAACACCAGGTCAGCCTCGATGCGTTGCCCGTCGGCGAGTTGCAAGCCGTAACCCTGGGCCGTTGGCTCGATGGCCTGCAGGGTGTTCTGCAGATACCAGTTCACTCCCAATTCGCTGAGGGCGTGCTGCAACTTCTGGCCGGCCTCGACCGGCAGCAGCCGCTCCATGGGCCAGCGACCGAGGCCGATGACATCGACTTGCACGCCGTTGCTGGCCAGGTCGTTGGCAAACTCGCAACCGATCAGGCCGTCGCCCAGGATGGCGACACGCTGCACGCTGCTCAGGCGCTGACGAAACTGTCGGTAGTCGTGCAAATTGTTGACGCTGAGCACGGCACTGGTGTCGCCCTCGATCGCCAGGCGCAGCGGCATCGCGCCGCTGGCGAGGACCAACTGGCCGTAGTCCATCTCACCCAAACTGGTGCTCAAGCGCCGCGCCGCGCTGTCAATGCGCTGCACCTGGCAATGCGCATAGACGCGGATGTTCAGGCGCCGCTCGATGGCCATCGGCGACTCGCTGGCCAATGCCTCGGCGTCTTTGCCCTGGGCCAGCCCGATCGACAGTGCCGGCTTGGAATACAAGTGCCCGCAGTCCTGGGTCAGCACGCAGATCTCCACCCTAGGGTCGGCCTTGCGCAATGCCTGGGCCAGGCCGTAACCGGCGTAACCGCTGCCGATGATGACGATCGGCTGGGTCGGCAACAGCGCGGCAGGAGCTATCACCGGGGTGGGCAACGGCACACTGGCGACGGCGGCCGGCGCAACATGCTCACTGATATCGAGCATCTCGAAATCCGCCTTGCCGACGTGGCATTCGGGGCACAGCCAGTCTTCGGGCACATCCTCCCAGCGCGTGCCGGCGACGATGCCGTCCTGGGGCCAGCCCAGCGCCTCGTCGTAGATCAGGCCACAGACGATACACAGCCAAGTCTTGTACATGGCGCTCACTCCCCCGCAACCCGGATCGCTACGTTCTTGGTGCGCACATAGCTGTACAAGGCTTCCTGGCCCTTTTCCCGGCCAAAACCCGACAGCCCGACGCCACCAAACGGGGTTTCGATTCCCCCGGCGTACCATTCGTTGACGAACACCTGGCCGGCCCTCAGGCGCCGGGTGCAGCGCATCGCCCGGCTGATGTCCTGGGTGAACACCCCCGCCACCAGGCCGAACTCGGTACCGTTGGCGATGGCGATCGCTTCCTCCTCGGTGTCGAAAGGGATCACCGCCAGCACCGGGCCAAACACCTCTTCCTGGGCAATGCACATGTCGGGACGCACATCGCGGAACACCGTCGGGGCCATGAAGTGACCGGCTCGGTCAGGCAATGCCTGGCCACCGGTGGCCGCTACCGCACCTTGCGCCACAGCGCGGCGACACAGGTCTTCGATACCTGCCAGTTGTCCGGCACTGACCACGGGCGTGAGGTCCGCGTCGTCCTGGCCGATCCCGACGCTGAGCCCTTCGGCCATGGCGACCACGGACTCGACCACTTGCTCATAAATCTCGCGCTGCACCAGCAGCCGGGACATCGCTGAACAGACCTGGCCGGCATTGAAGAAAATCCCCGACTGGACGCTGGCCAGCAGTTGCTCGGGGTCGGCATCGGCGAAGGCAATCGCCGCCGACTTGCCCCCCAACTCCATCACGCTGGGAATCGCGTGTTGGGCGGCATCCCGCAAGATCGACTGCCCGGTAGGCACGGAACCGGTGAACACAATCTGGTCCACCGCACGGTGGCTGACCAAGTGCGCCCCGACCTCACGGCCTCGGCCGCAGATCAGGTTGACCGCGCCTCGCGGCAAGCCCGCTTTGCTGATGGCGCCGATCAGTACACACAGGCCCAACGGTGAAAGCTCAGGCGACTTGATGACCACCGCGTTACCCGCCGCCAACGCCGGGGCCAGGGAACGCGCACAGATCGAAACCGGGAAGTTCCAGGGCACGATCTGCGCCGAAACGCCCATCGGGTCGTACAGGGTAAAGTCCATGTAACCGTTGCCCAGCGGGATCGAGGTGCCCTCGATCTTGTCCGCCATCCCGGCGTAATACTCGAAGTACCGCGCCGCCTCGACGAACTCGTCCCTGGCGTCGCACAGGCGCTTGCCGTTCTCCTGGCACAGCACCCAGGCGCCCTCGTCGGCCACGGCGCGAATTTCTTCGGCGATGCGCAGCAGCCAAGTAACGCGTTGCGCCGGGCGCACTCGGGTCATTTCACCGCTGTCGGCACAGCGCCGGGCCGCCGCCAAGGCGCGCTCGGCGTCTGCCAGACCGGCCTGGGCGATGGTTGCGAGCAACTCGCCATTGCCCGGGTTGTGGACTTTCAAGTGCTGGGTACTGTCGCTCCATTCACCGTCGATGTAGTTGAGCCAGTGCGAGGCTATCGGATACATGGGCGCTCCTCCTCAGGCAGACGGCGTGGTGGCGAGCAACTGACGTGCAGCCCACTGGTGGAAGAAGTGCGTCGGGATGTCCATTTCCGGAGAGAACGCGCCACCTTTGTAGCCTGGGGAGAAACGGCCTTTCTGCATGCCTTCCACCGAGCTGATGTCTTCCTGGAACACCACTTTCCAGGACTCGAGAATCGCTGCGCGGCAGGCGGCGAACTCATCGCTGGTGGCCGCTTCGTCACCCACATAGAACAGGCGCAGGTGCTCGATGGTGCGTCCCGGCGCAACCGGCTCAAGCTGCATGGCAAAGGCGTGGTCGGCCTGGATGCCCAGCAGCACGTTGGGGAAAAATGCTACATATTCGGCGTTGCGCAGACGGTCCTGGGGCCACGCCGGGAACTTCGGCAGGTGGGTCCCGGCGACATCCGAGAGGTTGTAGGCGTAGCTGCCCTGGCCGGCGAAATGCTCGTCGAACAGGATGTTGTAGTGGTCTTCCAGGCGTGAATAGGAGTTCAGGCTCGGGTGCACCCACGGCAGGTGATAGGCCTCGCAGTAGTTCTCCACCGCCAGCTTCCAGTTGCAGTTGATGTCCAGGGTGGTCTGGTCCTGGCCCGCACGGCGACGCAGCAGGCTCATGCCGTCCTCGCCAAGGAACTGGGTCCAGCGCGTGGTCAGTGGCGCGAGCATGTCCTCGAGTGGCTGGGCGTCGCCCGACAGGTTGATGAACACCATGTCCATCCAGATCGCGCTGCGGATGGCTTTCAGGCCGTGCTTTTCGCAGGCGAAGCGCTCGTCCTTGTGCTGATCGATCCCGCCGACGTGCGGCGTGCCACGCAGGCCGCCGTTGAGGTCATAGGTCCAGGAGTGGTAAGGGCAGCGAATCACCCCTTGCACCTCACCGGCCTCCTCCACCAGCTTCATGCCGCGGTGACTGCAAACGTTATGGAATACCTGCACCAGGCCTTCACGGTTGCGCATCAGCAGCAGGGGCAGGCCCATGAAATCAATCGGCTTGACCGAACCGGCCTTGACCAGGTCGCTGGCGAAACCGACACAGGCCCAGGTCTTGCCCATGACCTGATCACGTTCCAGTTCGAAGAAATGTTGATCGGTGTAGAACTCGTTGCTCAGCCCGGTGGCCTCATGGATCGGGTTAAGTACGGTTTCAAGGTGATGCACAGGAATTTGGCGGTTGTTGCTCATTATTGTTTTCCCCTGCTGGGCACGGTTTGGAAAGATCGGCAGGCCCACTGGCCACTGTCCGTTGGCAGCCAGTTTGGGAAAACAGGAGTGGTCTCGACAAACGATATTTGCGGGGCGATTCATGACTTTTAGTCATAAATTCGCCCACCTTGTTTTTTGCCTTGAAACTTGCTAATTGCAGGGGCGCGCGAATATATGAGCAACTTGTTGTTATCGGCAAGTTTAACTTTTTGCGATTCTTAGACGGAGTCTTTCGAAGGCGGAAGTTGATTCAACAACCAACTTCTAAAGCACTTCACACTCTGGCGCATAGCCCCCCGGGACAACGGTTCCAGCAAACAGAACTGCGCCTCGGTCGTTAATACCGCCTCCAGCGGTCGTACCAATGCGCCGGTGCGCAAAGGGTCATCGACCAGGTTCGACCAGGCCAGGGCAATGCCCTGCCCGTTGATTGCCGACTGGATCAGCATCGAGTAACTATTGATATTGATTCGGCGCTTTGGCTCGACCTTGTTCAGGCCCTGGCTGAGCAACCAGTCGGACCAGCCGATCCAGTCCCGCTGCGGGTCATCGAGGTACAGCCAGGTCAAGCCGGCCAGGTCTTCAGGCTTGCTCAAATGCGGGTGCTGGGCCAGGTAGGCCGGGCTGCAAACCGGGTACACCTCCTCGCAAAACAAGGGCGTTACCTGCATGTTCGGCGGCGGTGTACGGCAGTAATACAAGGCCAGGTCACAGTCCAGCCGGGAGAAATCCTTGACCTGGTCGTGGGCGATGATCCGCAGGTCGATCTCTTCGTTTTCGCGCTGGAACTGGGTGACTTTGGGCAATAACCAGAGTGATGCCATGGCCGTACTGGTGGCCACCGTTACTTGCTCGGCCCCCTGCCATTGGCGTATTTCGCCGGTGGCTTGCGCCACGCCCAGCAATGAATTGCGAACCGCTTCGTAATACTGGCTGGCGGCCGGGCTTAGTTGCAGAGTACGGGTCGTGCGTATAAATAGGGTTTTACCCAGGTAATCTTCGAGCAAACGGACCTGGCGACTGATCGCGCCTTGGGTAACGTTTAATTCATGCGCCGCCAACGTGAAACTCATGTGCCGCGCTGCGGCCTCAAAAGCAATCAAACTATTGAGGGGTGGAAGTGGATGGATTCTCATGCAGGCAAGTCACGTCGTTATTGTGGTTATATGCCACTAGTCTAGCCCTTGTAATAAGAAGTGCACAGAGGGACGCTCGCCCACCGGTCCTGTGCTGGAAAACAAAACGCCGCTCAATGAGCGGCGTTCTTGTGCGCGGGGCAGTTACCAGGACCTGGAAGGCCTCAGGCTTTGCTGTCCCATGGACGATCGCCACGCTCATCCTTGATGCGGGTCGGCAAGCCCATCACGTCCAGCGCCTTGAGGAACGGCTCGGCTGGCAGCTCCTCGACGTTGACCATGCGTTGCACGTCCCACTCGCCACGGGCGACCAGCAAGGCGGCGGCTACAGGTGGCACGCCAGCGGTGTAGGAAATGCCCTGGCTGTCGGTTTCGGCATAGGCCTCCTCGTGATCAGCCACGTTGTAGATGAACACTTCACGCGGCTGGCCATCCTTGGTGCCCTTGACCAGGTCGCCGATGCAGGTCTTGCCGGTGTAGCCAGGCGCCAGCGAACTTGGGTCTGGCAGCACGGCCTTGACCACTTTCAACGGCACCACTTCCAGGCCTTCGGCAGTCTTGACCGGTTGCTCGGAGAGCAGGCCAAGGTTCTTGAGTACGGTGAACACATTGATGTAGTGCTCGCCGAAGCTCATCCAGAAACGCACGTTGGCCACGCCGAGGTTCTTCGACAGGGAGTGCACTTCATCGTGACCGGTGAGGTAGAGGTTCTGCGCGCCGACCACTGGCAGGTCGTCGGTGCGTTTGACTTCGAACATGGTGTTGCTGGTCCACTGGCTGTCCTGCCAGCTCCACACCTGTCCGGTGAATTCGCGGAAGTTGATTTCCGGGTCGAAATTGGTGGCGAAATATTTGCCGTGGGAACCGGCATTGACGTCGAGAATGTCGATCGAATCAATGCGGTCGAAATACTGTTGTTGCGCCAGGGCTGCATAGGCGTTGACCACACCCGGGTCGAAGCCCACGCCGAGAATGGCGGTGACGTTCTTCTGCTGGCATTCCTCGAGGTGTTTCCACTCGTAGTTGCCATACCAGGGCGGCGTTTCACAGATCTTGCCCGGCTCTTCGTGGATGGCGGTGTCCAGGTAGGCGACACCGGTATCGATGCAGGCACGCAGCACCGACATGTTGAGGAACGCGGAACCAACGTTGATGACGATCTGCGATTCGGTTTCGCGGATCAGCGTCTTGGTCGCTTCGACATCCATGGCGTCCAGGGCAAAAGCCTGGATATCGGCGGGCACTTTGAGGCTGCCCTTGGCCTTGACGCTGTCGATGATGGCCTGGCATTTGGAGATGTTGCGCGACGCGATAGCAATACGACCGAGTTCATCGTTGTGCTGCGCGCACTTGTGGGCCACCACCTTGGCGACACCTCCTGCACCAATGATAAGTACGTTCTTCTTCAATTTTTCTCTCTCTCCTTCTGCGCCAGCTTACGAAAGGCTGGACAAGTAATCGTCGAAACCAAACTCACGAACCAGCTCGACACTACCATCGAGTTGTTTCACTACGATGGACGGCATTTTCAGGCCGTTGAACCAGTTTTTCTTGACCATGGTGTAACCCGCGGCATCGACAAACGACAGACGGTCGCCAATCGCCAACGGTGCAGCAAACTGATACTCACCAAAGATATCCCCGGCCAGGCAGGATTTGCCGCACACCATGTAGGTGTGTTCACCCTCGCTCGGCGCCAGCTTGGCGTTCAGGCGGTAGATCAGCAGATCGAGCATGTGCGCTTCGATGGAGCTGTCCACGACGGCCAGGTGCTTGCCGTTGTAGAGGGTGTCGAGCACGGTGACTTCCAGCGAAGCGCTCTGGGTGATGGCAGCTTCGCCCGGCTCCAGGTAGACCTGCACGCCGTACTTCTGCGAAAAAGCCTTGAGGCGCGCGCAGAACTGGTCGAGGGCATAGTCTTCACCGGTGAAGTGAATACCGCCGCCCAGGCTGACCCACTCGACCTTGTGCAGCAGGTGACCGAAGCGCTCCTCGATGGTGCACAGCATCTGGTCGAACAGGCCAAAGTCGCCGTTCTCGCAGTTGTTGTGGAACATGAAGCCGGAGATCTGCTCGATGACCGCCTCGACCTTGACCGGGTCCCACTCGCCCAGGCGGCTGTATGGACGCGCCGGGTCTGCCAGCAGGTAGTCGGAGCTGCTCACCTGCGGGTTGACCCGCAGACCGCGAACCTTGCCTTCGGACGCCTCGGCAAAGCGCTGCAGCTGGCCAATGGAGTTGAAGATGATCTTGTCGCAGTTGGCGAGCATCTCCTCGATCTCATCGTCGGCCCAGGCCACGCTGTAGGCGTGGGTCTCGCCGGCAAATTTCTGGCGGCCGAGCTTGAGCTCGTAGAGCGAGGACGAGGTGGTGCCATCCATGTACTGCTCCATCAGGTCGAACACCGACCAGGTGGCGAAGCACTTGAGCGCCAACAGGGCCTTGGCCCCGGACTGCTCGCGCACATAGGCGATCTTCTGCATGTTCGCCAGCAGCTTTTGTTTATCGATCAGGTAGTACGGCGTCTTAATCATTTCGAGGCCTCCGGCAAGGCTAGCCAAAAAAGGATGCGCATTGTGCCTTCACTGACTGCAGATCGAAAGAGCAGAAAGCGTTTGCGCCCTGGCCAGGGCATGGGAAGGGGTCAGTTATAACGGGGCGGGGCATGCAGGACGGCAGTTTCAACCCACCAAACCGGTGGGGGTGTCAGGTGCCATGGATGTTGACTGTGCCGGCCTCATCGCGGGCAAGCCCGCTCCCACAGTGATTTTGGCTGTTCACAGATTTTGTATATACCACATCAAACCTGTGGGAGCGGGCTCGCCCGCGATGGCGGTGTGTCAGGCGCCAGCGATGTTGGCTGTGCTGGCCTCATCGCGAGCAGGCTCGCTCCCACAATGAATTTGGCTACTCACAGATTTTGTATACACCCATACCAAACCTGTGGGAGCGGGCTTGCCCGCGATGGCGGTGTGTCAGGCGCCAGCGATGTTGGCTGTGCTGGCCTCATCGCGAGCAGGCTCGCTCCTACAGTGAATTTGGTTGCTCACAGATTTTGTATACACCACATCAAACCTGTAGGAGCGAGCCTGCTCGCGATAGCGGTGTGTCAGGCAACATAGATGTTGGCTGTGCTGGCCTCATCGCGAGCAAGCCGCAAGCGGGCGCTCGCTCCCACAATGAATTTGGTTGCTCACAGATTTTGTATACACCTGCAAGGTCGGATACACCTTTGCCTAGCGCGCGCTCGCCAGTTCACGCAGCCGCGCCAACTCGGCTGCAGGCAGGCTGATGCCATCGGCCAGGGATTTGGCCCGTTCCTGATACCGTCGGTCGCCTGGCATGCGTTGCAGGCCGACGCCGCGCATCTGCTGCACCAGTTCTTCGCTACGGCTGGCGAAGTGGTTGCCGGCGGTCTTGCTCGGATCGATCACGATCAGCAACTGACCGGTCCAGGGGGTTTGTGCCCCGGGATGGTTCGACCAGTCGAACTCGAACGAGAAGTTGCCGCCGGTCAGGGCCGCCGCCAACAGTTCCACCATCATCGACAGGGCCGAACCCTTGTGCCCGCCAAACGGCAGCAGCGCGCCGCCGTTGAGGATTGCCTTGGGGTCCCGGGTCGGCTGGCCCAGGCTGTCGACGCCCATGCCCTCGGGCAGCAATTGACCCTGACGCGCGGCGATCTGCACATCGCCGTGGGCGATGGCGCTGGTCGCCAGGTCAAAGACGATCGGCTCGCCACCGGCACGCGGTGCGGCAAAGGCAATCGGGTTGGTGCCGAACAGCGGCCGTTGCGCGCCATGGGGCACCACGCAGGTCATGCTGTTGACCACGCTCAAGGCCACCAGGCCCTCTTCGGCGAAGGGTTCGACGTCCGGCCAGAGCGCGGCGAAATGGTGCGAGTTGCGGATCGCCAACACCGCGATGCCGGCACTGCGGGCCTTTTCGACCAGCAAGCCACGGGCTGCGGCCAAGGCCGGCTGGGCAAAACCTTTGGCCGCGTCGACCCGGACAAAACCCGAAGCCACATCCTCCACCACCGGCACGGCCCGACCATCCACCCAGCCACTGGCCAACGACGACAGGTAACCGGGAATGCGGAACACCCCGTGACTGTGGGCGCCGTCGCGCTGGGCGCTGGCACAGTTGTGCGCCAGTACCTGGGCGACTTCCGACGAGGTGCCGTGCTGTTCAAAGATGCGCTGCAGCAGCTCAGTCAGGTCGGCAAGTGAAAGGCTTTGCACTTCGGGCAAAGCGGTGTTGGCGTGGGACATTCTGAAGCTCCGGGCGATTTGTTGTTATGGGCGAACTATCCGGCGATGACAGTTATCTGTCAAATATTGACTTTATGACAGAAAACATCCATTTTCCTTCCCAAGCGCTGAATAACAACAGGAAACAGCCTTGAGCCAGCCCATCAAACAACGCCTTGAAAGCAGTCTGTCAACCGCCGCCGCCTCTGGCCGGGCGATTGCCAACTACATGCTGGCCAACCTCTATGAACTGCCGTTCCAGACCGCTGCCGACATTGCCGCGAAGTTGAACGTCAGTGAATCCAGCGTCGGGCGCTTCTGTCGCTCCATCGGCTACAGCCACTTCAAAGACCTGAAAAACGACCTCAAGGCCGACCTGGGCGATGGCCCGTGGCTGGTAGGCGACCGTTTGCAGGAATTCCGCCAGCAGGCCAGCCAGGGTCCGCAGGGCCTGCCCCGCAGCTTCGAGCTGGAAGTGGCGGCGCTGGTCAAGGTCTACGAATACAGCCTGACCCCCACCTGGCACGCCGTCAGCCAGCGCCTGGCCAGCCGGCGCAAGGTGTTCGTCGCCGGGTTCCAGACCGAACGGGGCATCGCCGCCTCCATGGTGCACTTGCTGCAGTACCTGCGCGATGACGTGCACTGGGTCGACGGCGCTGCCGGGCATTACGCCGACGTGCTGCTCAGCCTGCCCGATGACAGCGCCCTGGTGGTGTTCGAAGCCCGCCGCTATTCACGCCATGCCCTGACCCTGTGCCGCAAGGCCCGCGAGGCGGGCATCCCGGTGACGCTGGTCACCGACACCTTTTGCGACTGGGCCGAGCAGAACGCCGACGAAGTGTTCCGCGTGCCCACCGAGTTCAACCTCTTCTGGGAGTCGACCGCCGCGATGCTGTCGTTGGTGCACCTGCTGGTCAACGACGTCTGCAAACAGCTGGGCCCGGAAGTGGAAAAACGTCTTGCCGCCGTTGCGCTCCTGCACAACGAGTTCGTTGGATACACATCATCACCAAGCTCAAAACAATAAATCGAGGTGCTAGATGAAACACGTCATTCGCTTTGCCAGTGCATGTGCAATGGTCCTGGCCGGGGCCTCCGGCGCGCAGGCTGAAGTCCTGAAGATCGCCACCGAAGGCGCTTACCCGCCGTTCAACTATGTCGACTCGGACAACAAGCTGCACGGTTTCGATGTGGACATTGCCAACGCGCTGTGTGAACGCATGAAAGTCCAATGCAAGATCGTCGCCCAGGACTGGGAAGGGATTATCCCGGCGCTGATGGCGAAGAAATACGACGCCGTGGTCGCCTCGATGATCGCCACCGACGAGCGCAAGCAGAAGATCGATTTCACTAACCACTACTACCGCACTCCGCTGTCCGTGGCCGTGCCCAAGGACTCGGACATCTCCGACGCCCAGACCGATTTCAAAGGTCGCACCGTGGGTGCCCAGGCCTCCTCGACCCAGGCCATCTACGCCGAAGATCACTACGGCCCGGCTGGCGCCGACGTCAAGTTCTACCCGACCCTGGATGAAGCCAACAGCGACCTGGCTGCCGGCCGCGTCGACGGGGTGATTGCCGACAAGTTCCCACTGCTGGCCTGGATCGACAGCGCCGGCAAGGACTGCTGCAAGATCATCGGCGATGTCAACGGCACCACCGCCGACGCCTCCATCGCGGTACGCAAGGGTGACGATGCACTGCGCGAACGTTTCAACAAGGCGCTGGATGAAATCGTCGCCGACGGCACCTACAAGAAGATCTCCAGCCGCTACTTCGCGTTCGACATCTACTGATCCCCTGCCCCCCAGGCCAGCCTGCGGGGCGTTCCTTGCCGACCTGCTGCACCGCGCGCCCACCGGCGGCGGTGCACGCGTGCGGGCCTAATTTACCGAGAGGGTTCGAGCATGTTCGAAAACCTGTCACTGCTTTCCTTCGCCAGCGGCGGCTGGGGCTCAGCCTTGCTGGCCGGCGCCCTGGTGACCATCGTCCTGGCCTTGAGCTGTCTGCCGATCGGCTTGCCACTGGGGTTGGGCCTGGCCTTGGCCGCCCGCTCCCGACGTCGCTGGCCGCGCGCCATGAGCACGGTGTTTGCCACCGTGTTCCGTGGCCTGCCCGAACTGTTGACCCTGCTGATCATTTACTACGGCTGCCAGATCGGCGCGCAGAAACTGTTGTCGGTGATGGGCTACGAGGCTGAAGTGGCGATCAACCCCTTCGTCGCCGCCATGATCGCGTTCAGCCTGGTGTTCGCTGCGTTCTCCAGCCAGATCTGGCTGGGCGCCTTCAAGACCGTGCCCAAGGGCCAGTTCGAAGCCGCTGCCGCCCTCGGCCTGTCCCGGCGCACCACCTTTACCAAAGTGGTGCTGCCGCAACTGGTGCGCATCGCCCTGCCGGGCCTGTCGAACAACTGGCTGTCGTTGCTCAAGGACACTTCGCTGGTGTCGACCATCTCGCTGGTCGACCTGATGCGCCAGACCAACCTGGCCGTCAGCGTGACCAAGGAACCGATGTTGTTCTACACCGTGGCCTGCTTTGGCTACCTGTTCTTCTCGGCGATTTCCGGCCGCCTATTCCAGTACCTGGAACAGCATTTCAGCCGCCATCAACGGAGCGTGCGCCCATGAGCCTGGCTGAATTGCAGAGTCTGTTCCTCAGCCCTGAGTTGCTGGAACGTTATGGTCCACGCTTCATAGACGGGCTGTTGGTCACCGCCAAACTGGTGGCTATTTCCTTCACCCTCGGTGCCCTGCTCGGCCTGCTGATTGCCCTGGCGCGGTTGTCGGGCAACCGCTTTCTCAGCCGTTTTGCCGGCGTCTATGTGTACTTCTTCCGTGGCTCGCCGCTGCTGGCCCAACTGTTCATGCTGTATTACGGCCTGGGTTCGTTCAAAGGCTTCTGGCAGGACGTCGGCCTCTGGTGGTTCTTCCGTGACGCCTGGTTCTGCACCCTGCTGGCGTTCACCCTGAACACCGCGGCCTATCAGGCGGAGATCCTGCGGGGCAGCATCATGGCCGTGGCCCAGGGGCAACGCGAAGCCTGCAACGCCCTGAGCCTGTCGCGCTGGACCACCTTTCGCAAAGTCGTCCTGCCGCAATCGCTGCTGGTGGCCATCGGCCCCCTGGGCAACGAACTGATCCTGATGATCAAGGCCAGCGCCATTGCCTCGCTGGTGACCATCTACGACTTGATGGGGGTGACCAAACTGGCCTTCTCGCGCAGTTTCGACTTCCAGATCTACCTCTGGGCCGCGGTGCTGTACCTGCTGATCGTGGAAGTGGTGCGACGCAGCCTCAAAGCCCTGGAAGGCCGCCTCGGCCGCCACTTGCAGTAAACCGGTTTTTTCTCGGGCTGCCGTGGGCGCCCCAGCATCAAGGATCTACCCATGCATTGCCAAACCATCGTTCTGGGCGCCGGGATTGTCGGCGTCAGTACCGCCCTCCAGTTACAGGCCCGTGGCCGCCAGGTGGTGCTTATCGACCGCCAGCAGCCGGGCAAAGGCACCAGCCACGGCAACGCCGGGCTGATCGAGCGCGCCAGCGTGATTCCCTATTCGTTCCCCCGCGAGCTGTCGAGCCTGCTGCGCTACGCCCGCAACCAGCAATCGGACGTGCGCTACAGCCTCAAGCACCTGCCCAAGGCCGGTCCCTGGTTGCTGCAATACTGGCGGCACTCCGGGGCCAAGGGCCTGGCCATGGCGACCAAGGCCATGCTGCCGCT
Source organism: Pseudomonas sp. IT-P176 (assembly GCF_949767245.1). Classification (NCBI taxonomy): domain Bacteria; kingdom Pseudomonadati; phylum Pseudomonadota; class Gammaproteobacteria; order Pseudomonadales; family Pseudomonadaceae; genus Pseudomonas; species Pseudomonas sp. IT-P176. The sequence goes on from NZ_CATKPN010000027.1 coordinate 86,420, forward strand.
GGTGGAACGTTGTGTCAGTGAACATGACCTGCTCTCGACGCCAGCCGGCATGGACCATTTGATCCAGGCCGGCGGTTGGGTCGAGGCCTACAGCTCGATCCCGGCTTTCTTCAAGGCGCAGCAGGACGCCGCAGCACTGCAGCGCTTTGGCCTCAATTACCAGGTGCTCGACCGCGACGAACTGCGGGCGCGCCAACCCGGCCTGCACAGCAGCGTGATCGGTGGCATCCACTGGCTCGACCCCAAGACCGTCAGCGATCCCGGCGGCCTGACCCGTGGGTACGCCGAACTGTTCGTCGAACGCGGCGGCGTGTTTGTCCTCGGCGATGCCCTCTCCCTGCGCCAGGGCGAAGGCAAATGGCAGGTACAGACCGAGCAGGGCCTGGTGATCGGCGACGAAGCCGTGGTCGCCCTCGGTCCGCAAGCCCGAGGCGTCTTCGAACCCCTGGGCTACAAGATTCCGCTGGCGATCAAGCGCGGCTATCACATGCACTATGCCGCCCTGCCAGGCAGTTGCCTGCAACAACCCTTGCTCGACCCTATCGGCGGTTACGTGCTGGCGCCGATGGTGGGTGGCGTGCGTCTGACCACCGGGATCGAGTTCGCCGACAGTGACGACCCGATCAACGAAATCCAGTTGCGCCGCTGCGAAGAGCTGGCGCGCAAGTTCTACCCGCTGGGCGAACGCCTGGACGCCGAACCTTGGCTGGGCCGCCGCCCGTGCCTGCCGGACATGTGCCCGGTGATCGGCCCGGCAGCGCGGCACCCGGGCCTGTGGTTTAACTTCGGCCACGCCCACCACGGCCTGACCCTCGGCCCGGTCTGCGGCCGTTTGCTGGCCGAAATGATGACCGGCGCCACCCCGTTCACCGACCCTGCCCCTTACAGCGCCGAGCGCTTCCATTGATTGCCGGAGACCCGACCATGCCTGCCCTCTCTGCCCGTATCGATACGCCGCTGGCCGTGCAACCCGACACCCGTAAGGTAGTGGTGGATATCGCCGCCCTGAACAAGTTCTATGGCGCCTTCCATGTCTTGCACGACATCAACCTGCAAGTGCGCGAAGGCGAACGCATCGTCCTGTGCGGGCCTTCCGGCTCGGGTAAATCGACCCTGATCCGCTGCATCAACCGCCTGGAAATCGCCGAGAAAGGCCGGATCCTGGTGAATGACACCGACCTGTCCCAGAACACCCGCGAGGCGGCCAAGGTGCGCAGCGAAGTGGGCATGGTGTTCCAGCATTTCAATCTGTTCCCGCACATGAGCGTGCTCGACAACTGCACCCTGGCACCGATCTCGGTGCGTGGCCTGAGCCGCAAGAAAGCCGAGGAACTGGCCGAGCACTTCCTGCACAAAGTCGGGATCGCCAGCCAGGCCGGCAAGTACCCCAGCCAGCTCTCCGGCGGCCAGCAACAGCGCGTGGCCATCGCCCGGGCGTTGTGCATGGAACCGAAAATCATGCTGTTCGACGAGCCCACTTCGGCGCTCGACCCGGAGATGGTCAGCGAAGTGCTGGACGTGATGGTGAAACTGGCTGGCAGCGGCATGACCATGCTCTGCGTGACCCACGAGATGGGGTTTGCCCGGCAAGTAGCCGAGCGCGTGCTGTTTCTCGACGGTGGCCAGATCATCGAGGACGCCCCGCCGGAAGACTTCTTCAACGCCCCGAAAAGCCCACGGGCCAAGGCCTTCCTGGCGCAGATCGTGCATTGACACAGGCCAGGCCCGCAGGGTGCTGCGGGCCTGGCTGACGAACGTCAGGCGACTATTGGGCGATACCCGCTAATCTCCCATGGCAATTCTTCAACACTGGAGGTTGGTCATGAATCCCAGATATCCACTGGTCGCCCTGCTGGTCAGCGCGAGCCTGTTTGGTTGTACCACGTCAAGCGAGCACGGGATCAGCATTCCCCTGGCAGCCACTCGGCACAACGTCGGGCAAATAGCCAATACCACCCTGGCCAATTGGGACCAGAAGACCGGGTTCGACTTTTTTATCAGCGGCGTGCCCACCGGCACCTCCCTGCCCCTGCGCATCTACACCTTCATCCATAAGGGCAGTTGCCAGCAGCCCGGCCCGGTGGCCTATGCGATGAACGACAAGGTCAATACCGAACGCACCGTCGTTGCCGGCTGGACCTTTTCCAGGAGCGCCCCCATCGCCTTGCCAGAGTTGCTGGCCGGCCAGTACTCGATCGTCCTGCGATCGGCACCGGAGGACGGCAATCTCGATCTGTTCTGTGGCGATATTCCCCAGGGCGGCACAGCAAAATAGTCGAGGCGCGATCAGCTCTCGACCGGGCTGCTTGGATCCTGACTGGCTTCAGCCGCCAGCTTCAAGCGGTCGGCTTTGCTGATGTACTTGTCCTTGTTGACTGGGGCCAGCTTGGCGCTGGCCTTTTTCGCGTGGGCTTTTAACAGCTGCTTGATTTTCTTACGGCGATTCATGGTGCTCTACTCAGGGTGACAATGGCGCGATGGTAGCAGCTTGCGATATTCAAGCTGGTGCCCGTGGCACCGCCTGAGTCGATAAAGTTGCCCATCAGCGATCACCCTCCTCCCTTCCCGCCTGGTTCCGGCAGCGCAATGGGCGCTCCGTTGCCCGGCCGTGAGCCATATCTAAAAACGACATACCTAAAAACGACACACCCCAGAATCCCTATTGCCAATGAGGGGAGAAGCGCTCTACTATTTTTGCAATTACTTTAATTGCATTGAGATTACTGGAGTCAGCGAATGTCATTGGTCGACGAGCTCATCGCTCTGCTTGGTGCAAACAACCTGATTACCGACGCCGGCGAAATGGCCGCTTCCCTTGAGGACTGGCGTGGGCGCTACCGTGGCGCGGCGCTGTGTGTCGCCCGTCCGGCCAGCACCGCAGAAGTGGCAGCGGTAGTGGCCTGCTGTCACCGGCACCGCGTGCCCGTGCTGCCTCAAGGTGGCAACACCGGCCTGGTCGGTGGTTCGGTGCCGCCTTCCAGCGGGCCGGCTCCGGTGATCATCAATCTGCAGCGCATGCGCCGCATCGGCCTCGTCGACCCCGTCAACAACTCCATCGAAGTGCAGGCCGGCTGCGTCCTGGCTAACGTGCAGCAAGCGGCGCGGGACGCCGGACGCCTGTACCCGGTCAGCCTGGGGGCCGAAGGTTCCTGCCAGATCGGCGGCACCATCGCCACCAACGCCGGGGGCATCTCCGTACTGCGTTATGGCAACACCCGCGACAACGTCCTGGGCATTGAAGTGGTACTGGCCGATGGCACCATCTGCTCGGAACTGCGGGCCCTGCGCAAAGACAATACCGGCTACGACCTCAAGCATCTGTTCATTGGCTCCGAAGGCACCCTGGGGATCATCACCGCCGCCGTGCTCAAGCTGCATCCCCTGCCCACGCGCTGCGCAGTGGCCTGGGTCGGCGTCAGCAGCCCGGCCCAAGCGATCGAGCTGCTGGTGCTCACCCGCCAGCTGTCGGGCTCATCGCTGTCGGCCTTTGAGCTGATGAACCAGTTGCAACTGGACCTGGTAGTGGAGCACGTGCCGCAGCGCCGCTCGCCACTGGATACCCGGCATCCCTGGCACGTGCTGATCGAGCTGGCGGATACCGCGGGCAGCGCCGACCCCGAGGCGGCCCTTACGGCCATCCTCGAGCAGGCGTTCGACCAGGCCATCGTCGACAACGCCAGCATCGCTTCCAGTCAAGGCCAGCAGGCCGCCATGTGGGAACTGCGCCACAGCGTGTCGGAAGCCAACAAGAAAGGCGGCATCGGCCTGACCACCGATTGCGCTGTGCCGGTGTCCACCATCGCGACCTTCATCGAGCGGGCCAACGCCGCGGTGGCGAAGCTTGCTCCGCAAGCGCAGATCGTGATCGTCGGGCACATGGGTGACGGCAACATTCACTACATTCCGTTCTTCCCGTTCGCGGTCTGGGACGGACTCGAGCAAACCGAAGCCCTCGCCCGTGAACTGCGTCGCGCGGTCAATGACGTGGCCGCCGAACTGGCCGGGACCTTCAGCGCCGAACATGGCGTCGGGCAAACCTCGCTCGATGAAATGCATAACTATAAATCCGCGGCTTCGCTCGCCCTGATGCGGGCGATCAAACACGCCGTCGACCCCCTTGGCCTGTTCAACCCGGGCCGACTTATACCGCCTGAAAAATAAAACCCACAACAAACATCCCTAGTGACGATAGCGACTATCGACAATATCGCGAAGAGAGGTCAGGAGTATGGGCAACAACATTAATAACTGGTCACGCCGCAGCGTGCTCAAGGCCAGTGTGGTCGGGGCCGTCGCACTGTCGACGAGCAGCATGTGGTCGTCCTTGCGGGCGCAAACCAAACGCATCGTGGTGCGCGATGATGGCGGCGTCTACACCAAGGCCTACACCGAGGTGTTCTATCGGCCGTTCCAGGAGGCGACGGGAATCGAGGTGATTGGCGTACAGGCCAACGCCGAGCCGACCGCGCAGATCCTGTCGATGGTCGATGCCGGTTCCTACACCTGGGACATGGCCAAGATCAGCCAGCCGGCAATCAAGATGCTCACCCAGGGCCAGAAGAAATACCTCGAGGCCCACGGCCTGGGCAACGACCCCATCGTGGCGCAGATGCCCGAGCACTTCATGTCCGAATACGGAGTCGGCACCAACGTCTACACCACCGTGCTGGCTTATCGCAAGGACGCCTTCGAAGGGCGCCAGGCACCTACCTCCTGGAAAGACTTCTACGATGTGCAGGGTTTCCCCGGTCGCCGCGCCCTGCGCCGTCACCCCTTCGACACCATCGAGCAGGCACTGCTGGCCGACGGGGTTGCCGTGGCCAACGTCTACCCCTGCGACCTGGAGCGGGCATTCTCGGCACTCGACAGAATCAAGAATGACGTCTCGGTGTTCTGGACCAGTGGCGCGCAAGTCGAGCAATTGCTGGTGTCCGGCGAAGTCGACATGGTGCCGGTCTGGGTCTCGCGTGCGCAATCGGCCCGCAGCTCCAATGCCCCGGTCGGCATCGTCTGGGACCAGAACATCTGGGGCCTGGACAGCTGGGCCATCCTGGCGGGCACGCCCAACGCCGCAGCCTGCCGCGAGTTCATCAAGTTCACCTGCGACCCCGAGCGCCAGGCTGCACTGACCAAGTACTTCCCCGCCGGTGTGACCCATCCCCGGGCCTTTGACTTCATCGACCCGGCCGTGGCCGCCGATTGCCCCTCCTACCCCGACCACATCGCCAAGGGGCTACCGATCGATGCCCAGTATTGGACAGAAAAACAGGGCACGGCGCTGGAACGCTATAACGCATGGCTCCTGAGCTGACCCCGCTGACGGGTCCGCCACGCGGCGGGCCCGATATTTCCTGCCCCTTGTCTTCAGGTCTTCGCCATGTCCTCTTCCAGCCTAACCGTAAAGAAGCTCGCTAAAAATTATGGCCAGTTCGTGGCCCTCGCCCAAACCGACCTGACCGTCGCCGATGGGGAGTTCCTGACCCTGCTCGGTCCTTCCGGCTCCGGCAAAACCACCTTGCTCAGCCTGGTGGCCGGCCTCACCCATCCCGATGGCGGCGAGGTGTCCATCGGCGACAACGATGTGACGTACCTGGCGCCCCATCATCGCGACATTGGTGTGGTGTTCCAGAACTACGCGCTATTTCCCCACATGACGATCCTGGAGAACATTGCCTTCCCGCTGAAGATGCGCAAGGTCTCGGCGACTGAGGCCCGTGAGCGGGCCATGGCCGCCCTGGACATGATCAAACTGCCGCACATCGCCCAGCGTTATCCCAAGGAGTTGTCCGGCGGCCAGCAACAACGGGTCGCGCTGGCGCGCTGCATGGTCTATCGCCCCTCGATCATCCTGATGGACGAACCCCTGGGCGCGCTCGACAAGAAGCTGCGCGAACACATGCAACTGGAGATCAAGCGCATTCACCGGGAGCTGGGAACCACCATCATTTATGTGACCCACGACCAGGAAGAGGCGATGACCATGTCGGATCGCATCTGCCTGATGAACGCCGGGAAGATCGAGCAACTGGGCACCCCCGATGACCTGTACTTCCGCCCGCGCACGCTGTTCGTTGCCGACTTCCTCGGTGAGTCGAACCTGCTGCCGGCGCAGATCGTCGCCTCCCAGGACGGGGTGCTCGATGTGCTGGTCGGCAGCCGTGGGATCAAGGCCAGCGCCACGCCAAACGGTGAGAACCTGCCGGGCGCGCACATCCACATCATGGTCCGCCCACAGAACATGCTGATTGCCAAAGCCACGGACGGCGACGTGCGCCATCTGCAGGCGAGCGTCAGCGATGTGATGGTCACCGGCAGCCTGACCAAGGTCTACATGAGCACCGAGGAGGAAGGCATTCCCGCGCTGGTCTCGGCCTTCCCGACCCGGGTCAATGGCGAGAGCTTCCAGCGCGGCGACAAGGTCTCCCTGTCCTGGCACGCCTCGGACGCCGTTGCCATCACCGAACAACCCAAGGCGGCGTTCCCATGAGCCTGTTTACCTCTCGCGCAGCCTCTGCGCCGATGCCAGCCTGGGCCAAGAACAGCCTGATGATCGCGCCGTTGCTGGTGCTGCTGGCGGTGTTCCTGGCCTATCCGGTGGGCCGCCTGCTGTCGTTGAGCATCCTCGGGCCGGAGGGCTTTTCCCTCGACGCCTACCGGCACCTGTTCGCCTCGAGCCTGTACCTCAACGTGCTGTGGATCACCTTCAAGATCTCCCTGGCCACCACCGTGCTGTCGGTGGTGCTGGGCTATCCGGTGGCCTACCTGATCTCCACGGCGCCGGCCAAGCTCAAGAGCCGCCTGGTGTTCCTGGTGCTCCTGTCGTTCTGGACCAGCTTCCTGGTCCGGGCATTCGCCTGGGTGGTGATCCTGGGACGCAACGGGGTGGCCAACAACTTCCTGATGTCCCTGGGCCTGATCGACAGACCGATCAACCTGCTCTACGGCACCGGCGCGACCCTCACCGGCATGGTGCACGCGATGCTGCCGCTCGCCGTCATGACCATGCTCGCAGTGATGGAGAACATCGACCGCAGCCTGCCCCGCGCCGCTTCGACCCTGGGCGCGCGTCCGGGCACGGCCTTCTGGACGATCTACTTCCCGCTGTCGATGCCCGGCGTGGCCGCCGCCACCATCATGGTGTTCGTCACTGCCATCGGCTTCTTCATCGTTCCGGCGCTGTTGGGTGGGCGCAAGGAAACCATGATCACCCAACTGATTATCGATCAGGTGCAACAGACCCTGAACTGGGAACTGGCCGGGTCTATTTCCGTGCTGTTGCTGGTGGTGGTGCTGGTGGTCTTCGTGATCTATGACCGGATCTTCGGCTTCGCCACCCTCACCGGCGAAGACCCGTCCGCCCAAGCCCGCCGCGACACCCTGGCGCGACGTGCAGGCAGTGCGGTGCTGGCGGGCATTGGTGCGGTCAGCGACTGGCTGATCGCGCGCCTGTCGTTCAAGCGCCGGCGCAAGAGCGCTGAAGGTACGCCGCTGGTGCTCAGTGTCTTCGTCTGGACCGTGCTGGTGCTGATCAGTCTGCCGGCGCTGCTGATGATCCCGATCTCCTTCAGCAGTGCCGGCCTGCAGTGGCCACCTTCGGGCATGACGCTGCAGTGGTACGAGCAAATGCTCAATACCCCGGTCTGGACCCAGGCCCTGGTGCGCTCCCTGACGGTGGCGACCGGCGCGGGCATTCTGTCGATGCTGATCGGCGTTCCCGCAGCGTTTCTCCTGGCCCGCGGCAGGATCCGTGGCAAGGCGATCCTGCTGGCGTTCCTGCTGTCGCCGATCATCGCGCCACGAGTGATCATTGCCCTCGGCCTGTTCTACATGTTCGCCGAGCTGAAGCTGGTCGGTACGTCCATCGGCCTGATCATTGGCCACACTGTGGTGTGCGTGCCCTACGTGGTGATGACCATGATCGCGGTGCTGCGCAACTATGACCAGCGCCTGGACCTGGCCGCGCAGAGCCTGGGGGCCAGCCCCCTGAGAACCCTGCGCCACGTGACCTTCCCCCTGCTGGGCGCCGGGATGTTTTCCGCGTTCCTGTTTGCCTTCGCCACCTCGTTCGACGAACTGACGATTGCGCTGTTTTCGTCGGGCGGCCTCAACGCCACCTTGCCCAAGCAGTTCTGGGATGAGGTGACCTTGCAGGTTTCACCGGTGATTGCCGCCGTCTCCACCTGCTTGCTGATTTTCATCACCCTGCTGATTTTCGGCGCCGATCGCCTGCGTCAGCGCAGCCTGGCGCGCTGAGCCCGTAACCCATGATCAAAGGAGAAACATCCATGCTCAGTTCTGAACACCTCAAAGGTATTTTCCCGGCCATTACCACGCCGGTGCAGAGTGATGACACGATTGATGTAACCGCCACCGAAGCGCTGTTCAGTTGGTTGACCGGGCAAGGCGTGGACGGCGTGGTGCCGTTGGGCGGAACCGGCGAGTACGGTGCCCTGTCCAGGCATGAGCGGGTGCGCTTCGTCGAACTCTGCGCCAAGCTCGCCGACCAGCGCATGCCGGTGATCTGCGGGGTGCTGGACACCGGCTATCACGACGCGATGACCGCGGCGCAGGACTTTGCCAAGGCCGGCGCCGATGGCCTGCTGGTGATCACGCCCTACTACACCAACCCGACCCAACTGGGCATCCGCGACTACTTCCTGCGTTACGCCGATGAGTCGCCGCTGCCGATCCTGATCTACGAGATTCCTTATCGCACGCGGATCTCGATCGATCCCGAGGTGCTGCACGAACTGTCCCGGCATGAGCGCATCATCGGCATGAAGGCCTGCAACACCGACATGTACCACTTCCTGCGGGTGATCGCCGGCGTCGATCCTGAGTTCGCCGTACTCAGCGGCGAAGACACGCTGTTCCCGCTGCAAGTGGCGGCGGGTGCAACAGGCGGGATCGTGGTCACGGCCAACCTGCTGCCGAAAACCTGGCGCCGGGTGTTCGACCTCGCCAGCGCCGGCAAAACTGCCGAGGCGCTGGCGCTGCACCGGCAATTGATTCCGCTGATGAACCTGGCGTTTTCCGAAACCAACCCCGGGCCGATGAAGTCGGTGATGGACCTGATCGGGGTCAACGCCCCTGCCCTGCTCGCGCCCCTGCGTGAGCCGAAGGAAGATCTGCGTAATGCACTGAGAGTCGAATACAGCAAACTTCTGGACATGTTCGAGAAGGCCCCAACCGCGGCCCGCTAGTTCAAAACAACGGCTGCCACGCCAGTGCCCCTGCGCTATGCAAGGGCACAGGTGAATGCCACAATCCAATGTCATGACATTTATGGACCGCTCAACAAATGCCGAATTCTCGCCCAACCAAAACCACAAAAAAAACTGCAAAAGAAGCAGTTGGCGATCCTCGTAATTCGTCATTGTATGTCGGCTCTACTGAAAAGACCTTTCAGATACTGCATGCCTTCGACCATCCGAAACGGCAAATGCCGCTCTCGGAAATAGCCACCTTGTCGGGGCTTGATCGCAGTGCCGCACAACGCCTGGTATTTACCCTGGAAGCTCTGGGATATCTACGCCGCGTACACAACACTCGGGATTACGCACTGACTTCCAAAGTGCTGCAGTTTTCCTACAACTTTCTTTGTGCCCATGAGTTGCTGCACAAGGCCGCGCCGTACCTGGTGGACCTGAGCAGTACCCTGGGCGAAACCACTAACCTGCAAGAGCTCGATGGCCACGAAGTGGTCTACGTGGGGCGCTATCCGGGCCGGCACTTGATCAACGTCGACATCATGGTCGGCAGCCGCCTGCCCGCGATATTCACCGCCTCGGGCACCGCCATCCTGTCCCACTGCAGCGCTGAAGAGCGGGAAGCGGCGATCGAGGCCACCCAACTGCGGGCACTGACCCCGCATACCGTCACCGACAAGGGTTTATTACTCGAACGCATGCAACGCGCGGCTGAAACCGGCTACGCGATCATCGCCAATGAAACCGTACTGGGAGATATTGCCGTGGCCTCGGCCATATTGGATGAACATGGCCATGCAATCGCGGCCATTACTATCGCGGTACCGACCACTCGCTGGACTAAAGAACGCGTCGAAGAAGAACTCGCCCAACATGTTCAAGTGGTGGCGACTTCCATTTCCGCGAAGAAGTTTTTCTCCTGAAACCCGCATCAATTTCATAACTTAGCGCGTACATCGGCAATCAATAACAACCGGGCTTTATAAGTCTCGGTTGCGTTTGCCTGCATGTCTGGACGAGGGCTTATGTCATCCTTATTGAACTTTATTGATTACCGGGCCCGGGCCAGGCAACGGTTGCCGAAGGCACTGTTTGAATATATCGATCGCGGCAGTGAGGATGAACAGGCACTGCTACGCATCCGATCCAGCCTGGACCAGATCACGTTGACGCCTTCCCTGCTCAATGGCGTCGATCAACCGGAGCTGCGCACCCCGTTGTTGGGGCAAGCGCTGGCCATGCCGCTGGTCATCGCGCCCACGGCATTGGCGGGACTGGTGTCGTTCCAGGGGGAGATAAAACTGGCGCGCACCGCGCGTGACCTGGGCATTCCCTTCTGCGTTTCCACCCAGTCGGTGACCACGGTGGAAGAGATCCGCAAGCAGGTGCCGGATACCAATCTGTGGTTCCAGTTGTACGTGTGGAAAGACCGCAACCTCACTCGCCAGTTGCTCGAACGCGTCCAGGCGGCCGGGGTCGATACCCTGGTGATCACCGCCGACACGCCGGTCAGTCCGAAACGCGAATACAACGTCAGGAACGGCTTCTCTATTCCCTTGAAACCCAGCCTCGCGCTGCTGCTGGATGTGCTGGGCCATCCCTCTTGGCTGGTGTCGGTCTGGTTGCGCCAATGGCTGGCGAGCGGGATGCCTTCCTATGGGCATTACCCGGCACAGTTTCGCGGTGCGGTCACCCAACAGGCAGTCCATGAGGCGGTGCGCCTGGAAAATCGCCTGACCTGGAACGACATCCGGCAGATCCGCAGTGGCTGGCACGGGCGTTTGGTCATCAAGGGCGTGTTGAGCCCCCAGGATGCGTTGCTTGCCCGGGACGAAGGCGCGGATGCCATCGTCGTCTCGGCCCATGGCGGACGTAATCTCGACATCGCGCCCGCGCCTATCCAAGTCCTGCCGGCCATCGCCGAGGCCGTCGGCGGCGACCTGCAGATCATCGCCGACAGCGGCGTGACCCGCGGCAGCGATGTGCTCAAGTACCTGGCGCTGGGAGCGGATGCGGTGATGGTCGGGCGTTTGCCGCTGTGGGGCCTGGCAGCCGCCGGCCAGCAAGGCGCCACCGACAGCCTGCGGATGCTGCGCAACGAAATGGAACTGGCCATGACCCTGCTGGGTGCGCACTCGGTGCGCGACTGCAGGAAGGCCAATGTACTCGGGCGGCAACGCGCCCTGTTTGTCAAACCAAGCCCTGGGGCTTATCCGGAGATCACCGCATGAACGTACTTTTTATCGGTTACGGACGCATGGGCAGCGCCATGGGCGAAGCCTGGCTGGCCAACGGTCTGGTTGACGCAGTTAGCGCCGTCGATCCGCATCCACAGGCGGGCCTGCGGGCAACCCTGTACCCGGATCTACAGGCCATTGCGCCGCAAGCCTTTGACCTGATTGTGCTCGCGGTCAAGCCCGACAAAGTGTGCAGCGTCGCGGCGTCCCTGCCGGACCTGATCTGCCAGGACGCGGTGGTCATCTCCGTCGCCGCCGGCATCACCTGCGACGCCCTCGATCAGGCGCTGGCCCGTCGCTGCCCGGTGATCCGGGCGATGCCCAACACCCCGGTGCTGGTGAATGCCGGCTGCACCGGGCTGTACGCCGACGCCCGGCTGGATGCGACACGGCGCGCCCAGGTCGGCCAACTGTTCGACAACGTCGGACGTAGCTACTGGCTTGAACAGGAAAGCCTGCTGGATGCCGTCACCGCGATCTCCGGCAGCGGCCCGGCCTACTACCACCTGTTCAGCGAAGCCCTGGCCCAGGCCGGCGTCCTGCTCGGCCTACCACCGCAACTGGCACTCAACCTGGCCCGCCAGACCGCCCTGGGCGCCGCACGCCAGCAAACCCAGGAAAACGCAGACCTGGTCGAACTGCGCACCGCCGTCACCTCCCCCAACGGCACCACGGCAGCGGCCATCAGCGTGTTCGAACAGGACCAGGCCCTGCGCCAACTGATTCAAGCCGCAACCCAGGCAGCCCATGCCCGTTCCCAGGCGTTATCGGCGGTGTAGTAGCGAGCGCCCGCTTGCGGCGCCCGCTTGCGGCTTGCTCGCGATGGGGCCAGCACAGTCAACATCGATGCTGCCTGACACACCGCCATCGCGGGCAAGCCCGCTCCCACAGGTTTCGATGGGTGTACGCAAAATCTGCGGGCACCACAAACCACTGTAGGAGCGAGCCTGCTCGCGATGAGGCAGGCACAGTCAACATCATTGGTGCCTGACCCACCGCCATCGCGAGCAGGCTCGCCCCCACAGGTTTCGATGGTGTACGCAAAATCTGCGAACAGCCAAAATCACTGTGGGAGCGAGCTTGCTCGCGATGAGGCAGGCACATTCAACATCATTGGTGCCTGACCCACCGCCATCGCGAGCAGGCTCGCTCCTACAGGTTTCGATGGTGTACGCAAAATCTGCGAACAGCCAAAATCACTGTGGGAGCGAGCTTGCTCGCGATGAGGCCAGCACAGTCAACATCGATGCTGCCTGACCCACCGCCATCGCGGGCAAGCCCGCTCCCACAGGTTTCGTTGGGTGTATGCAAAATCTGCGGGCACCACAAACCACTGTAGGAGCGAGCTTGCTCGCGATGAGGCCAGCACAGTCAACATCGATGCTGCCTGACACACCGCCATCGCGGGCAAGCTGCTCCTACAGGGCTAGCGGGGGTATGCAAAACCGGTGGCTGGGACTCAGCTTTTGCGTTTCGCGGAGATCGAGGAGGCGGTGGAGATCAGTAGGTCGGCGTAGCGGCGCATGTCCCGCTCAGCGACCCAGCGCGAACGTGACACTGCCACGTTGACCGCGCCAATCCCGCGCCCGGAACCGTCGAGAATGGCTGCCGCGGTGGACACGTCGCCGTAGAAAAACTGGTCCTCGACGTGGGCAAACCGCTGCTGGCGCACCTGCTCCACGTTGGCCCAGATCTGCCCACGATCAGTGATGGTGGCCGGGGTGTGCTGGACGAACTGGCTGCGGTCGAAGATGTCGTTGACCTCGTCATCCGGGTAAGTCGCCAGCAACGCCAGGCCCGGTGCGGTGCACCAGGCTGGCAAGCGGGTGCCGACAATTACGTTGGCGTTGAACACATGGCGGCTGACGATCCGCTGGACAAACACAATGTCGGTGTCGTCCATCACCGTGAGGTTGGTCGCCTCCTCGGTTTCCGCGCTCAACTGCTGCAAGTACGGCGCGGCACGGTTCACCAGCTCACTGGAGCTGAGGTAATGAAAGGTGAAATCCAGCAGTTTGGGGGACAACTCATACTTCTTGCCCTGGTCCTTGTTCAGGTAGCCCAGGGTGGCCAGGGTATGGGTGAAGCGCTGCGCCGCGCTGAGGTCCATGCCCGTCAGCCCGGCAATTTCCGACAGCGACAGTTGCCGCTGGCTGCCATCGAAGGCCATGAGCACTTTCATGGCCTTCTCCACGGATTGCACGTACAGCGAGGAAGCGGTGGGATCAGTTGCCGGTTTTTTCGGCGAGCGGGGGTTGGCCATGGGTGCTTTACATCGCGTCGTGAAATGAAGGAATGCGGTTTGTTGGACACAGTCTATCGCTATTCACTGACAGCCTGTCACCTGGCACGAACTCTTAGTGAAATTCCCCCGCCTGAACCTGCCTCTACGCTCGCTGCCCCTGCCCGTCCCACGCACCGTCGAGGGTGCGCGCCAGCAGGTGTTTCTTGATCCGCTCGCTGGGGGTCATCTCGAAGCTGGCGATTGCCCGGTAGTACCGCGGCTGCTGGTACGACGCCAGGCGTTGGCTCGCCCACTCCACGATGGCGGGCCAGTCGACCTGTGCATGCTCCTCGAACTGCACATAGAGGAGGATTTCCTGCTCGCCAATACTCGATTGCACCCCCACCGCCGCACAAGCCCGCACCGCCGGATGACTGCTGAACACCCGCTCCACTTCCCAGGCCGACACGTTCTCGCCGCGTACCCGCATGCTGTCGGTCCGGCGCCCGACGAAGAACAGGTCGCCATCGGCATCCAGGCGCGCCATGTCACCGGTGTACAAACGTCCGTTGCGCAACGCCTGGGCAGTGGCCGTAGGGTTATCCAGGTAGCCAGGCAGAAACACGCCCTCCACGCTGCTCGACAGCACGATCTCGCCCAACTGCCCAATACCGACCGGCTGGTTTTCGGCGTCCAGCAATTCCAGGGTCAACCAGGGTAGCGGCTGGCCCACAGAGCCCGGCTTGTTGTTGCGATTGAGGGTGGCGAAGCTGGCGCATTCGGTCATGCCGTAGCACTCGCGCAACTGGCAGCCGAAACGCTGTTCGATGGCCGCCCAGTTGTTCACGGACACCCCCGCCCCCCACAACGTGCGCAGGCTATGCGCGGTCGGCCAGGTGGCGGCATCCTGCTGCATGAGGATGTCCAGCACCCCGCCCAGGTAATGCAACTGCGTGGCCCCGACCGCCGCGCACTGGTCCCAGAAACGACTCGCGGAAAAACGCTGCACCACGTTCAACTGGACGTCGGCCAGGAATGGCAGCAACAACATTTGCGCGCCACCGATATGGCACAGGGGCTCCCACAACAGCAGGCGATCGCCCGCCTGCACATCGGCCACCAGCAACACTGCCTCGCCGGCGATGCGCATCATCCGATGGGTAAAGATCACGCCCTTGGGGGCACCGGTGGTACCCGAGGTGTAGATCAGGCACAGCGGCGCATCGCTGGCGCTATCCAGCCATTGCAACGGCGCATCCGGATACTCCTCGGCGGCACGGTGCAAGGCCGTGATCGACTGGTACGGTAAAGCAGCGGCCGCACCCTGGCGCAGCAGCGGCTCGAACTCGGCGTCCGCCACCACCAGTTCGGGCCGAGCGTGTTCGAACGGATAATCCAGCCCCGGGCCGCGCAGCCGGGTATTGATTGGAATCCACACCAGCCCGGACAGGATCAACGCGTAGATCAACACGATCTGCTCGTCGCTGTTGCCCAGCATCACCGCCACCCGTTGCCCGGGGCGCAGCCCTTGCGCGGCCAGCACCGCCTGCAGGGCCGCGACCCGGGCCCGCAGTTCGGCGGTTTGCAGCGAGCGCCCCTCGAAGGTGATACGCACCCGGCTGTCATCGTTCATCAGGCCGGCATGAATCAGCGGCGCGGCCGTCAATGGGTCGTGGGTGATGCGCTGGGGGAAAAATTCGCTAGGAAAGTTTTGCATCGTTCAAGAGCCTTGGCGTTTGGAAAGAGAGCGTCGCGCGACCCATTGGGCGACCACCACGAACAGCACGATGAAGCCCAGCAGCGTGGTGGATACCGCCGCCAGCGTCGGCGTGAGCGCCAACTGGATGCTGTCCCACATTTGCTTGGGCAAGGTGGTGTTGATCCCGCCGCTGACGAAGATCGCGACAGTCAGGTCGTCGAACGAGGTAATGAACGCCAGCAGGAATGCCGACATCAGGCTGCCCGCCATCAACGGTAGGGTCACCGTGCGCAACCTTGTGAAGGTCCCGGCACCGAGGATCCGGGCCGCATCGTCCAGGCGCATGTCGTATTGGCGAAAGGCCGCCGCCAGGGTCACCACCACGTAGGGCAACGCCAGCACCGTATGCCCGAGCACCAGGCCCAGGTCCTTGCCGGCCAGGCCCAGGCGGGAGAACAGGTACAGCAACCCGAGGGCGATGACGATGCGCGGCACGATCAGCGGTGCGATGAACAAGGCGAACAGGCCCTTGCGCCAGCGCGCCGACATGCGGGTCATGGCCATGGTCGCGCCAAACCCCAGCACCAGCGCCAGCAACGCCGTCGCCACCCCCACGCCAAAGGAGCGCAGCAATGCCGCCTGCCATACCGGCGAGGTAAAGAACTCGATGAACCACTTGAAGCTGTAGAGCTTGGGCGGGAACGCAATGAATGGACTGCTGGTAAAGGCCAGCGGAATCACCACCAGCACCGGCAGGATCAGCAGCAACACCAACAGCACGCTGTAGCCCGGCAGCATCACCCCATCACCACCGCGCGGGCGCCCGGAGCTGAAGCGTGAACAGAAATGGCCGATGGCGAACAACAGCCGCAGGCCCAGGCCGGACTGCCGGCCCTTGGGTGCTTCGCCGCCGAGGGAAGACAACCCCGCAACCCGGTCGTAGATCACGAACACCAACAACGAGCAGATCAGCAGCACCACCGACAGCGCGCCGGCAAAGTGCATGTCGAACAGGTCGAGTACCGAGGAAATGACCAATTGGGCGACCATCATTTCCCGTGGCGAACCCAGCAGCGCCGGAACGATGAAAAAGCCCAGGCTGGTAATGAACACCAGCAGCGCAGCGGCGGCGATACCCGGCGCCGACAGGGGCAGGAAGATACTGAAGAAACTCATCGGGCCACTGGCGCCGAGGGTTTGCGCGGCGGGTGCCAGGCGCTGGTCGATGCTGCGCATGATCGGCAGCAAGGTGATGACCGCCAGCGGCAGCATCGAGTGGACCATGCCGATCAGCACGCCGGACAAGGCCGGGACCATCCCGGACGGATTATCGATGAACTGCGCCACCAGGCTGGTGACCAGGCCCTTGCGCGACAACAACAGCATCCAGGCGTACGTCTTGACCAGGTAACTGGTCCAGAACGGCAGCATGATCCACAGCATCCAGCGCTCGCGGCCCTGGGGCGACAAGCGCGTCAGCAGGTAGGTCACCGGGTAGGCCAGCAGTACCGAGAGGATCGCAGTCAGCGCCGAAATCCAGAAGGTGATACCCAGCACCCGGCCATAGACCGGCGTCGAGGCGATGCGTTCGAAGTTGCTCAGGCTCAGGTCGCCGGCGCTGTCCTGGAAGCTGCCCATGAGCATTTCGGCGACCGGCAACAGAAAGAACACCGCAAGGAACAATAGCGCCGGGATCGCCGGCAGCAGGCGTCTAGGCAGGCTCATGGCTGCACCTGCGCAGGCAACAAGGTGGCACGGTGGGCGTCCCAGGTGATGCCGACGGCGTCGCCGACCCGCGGGGTGATGTGGCGCGCGCAGCGCACGCTGAACCGGGCGCCCGAAGGCAGGCGAATCAGCGCTCGCGTATCGCTGCCGAGGAACACGCATTCGTCGACACTGCCCACCAGCAGACCGGCACTCGGTTCGGTCAGGCGCGCCGCTTCCGGGCGCACCAGGACGAAGTGGTCCGTGCTGTCGACCTTGGCCGACACCTCGTGGCCTATGCAGCCGCTGAGTTCCAGCAGGCGCCCTTCGACGTGCAGTTGGCTGGCACTGGTGCGCTTGCCCTGTAGCACGTTGGAGTGGCCGATGAACTCGGCGGCGAACAGGCTGGCCGGGCGGTCGTAGAGCTCCTCGGGAGTCGCCAGTTGCTCAATGCGTGCCTTGTTCATCAGGCAGATGCGGTCCGACAGGGTCAGCGCTTCTTCCTGGTCGTGGGTCACGTAGATGAAGGTCGCGCCCAGCTCCTTGTGCATGCGGCGGATTTCCAGCTGCATGTGCTCGCGCAGATTCTTGTCCAGCGCCCCCAGGGGTTCGTCCAGCAGGATCACCGAGGGCCGATAGGCGAAGCAGCGCGCCAGGGCAATACGCTGCTGTTGGCCACCGGAAAGTTCACTGGGATAACGATGGGCGAACTCGTGCATGCGCACCATTTCCAGCGCCGCATCGACTGCGGTTTCCAGTTCGCGCTTGGGGTACTTGCGCATGCGCAAACCGTAGGCGACGTTGTCGCGCACGCTCATGTGGGGAAACAGCGCATAGCTTTGGAACACCAGGCCGATTCCGCGTTTGCCGGGAGCAATGTGGGTGGCCTCCTGGCCGTCGATCAGCAACTGCCCACTGCTGGGTGGCACCAGCCCGGAGATCATTTGCAGCAGGGTCGACTTGCCTGAGCCCGAAGGCCCCAGGAGCGTCAGGAACTCCCCTTCGCGCACCTGGATATCGGTGGGCTGCAGCGCGACGAACTGGCCATAGGTTTTGCCCAGGCCACGTGTTTCGAGTTTTACGCTCATGCAACGACTCCCTTACGACAAGATCCAGGCGTTAAACCGTTCAGTCACCTGAGTGCGGTTGGCTTCCCACCATTGCGGGCTGGGCAGGCGCATGTTCTTCAGGTTCTGCGGCGCGGTGGGCAGCAGCGCGGCCCGTTCGGCGGGGATCTGCTCGAAGGATTTGCGGTTGGTCGGACCGTAGGCCAGGTCATTGGTGAAGGCGGCCTGGCGTTTGGCGTCGGCGCAAAACCGCACGAATTGCTTGGCCATCTCGGCGCGCGGGGTGCCTTTGGGAATGGCCCAGCCTTCGATGGAGTACAGGCCCTGGTTCCACTCGATCTGCACCGGTGCACCGTTCTCCAGCGCGGCCTGGGCGCGACCGTTCCAGATCGAGATCAGGTCCACTTCGCCGCTCTGGATCGCTTGCATGGCCTGGGCTCCGGAGGTCCACCACAGGTCGATGTGCGGCTTGATCCGGTCCAGGCTCTTGAAGGCCCGGTCGACGTCCAGCGGATACAACGCGTCCAGCTCGACGCCGTCCGCTAGCAGGGCCTGTTCCAGGGTGTCCAGCGGACTGCGGCGCAGGCAGCGGCGGCCGGGAAATTTCTCGACGTTCCAGAAATCCGCCCAGGACTGCGGGGCGTTGTTGGCAAAGGTGTCGGTGCGATAGGCCAATACCGTGGAGTACACATCGACGCCGAGGAAGTTCGGGGTAATGGCCTCCGGCAGCAGGTCCGGAAACTCTTCGCTGCTCAAGCCGATCGGCTCGAGGAAACCCTGGCTCTCCAGGTAGGGGATGTCCGCCGAGATCGTCAGCGTGGTGACATCCCAGACGAAGTTGCGGGTCTTGACCATGGCCGCGAGCTGTGCCACCGGCTGTGCTTCGCGGGCGACGCTGATCACCTTGATCCCGGTGGCTTGCTCGAAAGGGTCGTAGAACGCGATGCGGTAGGCCTTGGTGTAGGGGCCTCCGGGGTCGGAAACAATTATTTGCCGCGCACTGGCGCGGACCACGCTCGGCAGGCTGCAGGCCAGTGCGAGGGTCATGCCGGCCTTGAGCAGATTTCGACGGTCAGGGCTTTCTGGATTATTCATGAAGGACTCCTGCGAAAAACGAAAGCATCGATAAAAGGCGAAGACATCGGCAGTTCACAAGGTCGTGGGGGTTGCCGGTGAGGGTACGTTGCCGCCGCCGTGCGCATTGTTGTAGCCACCGACCCACTAGGCCGGCGGCGAGTTACCAGGGGTGAATCAGGCCTGTTTGGCCCGTTGCTGGAAGAACGCTTCCATCATGCGCGCCGGCTCACCGGAGTCGTACGCCTCTTTCTGCAGGCGCTGGCCGGCTTCGATGGCGCTCTTGAAATCGGGGTCGCTCATTTCGCGGAAGCGCTGCTTGTCCAGGCGCATGGCCACCGGCGGTTTGTTGGCCAACTCGTTGGCCACCTGCAGGGCTTTGGCGAACACTTGTTCGGCCGGCACCATGTAGTGGATCAGGCCGATGCGGTGGCACTCCTCGGCGTCCATCAGGCGCCCGGTCAGGGTCAGCTCGATGGTGCGCGACATGCCCAGCATGCTGTTCATGATCCACGGCCCGGTGGTGCTTGGAATGCCCGAGTTGATTTCCGGCTGGCCCATGCGCACGCCCGGATGACCGACCCGGATATCGCCCAGCAGCGCGACCTGGAAAGCCGAACCCGCCGCCGTGCCGTTCAGGGCCATGACCAGTGGCTTGGACAGCCCCCGCAGGGTGGCGTAGTAGCGTTCCCACTCACCGACCCATTGCACAGCGCGCTCACCATCAAAATCATGGGCTTCGGAGAGGTCCTGCCCCGCCGAAAAAGCACGGTCCCCCGCGCCGGTCATGATCACTGCCTTGATCGACGCATCGGCGTCATAAGCCAGCAAGGCGTCGATGATTTCGTCACGCATGGCGGTGGTCCATGCATTCAAGACTGCCGGGCGATTGAGGGTGATAACTGCCACGGAACCTTGAGTTTCTAGCACAATGTTTGACATGGTTATCTCTATGCAATAGTTGATGTCTAATTACGATATAACCATATTGATTTACCCGCAAGCGGAAAGATCGCGCTCGCGGCTGCTTGGTGCAAGGTCGGGTAATCGGGGGGATAAGGCTGGGGGGGTCAGGCTGGCGCAGACCGGGTGCTGCAGATGTCGGGGCCAGGACAGTCGGCCTGCCCTGCCCCAGTTGACGCGGGTTAACCCTTGATCGCGGCCTCAATGGCGGCGACATCGATTTTGCCCATCTCCATCATTGCCGCGAAGGCGCGCTTGGCCACCGCTCGGTCGGGGTGGGTGAAGGCCGCCGTGAGCACTCGCGGAGTGATCTGCCACGACAGACCCCAGCGGTCCTTGCACCAGCCGCAGGCGCTGGCCTCGCCGCCGTTGCCGACAATCGCGTCCCACAGGCGGTCGGTTTCAGCCTGATCGTCAGTCGCGACCTGGAACGAAAACGCCTCGTTATGCTTGAACGCCGGCCCGCCGTTGAGCCCCAGGCAAGGGATGCCCATCACATTGAACTCCACCGTCAACACATCGCCCTGTTTGCCCGCCGGGTAGTCGCCGGGCGCACGATGCACAGCGCCCACCGTGCTGTCGGGGAAGGTCTTGGCGTAGAAGGTCGCGGCGTCCAGGGCATCGCCGTTGAACCACAGACAGATTGTATTTTTGCTGACCATTTTGTTTCTCCAGAATTGGTACAGACCGGTTCATTCTAGCTGCACCGTTCATCGCCCCATGGCAGCATGGCGGTTTACCCAGGATCAGGAAGATCATGCTTATTCGACTGACGCAGGTTTCGTCTTCATCGATGAGTGGGAGCCCTTGGCCAGTCATCCGTAGACCCTGGTCCAGACCATGATCTGGCAGGCAAGCCACTGAAATTCACGGTAAAAAACCGCGTTTGCATGTGTTCCCCGGGGGCTCCCCGGCGTCGCAGTTGTTTACTGCCCGCCCCCTTTCCGTCTGGAGTTCGCCCGATGCCCGCGTCCAAATCCTTGCCCACTGCATTACTGGGCCTGGCCCTGGCCTGTCCGGCCATGGCCGAGGCGCAGGGCCTGGAATTGGGCCAGGTGCTGATCGGTGCCGAAGAGCGCAGCGGCGAAGACGCCTCGGTGGAAGAAGCCAAGGCTCGGCTGGCCCAGGTGCCCGGCGGCACTAACGTGGTCGACCTGCGCCGACCGCTCCAGGGCCGGGTGGCCAGCAACCAGGATGTGTTGGCCTATCAGCCGGGGATCTATGCCCAGTCCGCGGGCAACGAAGGGGTCAAGATCTCGATCCGTGGCTCGGGGATCAACCGCGCCCCGGGCGCCCACGCCTCGGGACTGTACGCCATGCTCGACGGCCTGCCTTTGACCGGCCCAGGCGGCACCCCCTATGAACTGCTCGAGCCGCTGTGGCTCGATCACGTGGAAGTGCTGCGCGGCGCCAACGGTTTCGACCGCGGCGCCCTCGCCCTGGGCGGCGCCATCGACTACGTCAGCCACACCGGCTATGACTCACCGCTGTTGCAGGTGCGCTACGGGATCGGCAGCCACGGCTACCAGCAGCGCCAGATCAGCTCCGGCCAGGTGCTGGGCGACTTCGATTACTACCTGGCCGTGACCGATGCCCGCTCCGATGGCTACCAGGACCACACCGCCAGCGACAGCCAGGGGTTCATCGCCAACGTCGGCTATCGCTTCAACCCGAATCTGGAAACCCGCTTCTACCTGCGCTACCGCCAGACCGACAACGACCTGGCCGGGCGGGTCAGCAAGTACTCGATCGAGCACGACCCACGGGCTGCCAACCCTGCGTACGTGACGCGCGACGATCGCCGCGAGCAACCGGGCAGCACCTTCATCGGCAACAAGACCACCTACTACATCGACGACGATTCGAGCATCCAGACCGGCCTGGTCTACCACGACTACCCGATGGACCTGCGCGAAGGACCCAACCGCCTGAAAGTCGCCTACAGCGATGTCAGCGGCACCTTCGACTACAAGCGCCGCGACACCCTCTGGGGCCTGGAAAGCCAGAGCACCCTGGGCCTGCGCACCACCAAACACCTGCCCAACGCCGGCGCCAGCGAAGAAGTGCGCATCCCCACCGGCAACACGGCAGGCTACGTCCCGGGCACACCGATGCGCGACTTCACCTACCAGGGTTCGGACTCCGTGCTGCACGCCGGCAACGACCTGGAAATCGCCGACGACCTGTGGCTGACCACCGGCCTCGCCGCCCTCTACACCCGCCGCGAAAGCGCCGTCACCTACCCCGAGGAAGGCGGCAAGACCAGCCAACACGACTGGGACTACGCCGCCCGCCTGGGCCTGCGCTACCAGTTGACGCCCGGCGTGCAAGTGTTCGGCAACCTCAGCCGCTCGGTGGAAGCGCCCCACCCCTGGTCGCTGATCTACAGCTCGAACATTCGTTTCCCGCAAGGCAGCGGTCCCGCCACCGGCACCCAGCGCGACCCGATCGAACTGCAAAACCAGACCGCCACCACCCTCGAACTCGGCGGACGCGGCGATGCCGCCCTCGGACAATGGAGCCTGTCCTGGTATTACGCCCAGGTCCGCCATGAACTGCTCTCCGTCCTGCCGGACGCCAACACCGTCACCCCCTACGAACTCAACGCCAGCCCCACCGTGCACCAGGGCGTGGAAGCCAGCCTGCAAAGCGCCCTCTGGGCATCGCCAACCGGCGAGCAACTGAGCCTGCGCCAGAGCTACACCTTCAGCGACTTCCACTACCGCGACGACGACCACTTCGACGATAACCGCCTACCCGGCCTGCCGATGCACTACTACCAGGGCGAACTGCGGTACGACTGGCCCCAGGGCTTCTTCGCCGCAATCAACAGCCAACTGGTCTCCAAAGTCGCCGTCGACTACGCCAACAGCGAATACGCCGACCCCTACGCCCTCTTCGGCGCCACCCTGGGCTACAACGCCCCGAAGGGCGACTGGCAAACCTGGCTGGACCTGCGCAACTTGACGGATAAGCGGTACGCGGCGACGGTTACGCCGGGGTATGACGATAGGGGGTTGGATGCAGCACGGTCGACGCCTGGGGAAGGGTTTGGGGTTTATGCGGGGGTTTCTTGGAGTTTGCGGTGAGGGCAAATAAAAAGCCCCCGTCAGGGGGCTAAAATTTAGCCTTTCGGCGGATTTGGGTCATTACCAGGGGCTACCGTATCTTTGTCGCGAATTCGTCCATCAACTCCCTTTGTCGTCAGTTCGCCTCCCCCTTGATTTTTGAGCATCTCACGAGCGGCTTTTTGGGCCTCCACTTGGGTGTCATGGACGCTTGATGCGCGGCTTGCGTCATTACGCTTGTTTTCCCAGGTTCCGTCGGATCGCTTGGATATTGTCCTATCTCGATCTTTACTCATGGTCGCCTCCTTTGCAATGTGGCCATTGAGGTATAGCCCAAGTTATAGAAAACACATGCGAGCCGATAACGACGGTTTTCCACGACAGGGGGCTATCAGCTATTAACTGCCTGTCATACATCACGAATCTGACTGTTTACCCCCGAGTTTTTTACTAATTAGGCAGTATCAACAGGCTGGTAGTCTCGCGATGCTTACTATGGCATATACCCGGTATCTGTCCCGGTGCTCCAGCCTTATCCCAGTGATGTGCCAGGCTTCGGCTGGAAATACCGAGGGCCGTTACTTAAACTTTATCAGCACGGCTGTAATTGAAAGCCAAACAGCAGTAGTCACTAGCATCAATGATTTGATCTTCAGTAGCCGTTTAAGATGAGGGGGGAAGTTTTCAAGGTCGACAGGATCCAACTCACCGATACGGATTGATGCCTTTGGCATCATTATCATCCCGGAAATTTTTGCTATCTCCAGCACGGACCAAATCAAACCCCGCTTCCCCAGGCTTGGGCCCCAAACATAAATGTAACGACTGTTCTTCAAGGCCTCTTTAATGGCGTCCAGATGACAGCGACTTAGGTACAGACTGAATACAAGACCCGCAGCTGCAAGCAGGCTCCAGCCTCCAATAACAATGATCGCAATCCAGGGAGACCACGTATCGATACTGGTCATGGTTGTGTAGCTTCGTAAATTCTCTCACCCAAGAGCTCGCCAGCTATACCGCCGACAGTCGTACCCACCCATGCGCCAGTCCCTACTAAGGCCGCGACGCAGACAACACCCCCTACAGCTGTAGAGACACCAAGCGCCAGGCAGATCGGCATACTAGCTAATTTGCCTATTTCCCCCCCAACAGCACCACCAAAGGTGGACAAGCCAAACTTCCCTCCTTCAGTAAATCTGACCTTCTCGCAAGCCGCCCCCGAATCGCCAATACATACCTCCTGAATCGCCAACAACGAAGACACCCCGCCAATACCAATCCCGATGTAACCGCCCGACTGCATATATTGCGCAGCACGACTGCTTGCACTGACATGCGTGGCATACCCCGGTATCTGTCCTGGCGCCCCGGCCTTGTCCCAATGATGGACCAGGCTTCGGCTGGAAATGCCGAGGGCTGTTTTTAACTTGGGGTGATCGCCCAGGGTGGTCTGGCCTCGCAGGCGAGTCGAGTTCAGCAAATGCGCATCCAACTGGCTGATCAGGTGCCTGCGATCGGCGAAGAACTGCGGCGATTTGAGATGACCATGCTGGCGATAGCTTTCCTGATGCAAGCGCTCCATGGCCTGGAGCGTGTCACGCAGCCTGCTCACGTGGTTTTCCATGACCAGGGCACTGACGCCAAGCCAGGTTGAGGTGTGACCGGTAAAGCTGGCGATTTCAGCGCCGTGGCGAAGCAGAAAGTCGGCCTGTTGCGGCGTGAGAGGATCAAGAGTTGCCTTGACCTGTTGAGCCGCCTGCATCAGTTGCGCTTCCTGGTAGGTACAGGAAGTGTTGCTCGGATCGCTGAGCACGACCATCGAACCCGCTTTGACCTCCCCCATACCTGGGTTGAGCGCCTGAAACTTGCTCATCACCGCCCTATCGCGCACCGGAAAAAGCGTGGCTTCCAGTGCTTCGCGGGTCATGCTCTTGGGGACCACATAGAAGCCTGGCTCCTGAGGCTCCAAACGGTTGAACACTGGCGCAGCTGGCTGGCTCGACGGGGAGAAGGCGGATTGCCGCGGCGCTTGCGAGGGGCTGGTGCCTGCTGAAGAAGCTGGCTGAGCGGCTGCTCTTGTCGTTTGCGGTGCAACGCTTGATTGCAGAGGCGCTATCACGCGGTTGCGACCCTTGGGGCAGCCGCAGTGGATGCCTGCGCCATCCAGCACCGTGGCAATCCCCATCCACTTCATGGCGGGCAGGCTATCAACGATTACGCCGATTTCTCCGCATAGCGGACAAGGGGTGGTTTTATCCCCGAGTCGCAGCACGCCCCGTGCGCCTTGTCTCGCGTTGGGCAGGCTGCTGAGACACACCGCGCCAGTGGTGGTCAGATCACCGTGCAGACCTTGGCCTCTACCGTTGACACTGCCTCGACTCATGACTCAGCCCTCACTCGAGGTAGCCAGGCTGGTTCGTTGATACCGGCAAACTGCGGCTCGGCAAAGGGTAGTTGGTCCAGTGCGCGGAGAAACTCAGGCGAGACGTCGTGGGTGTACAACAGGGGCAATGCAGCGTTCATGTTGATGATCCAGATCCTTGGGTATTTTTTGCTTATCTCTCTTCACTCCAGTGAGCGCGATGTACACGAAACGTATCGGCCGATGACCATGAGTAAGAGGTTGTGAACAACAAGCAGCACCCTGAAGATGTGAATGTCGGGAGTAAATAGGACGTTTCCCTGATGCTCGTGGGAAACGTATCAAGTTAGTCCGCGTACGAGTGGAACTTCACCCTGGGCTACAACGCGCCAAAGGGCGACTGGCAAACGTGGCTGGACCTGCGCAATTTGACGGATAAGCGGTACGCGGCGACGGTTACGCCGGGGCATGACGATAAGGGGTTGGATGCGGCGCGGTCGACGCCTGGGGAGGGGTTGGGGGTTTATGCGGGGGTTTCTTGGAGTTTGCGGTGAGGCGGCAGAAAGCGTGTCCGTCTTTCAACTTCAAATCGCCGGACCACACTTCGCAAATCGCATAAGCGATGGATAGAACTCTTCGAAATCTGAACTGAGCGGCACATACAGGTTGGTCATTTCTTCAAACGCATCACGTAGGTTCTCAGGCCCGGATAAGCGTTCGGATATGACGTCTAGTCCGTGGCCGATCATTGAAAAATCCCCGTACGCTCCAAGCCAGTCTTCAGAAATGATCAATGGCGCAATCCGAGCCAGGCGCTCGGGTAAATCGGCTTCGCTCCTTAGAACGGTGTAAACCCTTTTAGAGAAGGCATCCAAGGTTGTCTCGGCGTATCGGTCCCAATCCCGAGCCAGGCAGTGATCGAAAAACATGTCGAGCGCAATGCCCGCATATCGACGTCGGGTAATCGTGAACCGGCCTAAGGCCCTTTTGACGACAGGGTGGGAATCAGTGAAAGCGTCAATCTTGCGATGAAGGTTGATCGCTTCTTCAGTCCTGGCAGAAAAGCGACCTGCAAGCGCTCCTTTCACGAAATCTCCATAGAGACTCCCCAGCAACTGTTCTGGCTCCTGACCACCTAAATGGAGATGTGCGAGGTAGTTCATGGTCACCCAATGTCGGAAAGAAGGATGTTGACGTGAAGCAATGGATCGCAAGCCAAGCAGTTCGAATTGAAACACCGAATAAAACCATACCATCCTAAAGGTAGGCAATTCAACTCAACGCATAAATTTTGCCTATTCAATTCTGTTGATAGTGGAAATCAGCTCAGCCGAATTGCAAGCCTACCTACTGGATGGTAGATTTAACTCCTGTTTCAGGCTGTTCCATGTCCACCGTCCCCTGCCTCTGTGAGAATCCCATGCAAGATTGGAAGCAAACCCGCAACGACATCAACACTCGCCTCGTTGAACTCAATAGCCTATCCCCGGAAACCATGAAAGGAATGGCTGCGCTGGGCGCCGCTGGCGGAAAGACCAACCACCTGGACGCCAAAACCCGCGAACTGATATCCCTGGCCGTGGCCGTGACCACTCGGTGCGACGGTTGCATTGCCTTCCACGCAGCGCAAGCCAAGAAACTCGGCGTCACCAGTGAAAAGGTAGCCGAAGCACTGGGCGTAGCCATCAACATGAACGCTGGTGCCGCACTGGTTTACAGCACTCACGTCCTCGACGCGTTCGACAAATCCTGAATCCAACACCAACCCTCATCCCTTCAAACGACGTCGAGACTAGTCATGAACAAGCTGTTCACCCCGTACGATTTGTCCGGTATTGCGCTCAAAAACCGTGTTGTCATGGCGCCAATGACTCGCACCCGAACGCTGGACAATGTTCCCAACGAATCCAACGCTCTGTATTACGCGCAACGTGCTTCCGCCGGCCTTCTGATTACTGAAGGATTGCCGATTTCCGACGAGGCTCGTGGCTACCTCTACACACCGGGCATTTATGCCGAAGAACACCTGCCCGGCTGGCGTCACGTCACCCAAGAAGTGCATGCCAAGGGTGGGAAAATTTTCGCGCAGTTGTGGCACGTAGGTCGCATGTCCCATCAATCGGTGCATGGCATAGTGCCGGTCTCCTCGGGGACTGTGCCTGCCGTGGATACCACAGTGTATGCATGGGTCGAGCCAGGTAAATCAGGACCGGTTCAACCCAGCGCACCTCGTGCATTGAAAACTGACGAAGTGAAACGCGTCATCGCGGACTTCGTAAAGTCTGCGCGCATGGCGATTGACGCCGGTTTTGATGGTATCGAAATCATGGCCGCCAACGGCTTCCTGTTCGATCAGTTCCTGAGCAGCGCCCTAAACACCCGCACCGACCAGTACGGTGGCTCCATCGCTAATCGTCAGCGCTTCTTATTGGAAACCATCGACGCAATTGCGGCTGAAATTGGCGGTTCGAAAGTCGGCGTACGTTTCTCCCCATTCGGCCGCCTGTATGACTTCGGTGTGTACGAAGGCGAAGCAGAAACCTGGATGAGCATGGCCGCTGCGCTCAACGATCGTGAACTGGCGTTCGTTCACCTGAACTACCAGCCGACCATCCTTGCCGCGCAAACACCACCTGGTTTCGGCGCGGCATTGCGCGCGGCCTACAAAGGCACCTTGATGGCCGCCGGCGGTTTCACCAAAGAAATCGCAGAGTCGGAACTGGCCAAGAGTGAACTGGACCTGATCGCCTTCGGCACAGCCTACATTGCCAATCCTGATCTGGTAGAGCGCATGCAAAACGATTGGCCACTTGCAGAGGGTGATCGTGCAACCTACTACGGCGTGAGTGGTTCGATTGAAAAGGGTTACACCGACTATCCGGAATATACAGCGGCCTAAGCCTGACATTTCGTTTCCAGCATTCAGGAGCACACCATGCCACTCGTAACGATCAAAGGTATTGAAGGCGTTTTTACCGACGAACAAAAAGCCGAGGTCATCCGCAAGGTGACTGACGCCATGGTGTCGGTGGAGGGCGAAAACATGCGCGCCCTCACTTGGGTCATCTTTGAAGAGGTCAAGAGCGGAGATTGGGGCATTGCCGGCAACCCCGTGACTGCGCAAGAAGTGTTGAAGCTGCAAGCCGGTCAATAAGGGCTTCACCTCCAAGTCATGGCTCCTCGGACGTTGAGTGCACTCATGCTCAGCGTTTGGGGAGCTTTTTGCGTTCTGAAAGAGCGCCAGGTTTGTTGGGGATTAATCTGTGATTCTGATCATCTATGCCCATCCTTACCCTGAGAGATCCAACATCAACAAGTTGATGCTCAGGCTCGCTGCCAGTAATTCCGATGTCGTCATCCGATCCCTCTATGACCTGTATCCCGATTTCAACATCAATGTCGAAGCTGAGCAGAAGGCCGTTGAGCAGGCAGACCTGCTGGTTTTGCAACATCCACTTTATTGGTACAGCTACCCCCCTCTTCTAAAGTTGTGGATAGACAAAGTGTTCACTCAGGGTTGGGCTTATGGCGAGGGCGCTACCGCCCTCAAAAACAAACACTTGCTGTGGGCCGTGACTACGGGAGGTGATTACGATCACTTCAATATCGGTGACAACCCGGGGTTCGCGGTGCTTGCCCAACCTCTCCAAGCAACGGCCAGTTACTGCGCAATGCGTTGGCTAAACCCGGTAGTAGTCCACGGCGCTTACAGGGCAGATCAAAACGCATTGCTCTCGCAAATCCGCAACTACAGCGTACGCCTCACCTCATGGAGGGTTAGTTGAATGGACACTAGCAGTCTGATTGAAATGCTGATCTACCTGGGCTCAGCAGCATTGATTGTGCCCATCGCCGTTCGGTTGGGACTGGGGCCAGTGCTAGGTTATCTACTTGCTGGCTGTTTGATCGGCCCATGGGGCCTGAAGCTGGTAACGGATGTGGAATCCATCCTGCATTTTGCTGAAATCGGCGTGGTCTTGATGCTATTCATCATTGGTCTCGAACTTGACCCCAAGCGCCTTTGGGCCATGCGCCGCATGGTGTTCGGTGGCGGCGCCTTGCAAATGCTGGCGTGTGGTTTGGCAATCGCCGTGTTTTGCGCGGCATTGGGCCTGAACTGGACGGCGGCGCTGCTAGTGGGTTTGACACTGAGCTTGTCGTCGACCGCTATCGCGATGCAGGCCATGAACGAACGCAACATGATCCCGACTGCCGTAGGTCGAAGTAGTTTTGCTGTGCTGTTGTTCCAGGACATCGCGGCGATCCCACTGGTGGCAATGATCCCTTTGTTGGCGGCGAATGGTGGTACCCCTTCCGGCGCTGAACTTGCGCTGTCCATCGCAAAAATAGTCGGTGCGATCGTCGCGGTAGTGCTCTTGGGTCAGTACGTTTCTCGGCCTGTCCTGCGTTTCGTCGCGCGCTCCGGCTTGCGTGAAATCTTCAGTGCCGTTGCGCTGTTTCTGGTGTTCGGGTTCGGCTTGTTGCTGGAGGAGGCTGGATTGTCCATGGCCATGGGCGCCTTTCTCGCGGGTGTTCTGTTAGCGAGCTCGGAATATCGACACGCACTTGAAAGCGACATCGAGCCATTCAAGGGGCTGCTGCTCGGTTTGTTCTTTATCGGCGTCGGTATGTCGATCGATTTCGGCACGCTGATCGATGCGCCACTGAAAGTCTTGACGCTGACCTTGGGTTTTATCCTGATCAAGCTGTTGGTGATAAAACTCCTTGGTCGCTTCTTGAGTGTCCCTACTGAACAACGCTCTTGGCAGGCGGTGTTTCTGGGTCAAGGCAGTGAGTTCGCTTTCGTCGTGTTTGGCGCAGCAACGGTTGCCGGAATTCTGGTCGACCCTTGGGGCAAAAGCCTGACTTTGGCGGTGGCGTTATCTATGTGCGTCACACCGCTGCTGATCCTTGTGCTCAATCGCCTGGAGTCCTCAAGTACGCAGGACAATCAGGAAGCTGACACCATCGAACAGAACAATCCTCGGGTGATCATTGCCGGCTTCGGTCGGTTCGGCCAAATCGCCGGCCGACTACTGATGTCGTGTGGGTTTGAAGTCGTAGTACTGGATCACGATCCCGATCATATCGAGACGTTGCGCAAGTTTGGGGTCAAGGTGTTCTACGGCGATGCGACCCGCCTCGATTTGCTCCACGCAGCCGGCTCCGCGCAGGCAGTGGTGCTGATCAACGCAATCGACAATCAGGAAGATAACCTGGCATTGACCAGACTCGCTCAGGAGCACTTTCCATCCCTGAAGCTGGTGGTGCGTGCTCGCGATATGGGGCACATCATCACTCTCCGCCAGATGGGGATTGAGGCAGTTGAGAGGGAAACTTTTGAGAGTGCTTTGTCCTTGGGACGCAGAGCGCTGGAGCAGCTTGGGGTCGGGCGCTACGAGGCGCGAGAGCGCGCGGATAGATTCCGCCGACTGAATCTGGAGATGCTTGAGGAAATGGCAGCCCAGCCCGAGGATGATACCGAGTTCAAGTACGACGCTTACAAGCGCGCTAACGCACTGCTGACAGAAATATTCAATGAAGATCGCGCTCATCCGTTCGATAACGGGCCGGGGAAAACGCTACCTGCAATCAAGGACAGAAACGCAGCAGACTAAGCCATGAGGTCGAGGCTCGACTAACGAGCCTCTTCCAGCTCCGCCAGTATTACCTTTTTCAGGGCCGAGACTGATCGAGATCCAGGCATGACACGCAAAAGCCGACCCTGATGGAATACCGCCAAAGACGGCACCGCACGAACACCATACATTTGCGCAATCGTTGGCGACACGGCGACGTCTATCTTCCCAAATACTGCCAAGGCGTGAAGCTTCTCCTCCAAGGCATGAAAGACCGGCTTCATTTCCTGACAAGGCTTACACCAGGACGCTGAAAACAGCACAACGCTGCTGCCTTTGGCAATAAATCGGGCGAACTGTGGAGCGCTCAACTCAACGATACGGCTCATCAGATCCTCTTGGTCCAGACTATGGGAGGTGCGGTAGTACTAGGTACCGCACAACCAATGCCTATCAAACTTTGCAGCCATCGATACCGCAGACTTGTCCTGCAAAATCCTCTTCCTTGAGCTGTACCTTAGCCTGCATCTTATTCAGTGCCTCGAGAAAAACAGCCTCAGGCTGAGCACCGGACAACGAGAACTCGTTATTGAAGACGAACATCGGCACGCCCGACCCCAACTGCGCGGCGAAATGTTCGTCCTCTTCCAACTCAACGCGTAGTTCTACGGATGACCATGCGAGCAGGATTGATTCTTCCGATACACCCACTTCCCGCGCAATAGCCTCCAGACTGGATCGATCAAACAGTGACTTGCCATGGGTAGTGCTTTGTTCATACAACGCCTCCATGAGACGCTTTTTCACTGTCAGCTCTTCAACCGCCTTGACCAGGAGATGAGCGTCAGCGGTATCGCCGAACTGCATGGTGGCGAAACGGTAATCCAGGCCGTCTGCGTTACCGTATTTGAGTACGGTGCTCATCATCGCCTCAGCGGTGTCTGCGTTACCGAGCTTGCGCTTGAGAGCATCAATCATAGGTTCAGGTAAATGGTTCGCCGCCAAGCGATAGGCGCGGATATTTATTTGCACATCGTCTTTTTCGTCAAAACGATCCAGGGCTTTTTCAAAACGACGCTTGGCGACCCAGCACCAAGGGCAAACAAAATCAGACCAGATATCTACAACGAATTTTTTCGAAGAGGTTTGCATGACTCATCCTGCGAGAAGAAATGAAGACCGCATTGCCAGTGCTTCAAGCAAATAGTTGAAGCCAGCTAAAGGGTAGGTTGATCGGCCCAAAGCCCAATCGATGAGGCTTGAGCCCTCTAGCGTGCTCAGCAGCATGAAGGCGTATTCCTCAACGGGTTCATCCAGCAACCAGTGGTGCAGTTGGACTGCGTCATTGAGGGTGGCCGTCAGCCAGTCGAGCTGAGATTCAAAGAAATTCCGAGTGAGTATTTGCAGCGAAATAGGCAATGCCGCCATTTCCGCAGCCAGTGCGCCACACAGCGGCAGTAATCCGTCATGGGCACTGGCAACGAACAGCCGCGAAAACTCACGTAGCCGCAACAGTGGATCGGGATGCCTGGCTTCTATCGAGCAAAGCGTCTCTGTGAATCGATGGATGTAATCCTTGATCAATTCCGCGCCCAGACATTCCTTGGTCGGGAAGTGATGATGAATACTGGCTTTCCTGATGCCGATCTGTGCCGCCAAGTCGGCGTAACTGAACGCTGAGTAACCTCTGGTGCGCATCTGTATTTGCGCGACATTCAACAGTGCGGCTTTTGTCGTGATAGACATTGAAGACTCCTTCGGCCAGCGTTCAGCCGCCTTTCAGCCAGCGCAGCGATCCAGTGAAAGCCCTTCCCGAAGAGAAAAGCTCCATCGCGCTGCACTAGTCACGCTGGTCAGGCACGTACGGCCATGATCCCGGCATCCACATCCCAGATTGCACCTGTCACCCAAGATGTCTTGTCCGACAGCAGGAATAGGATGGTATTAGCGACGTCTTCTGGAACACCGACTCGACCCAGTGGATGGAAATCGTTCAGCGACTTCATCGCTTCCGGAATCGCTTCCTTGTCCATGAAACCCTCGTAGATCGAGGTGTGAACAATGCCTGGCGAAACCGCGTTGACGCGGATGCCCGAATGAGCCAACTCGATGGCCAGGTTGCGTGTCAACGCATGCAACCCTGCTTTGGCCATCGAGTAGGCGGAGGCAGGAGAACCAGCCAATGCGGCCTGAGCACCGATAGAGCCGACGTTGACGATGGCCCCTTCGCGCTTGGCAGCAAGCATGTTTTTGACCACGGTTTGAGTGATGAAGAAGGTCGCGCGGTTGAGCGACAGGTACATGTCGTACTCGGCTTCGTCGTGCTCGGTGAACGGTTTTGGAATGAAGATCCCGGCCGAGTTGACCATCAGACTGATGTCGCTGTGCTTGACGTTGATTTCGTCGCGGACAAAGTTCATGCCCTCTTCAGTCATCAAGTTGGCCACGATCACCGAGACCGAACCCAACGGGCTCAGCTCGTTACGAATGGCGTCGGCCTTGTTTTGCTTGCTGCCGG
Organism: Pseudomonas sp. IT-P176; assembly: GCF_949767245.1. Lineage (NCBI taxonomy): Bacteria > Pseudomonadati > Pseudomonadota > Gammaproteobacteria > Pseudomonadales > Pseudomonadaceae > Pseudomonas > Pseudomonas sp. IT-P176. The sequence goes on from NZ_CATKPN010000027.1 coordinate 120,124, forward strand.
TGAGAACAACACTACCGCCAGCCTTGAGCACCATACGTGCCGTTTCCAGGCCCATGCCACTAGTGCCGCCGACGACTAACAGTTTCTTGCCTTTGAAAAAATCGTTCATTACAGACTCCAGGTATCCAGATTTCGCAAGGGGCGGCCCCCAGTCAGCTTTCCGACTGGTGCACGCACACCTTGAATGTCGATGACATCCGACGAATCAACCCTCAAGTACTTCGAGGGTCGGTACCATGCGAATAGCTTTCGAGAAGTTTGCGTAGTTGACGGAGGTTTTCAGCACCGCGTTGTGCAGCTCCTCAACGCGCTCACGGGAGGCATCTGTGTGCAGGCGAATCATGACACTCACTTCGTCGTAGCCGGGGTTGACGTTTTCGTCGATCCCCAGGAAGCCGCGCAGGTCGAGGGTGCCGTCAGTTTCGATTTCCAGGCTGTGAATCTTGATACCCATCATTGCCGCATTGGCGGCATAGCCGACCGACATGCAGGCATTGAGCGCGGCCATCAGCAGCTCCTGCGGGTTGGGCGCGGTGTTCTGCCCAAGCAATTCGTTAGGCTCATCGGCGACAATTTCGAAATCCCGCGAGTAGGTTTCCCCGGCCAAGCTGTAGCGATTGACCTTCGCCACGGAACGAGTCTGGCCTTTCCACTCGGTCTTCACGTTAAAGCTTGCATGACGCTTGGTCGTATCCTCAGCAACGCCTTGGGCAAACTGCTGGAGTGCGGCGACATCGATACCATTCAGATTGTTGCTCATGTTTTCGTTCCTCTTCGGATGGACCGAGCGCTTTGCTCGGAAGAGAAACAAGCCTACCAACTAGTAGGTTTGTTATCAACGAATTCTTTCGCTTATCACTGAACGTCAAGAAAGCAGGTCTGCATCAAATTTTCGGAATAAGTATGCGTGCGATCACCGTGCAGGTATCGCAGCGCAAAAAATCAGTTCAGGCGCGAGTGGAAGGCGAACAACATCTGCGGGATAAATGCGGAGGCTACGCACTCCTGATGGGAGTCGTGCGGGAGTTAGGAATCTGCAGGATCTAGCTAGGCGGACGAAGCATTGGTGGTCGTCAGACCCCGCTGGTATCAGCAGAGCCGGACGTATGGGAACGGAAAAAGCGGTTGAGCCTCAGTGACGCGTCCCGGCAATCCTAAGCCCATCTAAAATGAAGTCAAAACCAGAACACTGCTCGTAATTGTCGCTCAGTGCCCAAGAGACAAAACTGCCACCCTCCAAAGTATTCAAGATGAGCCTGGCGACCTTCACGCTGTCGAGCTCAGCTTTGAGCTCGCCGACCTCTTGTCCCTTCACGATATTGTCCTGAAGCCAATTGAGATGGATCTCGAAAAAGTCTCTCGTCAACTGCTTCAGGCTATCAGGCAAAACCAGCAGCTCCGCCGCCAAGGCTCCACAGAGCGGAAGCAGAGCGCTTTCGCTACTTTTCGCGAACATCATGGCGAAAGCATTGAGCCGATCAACAATGCCGGTATTTTCAACATTGATGTATTCCAGCTGACTCTTGAAACGGAACAGGTAGCCCTCAACGATGGCAATCGCCAGACCTTCTTTGGTGGGAAAGTGGTGATGAATACTCGCCTTCCTGATACCGATCTCTTCAGCCAGATCAGCGTAGCTGAAGGCTGCATAGCCTTTTGTACGCAACAAAATCTCTGCGCTGGCAAGGAGGTCAGAACGTGTACTCATAATGCCGTTTCCAAATTGATCAATGCGGCATCATAAATTAGTACTTACTCATAAGACAGCGCTCGGTTTGTCCACACCTGTCGCATCTCAATGGCTGTTTTCTACCTATCACGACAAACGGAAACCCCCCACCTTGTACAACCCCCCATCTCGACCTATCGTTAAATCCCTCAGAGCACCTTTCAATTCACGCGGCCCAACAGCCCCAGTTAACCGCGTGTGATACAGAGGTCGGGGCAGTAACTGATTAGATAGGTTGGAGCTGCAGGGGGATGATCAAGGGGCGCGGCCCTATTCCGCCAATCCCGACAAGGGCAGTGCATATGAAGACGGCATTCGCGTACTTCGCCACACGGGTACTTGCTGGTTTACTCGTTATCGTTCCGATCTACCTGGCTATCCTGGTGCTGCTCAAAGGCATGAAGTCGCTGGGACAACTGGTGCGACCCTTCTCCCAACTGTTGCCGGAATGGCTGCCTGCCGAGCAGTTGTTATCGTTGATCCTGGTGTTATTGATCTGCTTTTTCATTGGCGCCGCCCTGCGTACCGGTTTGGGCGAGCGCACCCGCGCGCGGGCAGAACGGGCGGTGTTTGAAAAAATCCCCGGCTACAGCCTGTTCCGCAGCCTGACCCAGCAAGTGGCGGGTGATAGCCGGCAAAACGTCTGGAAGCCGGCCTTGGTCGAAATCGAAGATGCGCTGGTCCCGGCGTTCATCATTGAAGTGTTCGAGGACGGTCGCTATACGATCTTCGTCCCTTCGGTGCCCACGCCATTGGCCGGCGCCATCTATGTGCTGGAAGCAAGCCGCGTGCATCCGCTGGATGTGTCCTTCACTGATGCCTTCAAGGTGATCAGCAAATGGGGTTTGGGTGCCAAGGATCTGGTGGCGGCCATGGAAGCCGGGGCCAAGCGGCCTGAGGTTCCAGTGGTCGCCAGCAAGGTTGATGCAGCACCTTGATTCGCCTCGTTCTCAAGAGCAGTAATCCACAACCTTCAGCCAAGGCCAGCGCTGCTGGTAACTCTGTGCCTTCTGGGCAAACAGCTCGGGCTTGGGGTTCTTCCGGTTGATCCGCAGTAGCCCCTGCTGCGTGTCGGCCAGGCCATGGGGGGCGTAGAGTTCGCCGCTGGTGATGTCCAGGCCGATGCAGGTGCCGGCGATCAGGTAGCGGTCGACGCCGTCCCGGGTTGAGTGCAATTGCGGATAGTCGCTGCCGAATCGCTGGCGGTACCACAGGTGGACACGGGCCTGGTTCTTCAATTCGATGTTGACGTCGAGGTCGTGGAACAGTTGGCGGCCGGCCTGGATCACCTGGTCTTCGGCTTCCCAGGACAGGTCTGGGTCGAAGTAGAAGATGTCGTAGTCCTTTACGCCCCAGTCCAGGGGGCGTTGCGCCTGTTGGTTCCAGATGGCCTGGAACAGGCAGCCGGCGGTGAGCATGCATTGGTTCAGGCCGAGTGCGGGTAGGCGGGCGGTGATGAGTGCGTTGACTGGGTTGGCCAGTGCGACCTCGAGCAGGGTTTTGGCCGTTAGTGTCATGTTGATCCTTTTTGGGTGGGGCTCCGGGGTGCTGAGGATAGCTTAGCGTTGGGGAGGGTGGATTGTAGTGATTTGGCGCCCGGCTCTATCTCCGTCAGTTGGTCAGGACAGGTTTTCCAGGAGCTCCAGGGCTTGGTCGAAGTCGTAGGATTGGGCTTGTTGCATCACTTGATTTAACTGTTCGGCCACTCGTGGGCCTGATGCCAGTCCTTGCAGGGTGTGCAAGGCGCTCAGGGCTTGGGCGTCGCTTTCGGCCAGTAGGTCGCGGACGTGGGCCAGTTGGGTGTGCCATTCGCTGTCCAGTGGGGGGACGTCGATTACCGGTGCCTCGTTTAGCTGCGCCAAGCCGGCCAGCAGCGGGGTCAGGTGCTGTTCGACGGCCGCCAGGCGTTCGGCCAGGTCCGGTTCGCTGGCGCCTTGCAGGCACGCTTGCTCCAGGGCACCGGCGGCTTGGGCCAGGGCGGTGGCGCCGATGTTGCCGGCGGTGCCGCGCAAGGTGTGGGCGAGTCTGGCTGGCGCCGCTGGATCGGCCTGGGTTCGCGCGCTGCGGAATTGGCCGTCAAAGCCTTGTTGGCTGGCGTTGAATTTACCCAGCAGGCGCAGGTAGAGGTCGGTCTTGCCCATGCAGGTGGCGAGGCCGGCGTGCAGGTCGATCCCGGGCAGGCTGGCGGGCAGGCTGCTGGTCGTTGCATTGGCCGCGGCCATCTCGGCGGCAGGGGCGCCGCGCCCTGGACGTGGGTGTATCCACTTGGCCAGGGTGGCGAACATGTCGTCGATGTTCAGCGGTTTGCTGATGTGGTCGTTCATGCCGCAGGCCAGCGCCCGCTCGCGGTCGCCCGCCATGGCGTCGGCGGTCATGGCGATCACCGGCAGGTCGGCCCAGCGCGGCTGCTCGCGGATTTTGCCGGTGGCGGTGTAGCCGTCCATCACTGGCATCTGGCAGTCCATCAGCACGCCGTCGAAGTCTGAGTCGCGCTGCAATTGCTCCAACGCCTCGGCGCCGTGGACGGCCAGGCACAGTTCGATCCCGGCGCTCTCGAGCAACTCACACGCCAGCTCGCGGTTCAGTTCGTTGTCTTCCACCAGCAGCACCCGCGCGCCACGCAGGCTGGCGATGGCGCTGGCGCTTTGGCCGGAGCGCTCGTTGGCCCGGGTGTCGACCTGGGGCGCCTTGCCGAGAACCGTGCCCAGCGCTTCGAGCAAGGTCGAGGGGGTCACCGGCTTGGTCAGCACCACCGGCAATTGAATACCGTGGCGGCTGGCTTCTTCGCGGGCTTCCTCGCGGCCAAAGGCGGTGACCATGATCACCGACGGGGTTTGTGCCAGTTGGGCGGCATGCATCTGCAGCACCGTCTCGACCCCATCCATGCCGGGCATGCGCCAGTCCATCAGCACCAGGTCGTAGGGCAGCATCCGGGCTTCGGCGTCCACCAGCTTGGCCAGGGCCGTCCGGCCGCTCTGCGCGACATCGACTTCGACACCAAAACTGCGAGCCATGGTCGAGAGGATTTCCCGCGCGCTGGCGTTGTCGTCAACCACCAACACCCGGCTGCCGAGCAATTCCTCGGCGGTCAGCATGCGCCGCACATGGCTCTCGCGCTGCAGCCCCAGGCTCACCTCGAAGTGAAAGGTCGAGCCCTGGCCCGGCTCGCTCTCGACCCATATCTCGCCGCCCATCAGTTCCACCAGATGCCGGGAAATCGCCAGGCCCAGGCCGGTGCCGCCGTATTTGCGGGTGGTGGAGCTGTCTGCCTGACTGAAGGGCTGGAACAGGCGCGAGCACTGTTCGGTGCTCATGCCGATGCCGCTGTCCCGCACCCAGAAATGCAACTGCGCCTGGCCTTCCCCACCACCGCGCTGCTCCACGCCGAGCACGATTTCACCCTGCTCGGTGAACTTGGTCGCGTTGTTGCCCAGGTTGACCAGCACCTGGCCGAGGCGCAACGGATCGCCGATCAACCCGGTGGGCAGTTCGGCGGCGATGCTGAACAGCAGTTCCAGGCCTTTGTCCTCGGCCTTGAGGCCAATCATGTTGGCGAAGCCGTCGAGCACGTCTTCTAGGTGGAAGGGAATCTGCTCCAGGTGCATCTTGCCAGCCTCGATCCGGGAGAAGTCGAGGATATCGTTGATGATCCCCAGCAGGCTTTCCGCCGAGCGATGGACCTTTTCGATGTAGTTGCGCTGGCGATGGTCGAGCTCGGTGCGCAAGGCCAGGTGGCTCATGCCGATGATGGCGTTCATCGGGGTGCGGATCTCGTGGCTCATGGTCGCCAGGAAGTCGCTCTTGGCCCGGGTCGCCTCCTCTGCCGTCTCGCGCGCGCGCTGAACCTGGGCCTCGGCGATCTTGCGATCGGTGATATCGAAGTACCAGTTGGCCCCCATGCCCCGCTCCCCCTGGGTCAGGGTGACGCTCGACACCAGCACCTCGAAACGCTCACCGCCGGTGCGCTGCAGGCTGGCCTCGAAGTTGAGCACCGCCCCTTGTGCCACCTCGGCGAGAAACCGTTGGTGGGCCTCGGGCTCGACCCAGAATTGGCTCAGGTCGCTGCCCTGCAGTTGCCCAAGCTGGCTGGCGAACAAGCGGTCGAATTGCGGATTGCTGTAGGTCGGGCGGCCATCGGCGTCTTTGATCAGCATGGCCACCGGGCTGCTGTCGAGGACCGCGCGCAACTGGATCTCGCTGGCCTTGAGCGCCGCCTGCAGTTGCCGGCGCTCGCTGACATCGCGTACCGAGGCGCACACACACATGCCGCTCCCTTCCAGGCTGGGCAAGCGTGACAGGCTGATCTCGGCGGAAAACAGGCTGCCGTCCTTGCGCACGCCTTGCAGGTCTTCGAGGTTGGCGCCCATCTGCCGGGTGTCGCCGTGGCCGATGAAACCGTCGCGCAGCGCCACGTGACGGCCGCGACTGGCCAGCGGCACCAGACGCTCGATGGCCGCGCCGATCAGCTCGCCGGGGGCGTAGCCAAACAGTTGATCCAACTGACGGTTGGTCCTCAGGATGTGCCCGCCATCGTCCACCACCAGCATGCCATCGGGCGCCGCTTCGATGATGCCGCGGTACCAGGCTTCGGTGGCGCGCAGTGCCCCTTGCTGGGTTTCCAGCGCCTGGGCCTGGGCCTCCAGTTGCAGCGCCTGTTGCGCCACTTCGCTGGCCTGGCGTCGGGTTTGCGCCAACAGGGTCTTGACCGCCTGATTGCGCTCCATGATCGCCATCGCGGCGGCCAGTCGTGGCGTGGCCTCCTGCAACAGTAGCCATTCACGCTCGTCCAAAGTCTGCAGGCTGGCCAACTCGAACACCCCCAGCAGGCGCTCGCCATGCACGATCGGTTGCAGCAACAGGCAACTGGCCGCTACCTCGCCCAGCGGCGAGTGCAACCGCCAGTACTGCTGCGGCAACGCCTGCAACTGTCGCACCTGGCGATCCAGCGCACACTGGCCCAACAGGCCGTCGCCGAATGGCACCTGGTCCTTGGGTGGGTGCTCGGAATCGGTGGCATAACCGCCCATCAGCTGCAGCGTGGCGGCGTCTTCCTGGGCGCTGTACAGCACCGCCTGGCAGATGCCGTGCAGGCCCGCGATGTGCAGCAGGAATACCTGCGCCAGTTCGTCCGGGGTGTCGGCCTGCTGCAGGTCGATCTGCAATTGGGCGATATGGCCCTTGATCCAGCGCTGGCGCTCCAGTTGCTGGGACTCGGTCTGCAGTTGGGCGATGGCCCGCGCCAGGTCCCCGGTTTCATTGTTCAGGTCGGTGTGGGGGATCGGCTGGTCGAGCTGCCCGGCGGCCAGTTGATCGACCGCCACCCGCACCCGATTCAGCGGGTTGCGGATCGACTGGCTGGCCAGCCACGACAGCAACAACGCCAACGACAGGCCACCGAACAACAGGATGTAGGTCAGCAAGGTGCTGCGTTCGGCGTACTCGACAATGCCCTTGGCCGTGTCGCGAATCGAGGCTTCCTTGATTTGCGCAATACCGTACAAATGACTGTCGGCCTGCCGGGCGATCCTCTGGAACTCGCTGCTGTTAAGCAGCAATAGCGCCTGACTCTGCCGACCCTGGTCGATCAACACAAAAGCCTGTTCGCTGTAGCGCTGCAACTGTTGCAGCATCAGGTCGATCTCGGCCAGGCGCGCGAGGTTCTCCGGGCGCTTGAGGGTGACCTTGGCCTGGGCCAGGGCCAATTGCAGGCGTTGCCGGTTGTCAGCCAACTGCTGCAGGGCTTCGACGCGGATCTGCGCACTGTCGGTGCCCACCGCCCGCTGCAGGGTTTGCATCAAATGGGGCAGTTGCACCCGCGCTTCATGCAGGTACTCCATGCCGACCAGTTCCTGCAGATAGAGGTTTTGCATGTCCTGCTTCAGCGATTGCTGAGTGCGCAGGCTTTGCACGCCGAGCACCAGCACCAACAGCAGCAGCGCGGCGAATCCCAGGAGCAGTTTGTGCAGCAGCGCGAGACGCTCGAGCAGGGTGCGAAATCCAGCCATTACCTATCCTCGTGAACCTGATCGAAAAAGCCCCGCACGCGCGGGGTCAAGGCGTCTGCCCGCTGCGTTGCAGGGCCGCCAACTGCACGGCCATGTCCTGGTCGGTATCGGCGAAACGCTGGGCGATCTCCTGGAACTGTTCACAGCAGGCCAGGAAGGCATCGCAGATGTCCGGGTCGAAGTGGCTGCCGCGCCCCTGAGTGATGATCTCGACAGCCTGCTCATGGGGCATCCCCGCCTTATACACACGCCGGCTTATAAGCGCGTCATAGACGTCGGCCACCGCCATCAACCGGGCGCTGATGGGGATAGCGTCCGCCACCAGCCCCTGGGGATAGCCGCTGCCATCCCACTTTTCCTGGTGGCTGTAGGCGATCTCCTTGGCCAGGCTGAGGAACTCGGCGCGTATGCCCAACTGGTCCTCGGCCCGCTGGATGGCGTCACGCCCAAGGGTGGTGTGGCTCTTCATGATCTCGAATTCCTCTGCGCTAAAGCGTCCCGGCTTGAGCAGGATATGGTCGGGAATGCCGACCTTGCCGATGTCGTGCAGGGGCGCCGACTTGAACAGCAACTCGATGGTCGCCACGCTGAGAAAGTGCCGGAAACGCGGGTGATCCTGCAGATGTTCGGCCAGCACCTTGACGTAGTGCTGGGTGCGGCGGATGTGATTGCCGGTTTCGTTGTCGCGCGTCTCCGCCAGGGAGGCCATGGCCTGGATCGCCACGTCCTGGATGGCGACCACCTCGCGGGTGCGACGCTGCACTTCCTGTTCGAGGTAGTCGTTGTGATCACGCAGGAAGTCGGCCGCCGCCTTCAGCTTGAGCTGGGTGTCGACCCGCGCCAGCACCAGTGCCGGCCTGATCGGCTTGGTGATGTAGTCGACCGCGCCCAGCTCCAGGCCATGAATCTCGTCCTCGGTGCCGGCCATGGCGGTGAGGAAAATAATCGGAATTTCGCGGGTATGAGGATCGTCCTTGAGACGCCTGGCCACTTCATGCCCGGACAGCCCAGGCATCATCACGTCCAGCAGGATCAGGTCCGGCAGCGAGTCACCCTGGAGCAGGCGCAAGGCTTTTTCCCCGCTATTGGCGACCTTGACCCGATAGCGATCCTTGAGCAGGTCGGTCATCAGCAACAGGTTATCGGGCGTGTCGTCGACCACCAGCAAGGTCGCACGGGTGTAATGACTCGGTTGGCTATTCATCGCAGGCCGCTCCCTCGCCAGACATTGGCATCCCCAGGCGGCATTTCCAGCCTGGCGCTGGAAAGCGTAGTTGCAGTTTTGCGCACTTGCCGAACCGTTGCGTGCGGAAAAGAACGGGAGTTTCCTGGCAGTTTTTTAAGCTTTGCTACTATTAGCGAACGGCATCGACACCGACGCCTGCGGCTTGCACAGTCGGCTGACACTTCCCTGGTTTTGAATCACCCCTCTCAACCTGCCTGAGCCCATGGAGTTGCAATGCGCATTCCATTAATTTACGCGTTCTCAGCCGTCCTTTTTGTCAGTGCAGCGGCCAGCCAGGCACAAAGCGTAGCGCCGGCCGCCAGTCCACCCGCCAGCACCACTGCGCCAGCGCCGGTCACGGCAGCGACCAAGGACCCGGTGTTTACCCAGGAACAGCTCGACCAGATGCTGGCGCCTATTGCCCTGTATCCCGACCCCCTGCTGGCCCAACTGCTGATGGCCAGCACCTACCCCGGGGAAATCGCCGAGGCGGTGACCTGGTCCAAGGCCCACCCGGACGCCAAGGGCGATGACGCGGTCAAGCAGGTGGCGAGCCAGCCGTGGGACCCGAGCGTGCAGGCGCTGGTCGCGTTTCCCCAGGTCATGGTCACGCTGGGCCAGGATCCGGTCTGGGTCCAACGCCTGGGGGATGCCTTCCTGGCGCAGCCCGACGACGTCATGGAGGGCGTGCAACGCTTGCGCCGCCAGGCGCAAACCGCCGGTAACCTGCAGAGCAACCAGTACCAGAACGTCACGGTCCAGGCCGCTGCCCCGGCTCCAGCCGCCAGCTCCAGCAGTTCGGCGCCCGCCCCGGCCAGCAGTTCCTCGACCATCATCATCCAGCCCGCCGACCCGCAGGTGGTGTACGTACCCACCTACAACCCGACCACCACCTACGGCACCTGGCCCTACCCGGCCTCGCCACCGGCCTACTATCCGCCGCCGCCCGCCTATTACCCGGGTTCGGCGCTGATGGCCGGGTTGGCGTTCGGCACCGGCGTGGCGATCGTCGGGGCGTTGTGGGGCGAATGTGACTGGGACGACAACGATATCGACATCGACGTCGATCGCTACAACAACATCAATGCCAACAACCGCATCAGCAACAATCAGAACAAGTGGCAGCACAACTCCGCGCACCGCAATGGCGTGCCCTATCGCGACAACCGCAGCCGCCAGCAATACGGTCGCCAACTGGACGGCGCCACTCAGCGTGAGGCCTACCGCGGGGACAACGCCCAGCGCGCCCAGGCTCGGGAAAACGCCCGCAGCTCGATGGACAAGCACGGTATCGAACGCCCCGCCACCAGCAACCGCGAAGCCCGTGACCGGGTGCGCGAAGCCCAGTCCGGTGCCTCGGCGGGCAACCGCATGCAAGCGAGTAACGAGCGGCCACGGACCACGGACCGCAGCCAGGGCACGCCCCGGACCACCCGCGACAATCAGCAGCCGCGCCAGCACAACCGGCAGGTCAACCAGCGCGACCAGCGGCCGGCGCAGGCGCGCCAAACCACGCAAAAACGCCCGGCCGCCACTCAGGGCGCGGCGCGCAACAATGCCTTCGCCGGCGCGCGCTCACCGTCCCAGGTCAACGCCCAGGCCAATCGTGGCCGTGCCAGCCAAGTCTCCGCGCAGCGCCCCAGCGCCTCGCGCGCCGCTGGCCATCAAATCAGTCGACCATCCAGCGCACCCGCGCGCCAACGGGGGAGCCGTCGTTGAATAACCATCCTCGCAGCAAGCCACTCACCGGCCGGCTCCTGCATGCCCTGGGGCTGACTGTCGGCCTGGCCTGGTCGTGCCTGGCCAGCGCCCAGCAGGAATTTGCCACGCCTGAACAGGCCGCCCAGTCGTTCGTCGAAGCGTTGGGCAGCAAACACGCCGACCACGAGCGCCTGACGGCGTTGCTGGGCAATGAGTGGCGTAGTTTCATCCCGCGTGAAGGTGCCGAACGCCAGGATGTCGATGCGTTCATCAAGCAGTACCACGAACAGCATCAGATCGAGCAAACCAGCGACGGCAAGGCGCTGCTGTCGGTCGGCAGCAACCACTGGACGCTGCCGATCCCCCTGGTCAAAAGCGCCAACGGTTGGCGCTTCGACATCAAGGCCGGCGGCGCCGAAGTCCGGGCCCGGCGCATAGGCCGCAACGAACTCTCTGCGGTACAGGCGGCGCTGGCCTATCACGATGCGCAGATGGAATATGCCTCAATCGACCGTGACGGCGATGGTGCCCTGGAGTATGCGCAAAACCTCTTCAGCCACCCGGGCCTGCATGACGGGCTCTATTGGGCAGACGACGACAGCGGCCAGATCAGCCCGCTGGGCCCCTCCTTCGGCAAGACCGTTGCCGGCGAGGATTGGCACGGTTATCACTTCCGCATCCTGCATGGCCAGGGACCCTCGGCCCCGGGCGGTGCCTACAGCTACCTGATCGGCGACAAGATGAGCCGGGGGTTTGCCCTGATCGCCTGGCCGGCAAAATACGCCGACACCGGGGTGATGAGCTTCATGATCAGCCATGAAGGCCAGGTGTTCGAAAAAGACCTGGGGCCGGACAGCGAGAAGCTGGCCCAGGGGATGACCGTCTTTGACCCGGATGACAGCTGGAAGGAAGTCGGGCCGGACGAAGAGTAACGCGCTTAGCCGCCTGGGCCGGGCTCGTCAAAGGTTCCCGTGCCCACCTCACCGCAGTACACGTAACGGGTCAGCAGCACGCCGCCGGGGGTGCTGCTGGACTCCACCAGGGTGAAAGCCGCCGCTTGGGCGCTGTGGTCGAACAGGCGCTTGCCCTTGCCCAGCAGGATCGGAAATATCATCAGCCGCAGTTCGTCCACCAAGCCTGCGGCCAGCAGTTGGCGCACCAGATCACCACTGCCCTGGGTCAACAGTTGACCGCCCTGCTCCTGCTTGAGCGCGCGTATCGACTCCGTCAGGTTGCCCTGCAATCCATGGCTGTTGTGCCAGGCCAGGGTCTCGGGGTGATGGGTGGCTACATGTTTGGGCACGCTGTTGAACAGGTCGGCGATAGTGCGGTGATCGGCATCGGCCTGGCTGTACTGCGGCCAATAGGCGGCGAAGATGTCGTAGGTCCGGCGCCCCAGCAGCAATTCGAACGGCTGGGAAAACAGTGTCTGTATCGCCTGGCCCGAGACCGGGTCGACATAAGGCACGATCCAGCCGCCATAGCGGAAGCCGCCGCAGGTATCTTCCTGTGGCCCGCCGGGGGCTTGCATCACCCCATCCAGGCTGATGAACGCGGCAACGATAAGTTTGCGCATGGTTATCTCCTGCTGGGGCCCGGTGCGACATCAGCGCCGCGCCTCACTCCTCTTCTCGCAACGCGATGATCCGCCCGGATTTTTCGGCGGCCAGCAGCGTGCCATGGTCGGCGGCATTCTGATCGGCATAGGCGATGGCAAATTTGCCGATGGCCTGGTCGAAGGAGTCGGTCTTGCCCAGGTAACCACTGATGAGCGCCGCATCGCCGGATTTGGCGTGGGCGCGGGCCAGGGTCAGGCCGCACCACTGGGCGTACATTTTCATCCGCGCGGCGGATACGCCTTCAATCGGCGCGGACATTTTCATGTCACGCAACTGCCGGACAAAAAAACAGCGACCGTTCTGGCTGCGGGTCCAGCCCAGGAAGATATCGCTGGAGGACTGCATCAGGCGCTGCCCGGTGACCACTCGCTGACCGTGGTTGTCGTAGTTGCTCTTGCCGGCATAGGGCGCCAGGACCGACGGACAGGCCTCCTTGAACTGCAGGAGCAACGGGTGATTTTCCGCGGAAAAGAACAGGCCGACAAAACAGTAGGTACCGACGCTCCCGATGCCCACCGCCTTGACCGCAATGTCTTCCAGGCGGTAACGATCGAACAGCACGCGCCGCTCATGGGGCAGTGACAGCCGATAGTCCTGCAGCGTCAGTTGGACGTTGCGCATGAAACCCTTTTCATACACATGAAACAGGATCGGCGGTTGATCGATCAGGCGTCGGCGCCCGCCGACTTCGCCGCTGATCTTGGGGTAGAGGTAATCGCCGACCCGCATCCGGGCCTTGGCGACCACTTGCTCGCGGATTTTCTTGATCTGCGCATTGGGCGCCATGTCGATGATCGTTTGCGCGTCCAGGCAGTCGTACCAGACGTCCATCGGGTTCATCCTGGAAAACCTGCGCAGGTGCTCGCGGTAGGCGCCCACGCAACCGGCGGCAATGGCTCGCGCTTCTTTGTCGCCGAGGTCGTTGTCGCGCGCGGCGACGGCAAAGCTGATCGCCAGGCGTTTGACATCCCACTCCCAGGGCGCGGGCAGGGTTTCGTCAAAGTCGTTGATGTCGAAAATCAGGTTGCGCTCGGGGGTGGCGAACAAGCCGAAGTTCATCAGGTGGCAATCGCCGCAGGCCTGGACCTGGATGCCGGTCGTCGGGGTAGCCGCCAGGTCATGGGCCATCAACCCGGCAGAGCCGCGCAAGAAGGTGAAAGGGCTGCGCAGCATGCGGCCGTAGCGCACCGGCACCAGGTTGGGCAATCGATAGCGGTTGGATTCTTCGAGCAGCTCGATGGCGTTACGCTGCTTGCGGGCGGGCTTCCACTGGGCGTGTTGGCCATGGGGCAGGCGCTCGCGCAATAACGCACCGGCGTACAGCCGCTCTTTGCGCGACTGAAAAACCTGTTCGTCGCCGGTGTCGTCCGACGGCTCTGGATTGCCGGCGGCAGGCCTGCTTTTTGGCGGGGGCATGTGCCCTCCTACGCTCAACGAAGTCTGATTCGCTTGGGCACAGGACCTGATAATTCGACTGTTCCATCAGCCCGCAGAAAACAGGTGCGGCGGTAGGCTAGAAAGCGCCAAAGCTAATGGTTCAAGCGTAGCAGCTCTTATCCTGGGTGCTGCATAGCGGGGACGCAATCAACAGATAACACTCTAGGATGGGCAGGGGTTACTTGAGCGCGGTGCGACGAAGGAGTGACGAGACGGATCAGATTTCGCCGACATCACCACTCGGAACGTGGGCGCTGTCGTGTGTGGAATACGCCAAGAACTTGAAGGCGATCATCGCGTATTCGATAGGGAATGAGATAGGACCAGTTGGGCACCGCCCATTCACGTGTGTTTTTGACCCGGCCTTCACGGCCCATAGCTGGAAACCGGGCCAGTTTTTCTACACTGGCGAAGACAGCATCGGAAAAGTCGTTGGCAGCCTTGGGATTTTCAAGGGCAATGTAGCTAGCTTCGTCTTCCAGGTTCTTCAGGGCTCTTTCCAGCCACTCAACCCGCACTACGGCTCCAGCGACGAGCACGCATCGCTGCTACCTGGTCCTCAGTGGCAAATTTGCCCTCGTCGGCTTCTTTTACTGCCAATTCGATCTGTGCAGTCAGCGCACGCTCATGCGCGATGTAATCGCGAAGAACGTCCATCGCGAGATAGCTCGCGCTTTGCCCGTTGGTCTTGGCCAGATCGGCGAGGGAGTTTGATAGGTCTTCCGGCAGGATCAGGGATATCCCGGTCATGGCAACCTCGATGGTGGATATTTGTTGGGCATCTTACACCGTCAACTGCTGACTTGGAGCAGCAGGCCGCCGAGAGGTGTATCTCGAAGTGAACCTGCCCCTTCTTTGCCCGACAGGCGAACGCGACGCCTTGGCATCGCGTTCGCCCGGCACTCAGTGAGGGGCGCGGACGATGGTCTTGAGCAGGTCCGCCGGGCTGATGTGCCCGACTACCTGCTGTTGCACGCCACTGCCCGGCTGCGGCAGGTCGAGGATGTGGCCCTTGATCTTGCCGACCACGTGCATCTCGCAGGGTTTGCAGTCGAACTTCAGGGTCAGCACTTCGTCGCCGTGGATCAGTTGCATCGGCGCGACCTTGGTGCGCACGCCGGTGACGCCCTTGGCCTGTTTCGGGCACAGGTTGAAGGAGAACCGCAGGCAGTGCTTGGTGATCATCACCGGCACCTCGCCGGTCTCCTCGTGGGCCTCGAAGGCCGCGTCGATCAGTTTGACCCCATGGCGATGATAGAAGTCCCGGGCTTTCTGGTTGTAGACGTTGGCCAGGAACGACAGGTGGGACTCCGGATACACCGGCGGCGGACTGGTCTCGGCCTTGCGTCCCCCCCTGGGATGGGCGTCGACCCGGGCTGCGGTCAGCGCTTCGATGACGTCGCGGCGCGCCGCCTTGAGCTGGGAGTTGGGGATGAAGTAGGCCTGGGGCGCATCCAGCTTGATCGCTGCGGCGTGGTACTGGGTAGTGCCCAGTTGACCGAGCAGGTCGCGCAGCTGTTCCAGGGCCTGTTCCGGCTTGTTGGCGACGCCGAACGGGCCTTCAAGGGCGACGCTGGCACTGATGCCCTCCTCGCTGGTGGCCTTCAGCTCCAGGCGCTCTTCACGCAGCTGCACGTGCCAGTCAACGCCAACTCGGCGTTCGGCGGAGGTCTTGAGCAGGGCTTGCTGCCAGTTGTGGTCGAGGTTGCGATTGAGCGGGTGATTTGGCCGGGCCTTGTACAAGTCCGCCGGCATCTCGTTGGGCTCGACGCGATAGCGGTAGCGCTTCTCGCCGTCCTCCTCGAACTCGCCCTTGGCCTCGGCGATGTTGGCTCGAAAGCCCACCACTTCGCGCTTGATCAGCACGTTGAGGCCGTCTCCGTTGGACAGCGGCTCTTGCGTGACCACTTGCAAATCGCGCTTGCCAACTTTTTCGACGATGCCCACCGGCAGGCCGGTAAAGGTCGGCGTGTCGAAGGCGCCAATGTCGATCTTGCGGTCACTGACGAAGTAGTCGGTGCTGCCACGGTGGAAAGTCTTTTCCGGGTCCGGCAGGAAGAAGTGCGCGGTGCGGCCGCTGGAGGCGCGGGCCAGGTCCGGACGGTCTTCGAGCACATCATCCAGGCGCTGGCGGTAGTAGGCCGTGATGTTCTTCACGTAGCCCATGTCCTTGTAGCGCCCCTCGATCTTGAACGAGCGCACGCCGGCTTCCACCAGGGCGCGGATGTTGGCGCTCTGGTTGTTGTCCTTCATCGACAGCAAATGCTTCTCGAAGGCGACCACACGACCCTGGTCGTCCTTGAGGGTATACGGCAGGCGGCAGGCCTGGGAGCAGTCGCCCCGGTTGGCGCTGCGGCCGTTCTGCGCATGGGAAATGTTGCACTGGCCGGAAAAGGCCACGCACAAGGCGCCATGGATGAAGAACTCGATCGCCGCGTCAGTCTCGTCGGCAATCGCGCGGATCTCCTGCAGGTTCAGCTCGCGCGCCAGCACCAGCTGGGAGAAGCCGGCCTGGTCGAGGAACTTGGCCCGGGCCAGGGTGCGGATGTCGGTCTGGGTGCTGGCGTGCAGCTCGATCGGCGGGATGTCCAGCTCCATCACCCCCAGGTCCTGGACGATCAGCGCGTCGACGCCGGCATCGTAGAGCTGATGGATCAGCTTGCGGGCCGGCTCCAGCTCGTTGTCGTGCAGGATGGTGTTGATGGTGGTGAACACCCGGGCATGGTAGCGCCGGGCAAATTCCACCAAACCGGCGATTTCGCTCACTTCGTTGCAGGCGTTATGCCGCGCACCGAAGCTCGGTCCACCGATGTACACGGCGTCGGCGCCATGCAGAATGGCCTCGCGGGCAATGGCGACATCGCGGGCGGGGCTGAGTAATTCCAGATGATGTTTAGGCAGGGACATATTTTTTTAGTCGACTTGTCACGGTAGGTGCGCATTGTAGCGGCGAATCGCCGGAGCGGCACCCGTGTGCTGCCAGGTGGCGGCCGTTGCCTGGGCAAGGCCGCCGTCCGAGCCCGTCGACTCAGGCCTTGGCGGCCATCGCGGTGACTTCCACACGCATCCCTTCAACCGCCAGGGCGGCCACGCCCACGGCGGCGCGGACTGGCCATGGCTTGGCGAAGAAGCGCTGGTACACCTGGTTGAAGGCGGCGCGGTCGGCCATGTCGGTGAGGTAGATGGTCAGGTGCAGCACCCGGTCCATGGAACTGCCGGCCTTCTCCAGAGCGACTTTCAGCGCCTGCAAGGTGCACTCGCTCTGCAACTCGATATCACCCAGCTCCAGGCTGCCGTCGGCGCGAGTAGGAATCTGGGTGGAAACCAGCAGGCCAGCGAAACCGGCAACGTCGGAAGAGATCGAATCGGCGTCCGGATCGGGGATGAAGGTCAGGTCTTGATTAGCCATGGGTGCTCCTGCTTGAGGGGGAAAAAGTCCCGCAGTCTACCGCCCCATCGCGCCCACGCTGAGTGATCCGCTGGAAAAAAATCCCAGGCACGGAAAAACCCGCGTCACGACCCAGGCCGGCGCAGCAGATTTTACGAGACAGATTGCTTTGGAAAATGGCAGGGGCGGCTGGATTCGAACCAACGCATGGCAGGATCAAAACCTGCTGCCTTACCGCTTGGCGACGCCCCTGTAGATGTAGCGACGAGTGCTGGGCACTCACTTGCTGAACCCTTGCACGACTGACGACCCGGTAAAGGCCAGTGCAAGAATGCGCGGAAATTTACCAAGTTTGTTCGAGCCTGGGAAGCTTTTTTTTAACAAATTTGTTTGAAAACAGCTACTTGCTCATAAGTAATGGCCATGAGCGGCGTTCCCGGGCAGTTTTTTCCAGCTTTTGCTCGGCCAGACTTGCGCTTGGCGACAGTGAGCTAAGCTTTGAGCAGCTCATTGCACACGATGCTCATGCTGCAGGTTTTGGGGTTTTCTGGAGAGCGTCTGCAACGACTGATCAGACTGCCCTCCTCCTTGCCGCAGGATTTGCCGTGATGACCGAGCCCCTCCTAAGCTTCGAAGCACTCAAGCGCGCCGCTGCCAATGGCGAAATCGATACCGTGCTGGTGTGCATGGTCGACATGCAGGGGCGCCTGGTGGGCAAGCGCTTCCAGGTCGAGTTTTTCATCGACAGCGGTCACGAAGAAACCCACTGCTGCAATTACCTGTTAGCCGACGACATCGACATGGAGCCGGTGCCCGGGTACGCGGCCGCCAGCTGGAGCAAAGGCTACGGCGACTTTGTGCTCAAGCCCGACATGAGCACCCTGCGCCGCGTGCCGTGGCTGGAATGCACGGCCCTGGTGCTGTGCGACGTACTCGACCATCACCACCGCCAGGACCTGCCCCACAGCCCGCGGGCGATCCTCAAGAAACAGGTCGAACGCCTGCGCCAGCGCGGCTACACCGGCATGTTCGCCTCGGAACTGGAGTTCTACCTGTTCGACGAGAGCTACGAGGCCATCCACCAGCGCAACTACCACCAGCCAAAAACCGCCGGGCACTACATCGAGGACTACAACATCCTGCAGACCACCCGCGAGGAACCGGTACTGCGGGCGATCCGCAAGCACCTGCAGGCCTCCGGCATTCCCGTGGAGAACTCCAAGGGTGAATGGGGCCCGGGGCAGGAAGAGATCAACATCCGCTACGCCGATGCCCTGACCATGGCCGACCACCACGTCATCATCAAGCACGCCTGCAAGGAGATCGCCCAACTGCAAGGCAAGGCGATCACCTTCATGGCCAAGTGGCGCTACGACGCCGCCGGCTCCAGCAGCCACATCCACAATTCTCTGTGGGACAAAAACGGCAAGAAGCCGCTGTTCTTCGAGGCCAAGGCCGAGTTCGGCATGTCAAAACTGATGCGTGCCTGGGTGGCCGGGCAGCTCAAGTACGCCAACGACATCACCTGTTTTCTTGCGCCCTACATCAACTCCTATAAGCGCTTCCAGGCCGGCACCTTTGCGCCCACGCGCGCCGTCTGGAGCCTGGACAATCGCACCGCCGGCTTTCGCCTGTGCGCCGAGGGCAGTAAATCCATCCGTATCGAATGCCGGATCGGCGGCGCCGACCTCAATCCCTACCTCGCTTTCGCCGCCCTGATCGCCGCAGGTCTGGCCGGGATCGACGAGCAGCTCGAGCTGGCCGCGCCCTTCGAGGGCGATGCCTATGTCGACAGTCATTTGCCGGAAGTCTCCAAGACCCTGCGCGAGGCCTGCGCCGCGCTCAAGGGCTCGGGCATGTTGCGCGAAGCGTTCGGTGACGACGTGATCGACCATTACGTACACACCGCCGAATGGGAGCAGAAAGAGTACGACCGGCGCATTACCGATTGGGAATTGCAGCGCGGCTTCGAGCGCTATTGAGACCGCCATGACTTCGACCATCCAACTGATTTCCCCGGTCGACGGCCGGGTCTACGCCGAGCGTCAGCGCGCCGATGCCGGGCAGATCGAGCAGGCCCTGGCGAGCGCCGCCAGCGCCCAGGCACTGTGGAAGCGCCGCTCGCTAGACGAGCGTGCGGCGTTGTGCAGCGCCGCCGTGGACGCGATGCTGGCGATGCAGGCCGAGATCGTCCCGGAGCTGGCCTGGCAGATGGGCCGTCCGGTGCGTTTTGGCGCGGGCGAGCTGCGCGGTTTTGCCGAACGGGCCCGGCACATGATCGCGCTGGCACCGCAGGCATTAGCGGCGGTCGAGCCGGAACCGAGCGCCGGGTTTCGCCGTTGGATCAGTCGCGAGCCGCTAGGTACGGTGCTGGTGGTCGCGCCGTGGAACTACCCCTACCTGACCGCCGTGAATAGCATTATTCCGGCGCTGATGGCGGGCAACAGCGTGATCCTCAAACACGCCTCGCAAACCCTGCTGGTGGGCGAGCGTTTCGCCGAGGCCTTTCGCCGCGCCAACCTGCCCGAAGGGCTGTTCCACAACCTGCTGCTCAGCCACCTGGATACCGCACAGATGATCGCTGGCGGCCAGGTCCAGCGGGTCAACTTCACCGGTTCCGTGGGCGGCGGCAAGGACATGCAACGGGCGGCCGTCGACGGTTTCCTCGGCGTCGGCCTGGAGCTCGGCGGCAAGGATCCGGCCTACGTTCGCGCAGACGCCAACCTCGACCACGCGGTGGAGAACCTGGTGGATGGCAGCTTCTTCAACTGCGGGCAAAGCTGTTGCGCTGTCGAGCGCATTTATGTCGCCGCCAGCCTCTTCCCCGCCTTCGTCGAACGGTTTGTCGCCCTGACCCGCCAGTACGTGCTGGGCAACCCGCTGGACCCAGCCACCACGCTGGGTCCGATGGTTACGCCCCAGGCCGCGGACCTGGTCCGTGGACAAATCGCCCAGGCCCTGGACCAGGGTGCCCGGGCCTTGATCAAGCCCGAAGATTTTCCCGCCGACGTGCCAGGCAGTGCTTACCTCGCGCCCCAGGTCCTGGTGGATGTCAGCCATAGGATGGCGCTGATGCGCGACGAAAGTTTTGGCCCGGTGGTGGGCATCATGCCGGTGCGCAGCGACGAAGAAGCCCTCGCCCTGATCAACGATAGCGAGTTTGGCCTCAGCGCCTCGCTCTGGACCCAGGACCTGGCCGCTGCCGAACAGCTGGGCAACGCGATCGACACCGGCACCCTGTTCATGAACCGCTGCGATTACCTGGACCCGGCCCTGGCCTGGACCGGGGTGAAAAACAGCGGGCGCGGCGTCACCCTGTCGAGCCTGGGCTATGAACACCTGACCCGCGCCAAATCCTTTCATCTGCGCCACGAGATCTGAACCATGAGCCTGACGGGAAACTGGAACTACCCCACCAGCGTGCGCTTCGGTGTCGGGCGCATTGCCGAACTGGCCGACGTCTGCCGCAGCCAGGGCATCCAGCGCCCGTTGCTGGTCACCGACAGCGGCCTGGCACGGGCACCGATCACGGTGGCGGCAGTCGACGCCCTGCGCGCCGCCGGTCTAGGCGTGGCGCTGTTCAGCGACCTCAAGCCCAACCCGGTGGAAGCCAACCTGGCGGGTGGGTTGGAGGCCTGGCGCACCGGCCAGCACGACGGGGTGATTGCCTTCGGCGGCGGCAGTGGCCTGGACATGGGCAAGCTCATCGCCTTCATGAGCGGTCAGAGCCGGCCGGTCTGGGACTTCGAAGACATCGGCGACTACTGGACCCGCGCCGACGACAGCCGCATCGCCCCAATCATTGCCGTGCCGACCACGGCCGGGACCGGCTCCGAAGTCGGCCGGGCCGCGGTGATCATCGATGAACGCAGCCACACCAAGCGCATCATTTTCCACCCGAAAATGCTCCCGCGGGTGGTCATCAGCGACCCGGCCCTGAGTGTTGGCATGCCGGCCAAGATCACCGCTGGCACCGGCATGGATGCATTTGCCCACTGCCTGGAAGCCTACTGCGCCCCCGGTTTCCACCCGATGGCCGACGGCATTGCAGTAGAAGGCATACGCCTGGTGGCCGGGGCCCTGGTCCGTGCCGTGCGCACCCCAGCCGACCTCGAAGCCCGCGCCAACATGCTCGCGGCCGCCGCCATGGGCGCCACCGCCTTCCAGAAAGGTCTAGGCGGCATGCACGCACTGTCGCATCCGGTGGGGGCGCTGTACGACACCCACCACGGCATGACCAACGCCACTTTCATGCCCTATGTCCTGGCGTTCAACCGCCCGGCCATCGAGGAACGCATCACCCGCCTGGCGGCCTACCTGGGCCTGCCCGCTCCCGGGTTCGACAGCTTCCTGGCCTTCGTCCTCAAGTTGCGCAAGGACATCGACGTGCCCCATACCCTGGTTGAACTGGGGGTGGACGATCGCCAGGCTGGACTGATCGCCGACATGGCCGTGGTCGACCCCTGCGCAGGAGGCAATCCGCTGCCCCTGACCCGCGAGGGTGCGGCGCAGATATTTGCCGCGGCCTATCACGGTCGCCTCTAGAGCAGTCACCTGGCCATGGCCCGACCACGGGCCGGGACAGGGTTTACCCAGCAGTGACAGGAGCAGTACGACAAGGGGTTGAAAGCCAAGCCATCCGGCGCTGTCAGCGCGGGTGGATGCGTATCAAAACCTGAAGGGGCACCCACATGAAACCAGCCAGCCAGCCCGATAGCGGCACCCCCCATGACGACGACGTCAAGGTGCTGCACAGCATGGGCTACGCCCAGCAACTCTCGCGACGAATGGGGGTTTTCTCCAACTTTGCGATTTCCTTTTCGATCATCTGCATCCTCTCCGGCGGCATCAACTCCCTGGCCCAGGGCACCTCGGGGGCAGGCGGTGCGGCAATTGGCATCGGCTGGCCGCTTGGCTGCCTGATCTCCGGGGTATTTGCCCTGGCCATGGCGCAGATTTCCTCGGCCTACCCCACCGCTGGCGGGTTGTATCACTGGGGCTCGATCCTGGGTAACCGCTTCACCGGCTGGCTGACCGCCTGGTTCAATCTACTGGGGTTGGTGACCGTGCTCGGCGCCATCAACGTCGGCACCTACTACTTCTTTTTCGGCGCCTTCGGACCGGCGCTGGGCATGGAGGACACCACCACGGTCAGGGTGATTTTCCTGGCGGTCCTCACCGGCCTCCAGGCCCTGTGCAACCACTTGGGCATTGGCCTGACGGCAAAGCTCACCGACTTTTCCGGCTACTTGATCTTCGCCACGGCCCTGGCGCTGACGATCGTTTGCCTGGTCTCGGCGCCCAGCTATGAGTTCGCCCGGCTGTGGACCTTCGGCAACTATTCCGGCGCGGCTGGCGGCAATGTCTGGCCCGAGGCGTCGAATGCCTGGATCTTCATGCTCGGCCTGCTGCTGCCGATCTACACCATTACCGGTTACGACGCTTCGGCGCACACCTCCGAGGAAACCCGCAACGCGGCCATGTCGGTGCCCCGGGGCATGGTGATGTCGGTGGTCTGGTCGTTGCTGTTCGGTTGGGTCATGTTGTGCTCGTTCGTGCTGCTGTTGCCGAGCCTGGACGAAGCGGCGAAACAGGGCTGGAACGTGTTTTTCTGGGCCATGGACACCCAGGTCAACCCCAACGTCAAACTCGCGCTGTACGTGGCGATTTTCATTTCCCAGGTGCTCTGCGGATTGGCGACCGTGACCTCGGTGTCACGCATGATCTTCGCCTTCTCTCGGGATGGCGGCCTGCCCTTTTCGAAAACCCTGGCCTCGGTCTCGCCGACCTTCCGCAGCCCGGTCGCCGCGATCTGGACCGGCGCGACCCTGGCGGTATTGTTCGACTGGGGCTCATCGGTGATCTCGATCGGCGCCACCCCGGTCTACACCATCGTGGTCTCCTGCACGGTGATCTTCCTGTTCTTCTCCTTCATCATCCCGATCGTGCTCGGCCTGTTCACCTACGGCACGGCGAAGTGGCCGACCATGGGCCCCTGGAACATGGGACGCGGCTGGTACTCGCTGTTTGCGATTGCGTCGATCATCTCGATGGCAGTGATCTTCATCATCGGCATCCAGCCCCCGAACGACTGGGCGCTGTACATCACCATCGGCTTTCTGATCCTGACTGCAATCGTCTGGTTCGGCTTCGAAGCCCGGCGCTTCCAGGGCCCACCGATCGGCGACATGATCAGCAAACGCCAGGCACAGATCGCCGAAGCGGAAGCGGCGCTGAACAAAGCCCCAGGAAGTTAAGCCGGGTAGAGACCTGTGGGAGCTGGCTTGCCAGCGATAGCGATGTGTCAGGCACCATGGGTGTTGGCCTGGGATGGCCTGGAGATCACCGCGTGCAACCTGATTGCACGCGGTATCGTTAACGACCATCGCGGGCAAGCCCGCTCCCACAGGGTTTGCGGCGTACCCGAGGTTGGTGTTCGCCTGGAGAACACCGCGTACACCCTGAATGCATGCGATATCGTTGACGACCATCGCGGGCAAGCCCGCTCCCACGAGGGATATCCCCACAAACCCAGGATCAAAAGATCGCAGCCTACGGCAGCCCCCACATCACCGTCAGACACTGAGCACCATCGCCAGCAAACCGCAGGAATTACGCCCCATTGAGCCATAAACGCGACACCTGGATTGAGCAATAATCCAGCTTGGGATAGAACTGCCTGGCGGTATTTTTCCGACGCTGATCAATCCTCGCGATAAGGGCTGAACCTTGAAGACAACCATAACCAAAACCTTCGCCACTCCCCTGCTCCTGTCCTGCCTGCTGCTGTCCGGCACCGCCACTGCTGCCGAGCAGGCCAGCCCTCCTGCTTCGAACCTGCTCACTGCCGCCGTTGCCTGGAAACAGACCGCCGCCGAATTCGAGGCGCTGTACTACCAGGGTTTCAACGTGGCGAGAATGCAACTGGATCGGGCCCTGCAGGCGCACAAGGACGGCGACCGGCCGCTGGCGATCATCAGCGACGTCGATGACACCGTGCTGGGGAGCAACAGCTACTGGGGCTACATGATCAACGCCGACAAAGAGTTCTTCGACGACGCAGCCTGGGACAAATGGGTGGCGGACAATGGCCCGGTCGCCACGCCAGGCGCGGTGGATTTCCTCAACTACGCAAAATCCAAAGGCGTGGAGGTGTTCTACGTCACCAGTCGCGATCAAGGCGAAAAAACCTTCGAGTACGCCCTGGCCAACCTGCGCAAGAACAACCTGCCCTATGCCGATGAGCAGCACCTGACGGTGTATCGCGACAGCTCCAACAAAGAGCCGAGGCAGCAGGAAATCGCCAAGAACTACGAGGTGGTGGTGATGCTGGGCGACAACCTCAACGACTTCAAGCGCAAGTACTACGTGGGGGACGTCAAGCAACGCATGAGCCTGATGAACGAGGACAAACAAGAGTTCGGCCGCAAGTTCATCATCTTCCCCAACCCCACCGACGGCCACTGGCTGAAAGCAATTTTTGGCGACTCCGAGCCACCGGCCACCGCCGAGAACCACGCACGTTTCAAGGCCGCCGCCGGTTCCACGGCCTGGCAGCCCAAGCCGTAACCCGGTTCGAGTCCGAGGCTCCCTGGCGGAGCCCGGACTCAACCCGCCTGGCCAGTGACCACCCGGGCGTTACGCACGAACAGCGCCCGCACCTTGTCCCAGAAACTGCCCCCCAGCACAAAAAAGCTGCCGATCAGCATCGCATCGCCCAGCAGCTGGATCTGCCACACGTTGGGCCGCAAACCCGGCCAGAGACTGTCGACGTAAGGTTCCAGGACCGAGGAGATCAGCGGCAGGCAGAACATCACGATGCCGATGGCATGGCGCACCGGCCCCACTTCCACGTCGGCACTCGGCGCCAGCCCGGAGACGTAGCCGAAGAGGCTGCGCTTGACCCGCTGGAACCCGGCCTTGCCCATGACGGCGATGACCAGGATCAGCAGGATTTTGTTGCTGATGAACAGCGCACCGGTCAGGGCCGCGACTTTCGAGCCCGGGAGCCCGAGCGACGCCGCGATCGGCACCATGGCCCAAGAGCCGAGCATCACGCAGATGATGCCGATGCCCAATTTGAAGCGCCAGCCGGGGGCCGGGGTTTGAGCGACATCCTCGGGGGTCTTCATGGACCGCGTCCCTCACTTGAATTAACCCGCGCAAACAACCTCAGGGCGTGACCTGATAACCCTTGCCCTGCAGGCAGCTGGTATAGGCGGTGGAACTGGTCGAGGCGCTGGTCTTTTCCTGCTCCCGGCGCTCCTGCCGTTGCCGCGAGCCCCCCACTACCACGCCAGCCGCTGCGGTCTGCTTGGCGCGATCTTGACGATAGTCCTGCTTCACATCGTCGTCGACCCGGTCGTACACCTCGTCATGCTGGTTGCCGCGCACCGCGGCCCCCGTTGCACCGGCCGCGGCACCCACGGCGGCGCCGCGCAAACGTCCCCCGGAAGCCGTGTTGGTGCTCGCACTCTGGCTGGCTGCCACGTTATGGCATTCACTGATATCGAGCTGGGTTTGCTGCGCGCTCTGACCTTTTGTCGGCACTACCGTTTCCGCCCATCCCTGGGTGCAGGCAAGCGACAAGGCAGCGCACAGGCTAATGGATGACAACCTACTCATGATGACCTCCCTGAAGCCGTTGCACCGGCTCGGTGCAGTCAAACCAGTGTAGATCACCCACGGTTAGCCTCCTCGACAAAAATCTCCCCTAGACCGGGCGCTGCGGGACCACGGCCGGGGCCGTCGACCTGGCCAGCAGGTAGTAGAGGATGCCCGGCACCACCAGGCCGACGATCCAGGAAATATCCACGCCACCCAACTGCGCGACCATCGGCCCGGAATAGAAGTGGGTGTCGACAAACGGCAACTGGATCAACACGCCAATCACGTAGACGCTGATGCCCAGCACGTTCCAGCGCCCGTAGCGGCCCGACGGGTCGGACAGGGCCGGGATGTCGTAGCGCTCCTTGTTGATGAAGTAGTAATCCACCAGGTTGATCGCGCTCCAGGGAGTGAAGAAGGTCAGCAGGAACAGGATGAAGTACTTGAACGAATTGAGGAACGAGTACTGCCCCAGCAGCGCCAGCGTGGTCGACGCCGCGACAATCAGCAGCACGAATACCATGCGGTGCCGGGCTGTCAGCTGCAGGCTGCTGCGAAAACCACTGATGATGGTGGCCACGCACATGAAGCTGCCGTAGGCGTTGAGGGTCGAGACGGTGACCTTGCCAAGCACCACGCTCAAATACAGCAACGAGGCGATCACTCCGGTGCTGCCCAGGCCAACGATGGTCGCCACCTCGTGCCCACGAAAGCCGGCCCCCGCCAACGCCGCGGCGAACACCCCCAGGACCATCGACGCCTGGGCGCCGAGCACGGTTCCCAGGCCAACGGCGGTGAAGGTTTTCCAGGACGAGGTGGTGCTCGGCAGGTAGCGCGAATAGTCCGCCACGTACGGACCAAAGGCGATCTGCCAGGAGGCCGAAAGCGACACCGCCAACAGGAAGGTTCCCCAGGCAAAGTGGCGGTTTTCCAGGAGCAGGCCGATGTCATTGAGGGTCAGCAACCGGGTGAACAGGTACACAAAGGCAATGATCCCCAGCACACTCGCGACCTTGCCCACCAGGTGGATCACCCGGTAGCCGAAGATCGTCAGGAACGCGATGCACGCGGCAAAGATCAGGATCCCGGCGCTGTCGCTGACATCGATCAACTGGGCAATCGCCTGCCCCGACAACACCGCGCCCGTGGCGCTGAAACCCAGGTACATCAGGCACACCAGGACAATCGGGATGGCTGCGCCATAGACCCCGAATTGCACCCGGCTGGAGATCATCTGCGGCAGGCCCAGCTTCGGCCCTTGCGCCGCGTGCAGGGCGACCACCGCCCCACCCAGCACCTGGCCGAGCAACAGGCCGATCAGCGACCAGAACACGTCGCCACCCAGCACCACTGCCAGGGCCCCGGTGACAATCGCGGTGATCTGCAGGTTGGCCCCCAGCCACAGGGTGAACTGGCTGTAGAGGCTGCCATGGCGTTCGGATTCGGGGATGTAGTCGATCGAGCGGGTCTCGATCAGTGGATTGCGCTTGGAACTCTCGATGACCTTGGTCATGAACGGTTTTTCCTTGGAGGAGCAGACACTGTTGTTGTTATTGCGGCGTCGACTTAGAACGCCTTGCTGGCACTGACCACGACGGTGGCCGTGCACAGGTCGTCATAGCCATACCAACTGGCACATTGGCTTTTTTTCAGGTTGGTGTCGACATAACTCAGGCCCCAGGTGACGCCCACGAACTCACGGCTGAGCTTGGCCTCCCATTCGTTGTAGGCCGAGCTCCCGCTGCCGTTGGTGGCCAGGAAGGCTTCATCCTTGGTGTCGTTGCGCCCCAGGCGCAAGTCCAGGCTCACCTCGGCCGGCAACACCAGGGTGTAGCCGAGATAGGCATACAGGGTGTCCTGGTCCTGGCCAAACACATTGGGTGTGTCGTTGGAGTAGTAGGCACCCACCTTGACCCCATACAGGTCGAGGATGGCGTAGACCTCACTGAGGTTGAATTGGCCCTCCTTCGGGTAGTCGTATTTGATGTATCCCAGGTCCAGGCTGATGGCATCCGTGGCCTGCCAGAAATAACCGGCGTAGTACTCCATTTCCTGGCGGGTCTTGTAGTCATAGCCAAAGTCGACATTCGAGGTCCAGGCGCCCAGGTACAGGCCGCTGCTGTGTTGCAGCGTGGCGCCGAACTGCAGCGCCGGATCGCCAAGGGTCTGGGAGATTCCGCGGGAGCGGTAGTCACTGGCGGCGGTCAGGCTCATGTCCAGGCTGAAGTCGTCGCTGAGGGGCAACGCCTGGCTGGTGATTGGCAACAGGGCCAGGCTGGCCAGGGCGAAGCGTGAGAGTGCGTTCATGGAAAACCCTTGTTGTTATGAGTGTGCGGGTTATTGCAGGCACGGCGTTGCCGGACGCCTTGAGATGCAAGGCGCCCGGTGGTTTGGCTGGATCGCGGGTGTTAGGGGTAGCGCGGTTCAGGACGCGGGGGCGTACACCTGCTTGCCGGCGAAGAAGGTCTTCAGGACCTGGGTGTCGAACAACTCGTCGTCACTGACCTTGAACACATCGCGGTCGAGAATGATCAGGTCAGCCTGCTTGCCCGGCGCCAGTGAACCGATCTGCCGCTCCAGGCGCAGGGTCTTGGCGGCGTTGAGGGTATAGGCGTAGAACATGCTCTGGCGATCGAGGCTTTCCTTGGCATTCAACACCCCCAGCGGGCCTTTGCGGGTACTGGCCTGGGCGATGGCGTTGAACGGATTGGGGCTGGACACCGGCCAGTCGCTGCCACCGGCAATCACCGCACCGGCGTCATGCAGCGAGCGGGCGGGATACTGGTAACCGTAGGCGAACGCGCTGATGTAGGGCTTGACCAGTTCCACCGTGTACGACTCGCCGGTGGCCCACAGCAACTGCATCGAGGCGATCACCCCCAGTTGCTTGAAGCGCGGGAACTCCTTGGGATTGACCAGTTGCAGGTGCGCGATGCTATGGGGCACCGGCGTCGGGCTGAGCTTGCGCGCGTAGGCCACGCCATTCAGGGCTTCACGCACCGCACGGTCACCGACCGCATGCATGTGCAGGATCCAGCCGCGCTTCTCCGCCGCCACCACCAGCTCACCGAAGTGCTCCGGGTCGATCAACAACTGGCCATTTTTATGGCTGTTCTTGAAGGGTACGATGACCGCCGCCGTCTGCCCGGGGAACTCGAGAATGCCATCGGCAAACACCTTGATCCCGGGGAACGTCAGGTTGGGTACGCCCTCGAACTGTTTCATCACCGTGGCCAGGACTTCCAGGTCCTCGGGCCGGCTCTTCGGATTGGTCAGCATCAGGGCCGCGACGTGGGCGCTGAGTTCGCCTTTCTCGGCCAGTGCGCGGTACAACGGCAGGACCCCGGTACTGTCGGCCGTCGCCTTGAAGTCGAACAGTGAATCGTCGCTCCCCGCATTCGCCGCGGCGTCCATCCAGGCAGTGACGCCATATTGGTTGTTGATCCTGACTGCCTCGCGGGCGGCCTTGAGCATGGCTTCCTGGCTGGGCGCAGGGATTTCGTTGCGGATCTTGTCCCAGCGCGATTCGGCAAAATAGCCGTTGGGGGTGAAGTCCGCCTCATGCCCGACAAAACTACGGTCCTGCTCCGACAGGCCCTTGACCAGCGCGGCATCGATCTTCAGGCGCTTGAGCATGGCGTTGTTGGCCCAGCCGGTATGCCCGTCGATGCCGCTGAACACCAGCGGCTGATCGGCCCAGCGGCCCTGATTGAAACGCTGGCCCATTTCGCGGCTTTTGTCCCAGTAGGCCGAACTGGTCCCGGCAATGCTGATCACGTCACCGGCCCGCGCGCGCCCGGCCTGGTCCTGCTCGATGATCCATTGTTCGAGCTCCGCCAGCGGCTTGACCTCGTCCAGCAGGTTGGCGCCCATGCTGTCGAAGGCCGCCACCACCGGGTGGCTGTGGGTGTCGATCAACCCCGGCATCAGCACTTTGCCGGCCAGGTCGATACGTTGGGTGTTGGCGTCGGCCAGGGCCTGGATCTCGGCGTCGCTGCCCACTTGCAGGATCTTGCCATCTTGCACCGCCACCGCCTGCACCAGCGCCTGGCCGGGCTCTGCGGTAAACACCTTGCCGTTGAACAGCACCAGGTCGGCCGCGGCCATCGCCGGCACCGCAGTCAGGGCCAGCGCGGCGGCCAGCAGGTTGGGAATCAATCGTTGCATCGGGACGCTCTCTTGTTGTTATCGGGCTGGCATCACCCTATAGAACACCAGCGCAGAACGGACCTCTACAAATGAGGAGGGGGTACACAGGACAACCCTAGACCCAACCCGTGGGGGCGGGCTTGCCTGCGATAGGCGTAGGTATCTACACAACTGTGGTGCGACCAGGA
>NZ_CATKPN010000028.1:0-138400 GCF_949767245.1 Pseudomonas sp. IT-P176
GAATCCGTGGGTAACCCGGCAGGACGCCGGGTTAGCCGCCCCGCGCCATGGATGGCGCGGGGCGGCGGCCCACGGATTCAAGCCGGAGTGAGGGAACACCGAGCCTAAGCGAGGTGCCGAGTGGTGGGGTAAGAGCGTTTTGCTTACTTTTGCGCTGTTCAAAAGTGAGCCGCCGTCAGGCGGAACCATAGGAGGCCATTACCGCAAAAATGGATATGTACTCGGTCGAATCCAACATCCTGGTCGCACCACAGTTGTATAGATACCAATGCCAACATAGGGCCGCCAACCAGGGGCGAGGGGCAATCGCCGAGTATTTTTGTCGGACA
Organism: Pseudomonas sp. IT-P176; assembly: GCF_949767245.1. Classification (NCBI taxonomy): domain Bacteria; kingdom Pseudomonadati; phylum Pseudomonadota; class Gammaproteobacteria; order Pseudomonadales; family Pseudomonadaceae; genus Pseudomonas; species Pseudomonas sp. IT-P176. The sequence continues at coordinate 330 of NZ_CATKPN010000028.1, forward strand.
AGCCGGCCTGGCTCTTCAGAAAATCCGCGCAAAGCCGATGGCTAGGCACAGCGATGCACTCAACTCGGCCCTTTGGTGTCCCCCATGTTCAACAAACGCTTGAAGCAGGAGCTGTCGGCTCTGCGCGAGGAACTCTCCAGCCTTCAACAAGTGAAGGAAAGCCTGGACAGCGAGATGCTGGTGCTCACTCTGGAGCCGGATGGTCGAGTGCAAGCGATCAACCACAATTTCGCCGAGCAAATGGGCTACAAGGGCAACGAACTGATTGGCCGGCCGATCGACGATATAGTTCCGCCGCACGTCAAGAGCGACGAATTTCACCAACGCTTTCGCCATGCCTTGACCCGTGGCGAGCACTTCGCCGGTGCCCTGCGTTTGCTGCGCGGCAGCGGTGAAGAAGCCTGGTTGCGCTCGATCTCCCAGCCGGTGCGTGGCCCGGATGGGCGCGTCAGGCACGTATCGATTTATGCCAGCGACCTGACTCGCACCATCGAAGCCTCCCGTGAGCACGAGAACCTGATCGGCGCACTCGTGCGTTCCACCGCGGTGATCGAGTTCGACCTGGGCGGCCATGTACTGATGGCCAACGAGCGATTCCTCAGCGGCATGGGCTACACCCTGGCGCAAATCAAGGGCCAGCACCATCGCCTGTTTTGTGAACCGCAGGAATACCAGAGTGCTGGCTACCAGGAGTTCTGGCGGCGCTTGAATGCCGGTGAATTCGTCGCCGACCGCTTCAAACGGGTCGATGGTCACGGGCGGACGGTCTGGCTGGAAGCGTCCTACAACCCGGTGCGCGATGCCAACGAAAAACTGTACAAGGTAGTGAAATTTGCCACCGTCATCACCGACCAGGTCAAGCAGGAACAGGCGGTCGCCGAGGCGGCGAACATCGCTTATACCACCTCGTTGCAGACCGACAGCAGCGCACAACGCGGCACGGCGGTGGTGACCCAGGCGGTCGATGTGATGCGTGAGCTGGCCCGTCACATGCAGCAGGCCGGAGAAGGTATCGAGGCACTCAACGAGCAGTCACTGGTGATCGGCAGCATCGTCAAGACCATCAGCGGCATTGCCGAGCAGACCAACCTGCTGGCGCTTAACGCGGCCATTGAAGCCGCCCGCGCTGGCGAGCAGGGCCGTGGGTTTGCCGTGGTCGCGGACGAAGTCCGGCAGTTGGCTTCGCGTACCAGTAAAGCCACCGACGAAATCGTCGGGGTGGTGCGTCAGAACCAGGACATGGTGCGCGATGCGGTGGTGCTGATGACCGACGGCAAACTCCAGGCTGAGCAAGGCTTGGCGCTGGCGGCAGAGGCGGGCACGGTGATTGTCGAGATCCAGGACGGTGCGCAGAAAGTGGTCAGCGCAGTCGGGCAGTTCGCCAATCAGCTCGCCACTTGAGGGCTGCAGCGATCGCTGCGCAAGCGTGACAGCATCAGTAAATCGCAGTGCCTGCCGGACCAGAATCCGGCCTCGCGCAACCGTCCTTCCTGGCTGAATCCCTGGCGTTCGAGCAGGCTCAGGCAGGCCTGGTTGCGTGGATGGACCAGGGCCTCCACACGGTTCAGTTGCATGTGTGTGAAGCCCCAGGCCAGCACCGCCTCCAGTGCCTCGCCCATCAGTCCGTTGCCCCAGCCGAGGGCAGCAGGGCGAAGCCCAGGGAGCAGCTCTGCCAACCACGATTCCATTTGAACAGGCCACAATTGCCGATCAGCCGGTCCTCGCCCTTGAGCTGCAGGCCCCAGCGGGTACCGGGGTTGGCGTGGGTGCGCCAAGCCGCAAAGGTCTCGACCAGTTCCTCGGCCTGGGCCAGCTCGGTCAGAGGGTCGATCCCGAACCACTTCATGGCCTGTGCGTCGCCATGAATCGCCAGTAATTGCGGCGCGTCGTCCATCTGGATTTCACGCAGGTGCAAGCGCGGGGTGTCGAGGATGGGAAAGGCGTGCATTGAATCTCCTTATTCAGCGTTTAGCCGCGTCGCGCTTCAGATCCACTGATCATTTTGCGCCGTGCGCGAACCACCGGCCTCGCCAGTATTGAGTACGCCGCGGGGTTCGATCAGCATCAGGCTGACTTCCTGCTCGGCATAGGGCTTGTGCTCGACGCCCTTGGGCACCACGTACATTTCGCCTTTGCGCACCAGTACCTGGCCATCGCGAAAGTCGATGCGCAACTGGCCGTCGAGGACGATGAAGGTTTCGTCGGTGTCCTGGTGATCATGCCAGATGAAGTCCCCCAGCAGTTTCACCACTTTGAACTGGTAGTCGTTCATTTCGGCAATCACCCGCGGCGACCAGTGCTCGGTGATCTGTTGCAGTTTGCTGGCGAGGTTGAGGCTTTGATGGGACGGCATGGCACGGCTCCTGGAGGTTGATGGCGAACCCAGGGTAGCCGGGACCTGCAGCAGACTCTTGCACGATTGTGCGGCGCTCAGGCGCGGTGCATGTTCATCCAGCGCGCGGGTGACAGGCCATAGGCCTTGCCGAATTGCCGAGTCATGTGGCTTTGATCGCTGAAGCCGGCGATCAGCGCGGCGTTGCTCAGCGACTCGCCCTGCATCAGCAGCGCGCGCACCAGGTCCAGGCGGCGCATGGTCAGATAGCGGTAGGGGCTGGTGCCGAACAACAAGCGAAAGTCCCGTGACAGGCTCCAGCGATCGCGCCCGCTGTGCTCGGCCAGTTGGTCGAGGGTCACCGGCAGATCGAGAGCACTGTGCATGAACTCGCGTGCGCGCTCCGCCGCCACATAATCGAAGCGCTGACGCCGCGCGCAGGCGCCGGAAACGACGTGCAGGGCCTGGGCCAGGTCAAACAGGGCATCCTGCTGCTCCAGCGCGTCGAGCGGGCGATCGAGGCTTTGCAGCAGCGCTCCGGTGGCGGCGAACAGGCGTGGATCATTGCTGATCCCCGTCTTGATGAATGGCAGTGGCTGACCACCGAGCATCTGCTGGATCAGCGCCGGCTCGACGTAGAGCATCCGGTACTTGAAGCCTTCTTCGGTACCGGCCTCGCCATCGTGGGCTTCGTCCGGGTGCAGCACCATGGTGCTGCCGGGCAGGCTGTGGCGCCAACCGCCGCGATACTGAAAACTCTGGACCCCGGCCAGGGTATGGCCGATGGCGTAGGTGTCGTGCCGGTGAAGGTCATAGCCGTGCCCCGAAAAATACGCCTCGATCCGCTCCAGCCCAGCACTTTGGGGGGCGCGATGGAACCAGTCGGTGAGGAGTCTTGGCTTGCTCATGGGTAGTCTTCATTCATGGGGTTGGCACTGGTTCCCACGGTATCCCAGGTGCGGGTGGGCTGTCAGCCGGATAACCGGTTGCCTGATGGGCTCAAGGTCGAGTAAAAACGCTATTCCAGCGATCACACAGGTGACTGACAAATGGATGTCCAACCCCTGACCTACGTCGCGCCCCTGTTATCGCTGGCGTTGCTCTGGACCGTGGCGGTGATTACCCCGGGGCCGAATTTTTTCACCACGGCGCAACTGGCCGCCAGTTGTTCGCGCCGCCATGGCGTCGTGGCCGCCATGGGAGTCGCGACGGGTACGGTGTTGTGGGGCCTGGCCGGTGGCCTGGGAATCAAATCGCTGTTCACGGCGGCCCCGACCTTGTACCTGGCGTTCAAGATTGCCGGAGGGGCCTACCTGATCTATCTGGGGCTCAAACAGTTCAAGCGCAAGCCAGCGCTGGAGCTGGGCGCCAGTGAGGGCCTGGGGCAGGCGCAGCGCAGTTTGTTCAGCGCCTATCGCCTGGGTTTCCTGGGTAACATGACCAACCCCAAGTCCGCGCTGTTCGTCGCCACGATATTCGCCACCTCGATGCCGGCTTCGCCACCGCCAATGCTGCTGGCGCTGGCAGTGCTGACCATGGCTACGTTGTCCTTCAGTTGGTACTGCAGCGTGGCGCTGTTGTTTGCCAGCCGAAGAGTTGCCCAGGCTTACGGCCGCTCGCGGCAGTGGCTGGATCGTTTTGCCGGTAGTTGCTACCTATTGTTTGGCGCCCATCTGGTTGCCAATCGTTGAAAAAAGGGACAAGGAGACCCCACCCATGACCATCACTTTCAGAGCGGTAGAAGCCCAGGATATTCCGCGAATCCGTGGTTTTGCGCGCAATCAGGAAGAACAGTTTTTCTTTTTCCCGGCCGCGACCTGGCCGCTGACCGACCAACAATTACAGGGTTCGATCGACAAACGTTCGGACTCCACAGTGATCGAGCTGGACGGTGTGGTGGTCGGTTTTGCCAATTTCTATCAATGGGCAACGGCGGGCACCTGCACTATCGGCAACGTGATCGTCGACCCTGAGGTGCGGGGCAAGGGAATCGGTGCGCAATTGATCGAACAGATGATCACGACTGCCCGCACCCGGCACCAGGCCCGGGAGGTGACGCTGTCGTGTTTCAACACTAACGTGGCCGGGTTGTTGCTCTACCCCAAACTGGGGTTTACCCCGTTTGCCATTGAAGAACGCCAGGACCCCGAGGGCCGCCGGCTGGCCTTGGTGCATTTGCGTATAGCGGCGTAGACGGCGGGCAGTGGCGAGCAAGCGCGCTCGCCACTGCCGCGAAGGGCAGTTTGTGTCCCGTTTTCCGGTCAATCCCCCAGCGCTGCACCTTCACGCCGTGGATCGGCGCCACCGGCCCAGGCAGCCTTGCCCTGCGCGTCGCGGACGCGAATGATGGCCTGGGTGCCGCTGGTCATGTCGATCTCGTTTACCGTATGCCCCTTGTCCTTGAGCGCCTGGATCAGCGCCGGGCTGAACTGGCCGCGTTCCAGTTCGGTGGGGCCGTTGCGGCTGCCGAAGTTGGGCAGGCTGATGGCGGCTTGCGGGTCGAGTTGCCAGTCGAGCATGCCGATCACTGACTTGGCGACGTATTCGATGATTTGCGAGCCGCCGGGCGAACCCACGGTGGCCAGCAGTTCGCCGCTCTGGCGGTCGAAGACCAACGTCGGCGCCATGGATGAACGCGGGCGTTTGCCCGGCTCGACCCGGTTGGCCACTGGCTGGCCGTGTTCTTCGGCGATGAACGAGAAGTCGGTCATCTGGTTGTTGAGCATGAAGCCCTGCACCATCAGGTGCGAGCCGAAGGCAGCTTCCACGGTGGTGGTCATCGACACCGCCCCACCCAAGTCATCGACCGCCACCACCTGGGACGTCGAGATGCGCAGCGGCGAACGATCCGCCGCATACGCCACCTGGATGCCTGCCGGTGTGCCCGGCTTGGCGGTGCCCATGCTGCGCTCACCGATCAAGGCGGCGCGGCTGTCGAGATAAGCAGGGGAGAGGAGGCCGGCCAGCGGCACCGGCACGAAGTCCGAGTCGGCGATGTACAGGGCGCGGTCGGCGTAGGCCAGGCGTTCAGCTTCGGCAATCAGGTGCACGGCCTCAGGAGCGGGTTCAAGGCCGGCCGGACGCTCATTCTTGATCGGCCTGAGGGGCGCCAGGGCAAAACGGCTGTCGCGGCCTTCCAGGGCCTGCAAGGTGCCGAGGATCTGCGCCACGGCGATCCCGCCAGAGGAGGGCGGCGGCATACCGCAGACCTGCCAGCGCTTGTAGTCGCTGCACAGCGCGGCGCGCTCCTTGGCCCGGTAGCCCTTGAGGTCGTTGAGCGACAGGCTGCCGGGGTTGGCGTGGCCCTGGACCTTGGCCACGATTTCCTCGGCAATCGACCCCTGATACAGGGCGTCCGGACCTTCCTTGGCAATGCGCTCGAGGACCTTGGCCAGGGCCGGATTCTGCAGCAGGGTACCGACGGCTTTCGGGCTGCCATCGCGGTTGAGGAAATACCCGGCCATGTCGGGGGAGCGCGGCAAGAACGGATCGGAGGCAATCATCGTGTGCAAGCGTGGCGAGATCGCAAAGCCCTTTTGCGCCAGCTCGATGGCCGGCTCGAACAGCCTGGCCCATGGCAGGCGCCCGTGTTCGCGATGCGCCATCTCCAGTGCGCGCAAGACCCCCGGCGTGCCGACGGAACGCCCACCGATCTGCGCCTGCGGAAACGGCATGGGCTTGCCATCAGCCTGCAGGAACAAGCGTTCGTTGGCACCCGCCGGTGCGGTTTCACGGCCATCGTAGGTGCGCACGGCCTTGCCGTCCCACAGCACGATCATGGCGCCGCCGCCAATCCCCGAGGACTGGGGTTCTACCAGGGTCAACACTGCCTGCATGGCGATAGCGGCGTCGATGGCCGAGCCACCCTGGCGCAGCATCTCCCGCCCGGCGGCAGCGGCGAGTGGGTTGGCCGCAGCCGCCATGTGCTTGCTGGCGTACTGGGTGCTCAGGTCGGTGCGAAAGCCCGAGGCCATTTCCGGCGCTGCGGGCAGGGTGCTGACGGTGGTCGAGGCGGGTGGCGCGCTACAGGCGGCGAGAGTCAGTGCGGTGGCGAGCAGCGACAGGGCGCCAAGGCGCAAGCGGCGTGTAGGGAAGGCTGGGAACACGAGGGCACTCCGTCCGTGGGGAAATAGAGTGGGCGACTGTATCGGCGGCAGACGCCAGCTGCAACGTCGGGGCGGATGTCGGCGGGGTGGCACTTTTCTCCAGGCATAAAAAAACGGCCTACCTTGCGGTAAGCCGTTTTTAGTACTTGGTGGCTACACAGGGACTTGAACCCCGGACCCCAGCATTATGAATGCTATGCTCTAACCAACTGAGCTATGTAGCCAAGTGGCGCGCATTATTGGCTTGGAACGACGATGTGTCAAGCATAAATCTAAAATATTTCTCTACGCTTTCAACCGCTTATCCTCCGACCGCGGAAAAACCCCGGTTTTTCTGCTTCGCTCCCGGGCAAATCATCCCATAGGTGGATTGTTTCAAGTCGTTAGCAGGCTAAGGGGATGGCGTTGCCGCACTGAAAAATGGCACATTGGCGCACCTGCACTTGCGCACCCATCTGCTGTTTGGAAACTTTCATGGCAACCAGTAATCCTCAAGTGGCCGCCCCTGCGGCGCAAAGTAGCCCCTTGGTCATGCGCATCATCGGCGCGGTGGCGCTGGCGCATTTGATCAACGACCTGATCCAGGCGGTGCTGCCGTCGATCTATCCGATGCTCAAGGAGAACTACGGGCTGACGTTCACTCAAGTCGGCCTGATCACCTTGACCTTCCAGCTCACTGCCTCGCTGCTCCAGCCCTGGGTCGGCTACTACACTGACCGTCACCCCAAGCCTTATCTGCTGCCGCTGGGCATGATCTGCACCCTGATCGGCATCCTGATGATGTCCCAGGTCGGCAGCTTCCCCTTGATCCTGCTGGCGGCGGGGTTGATCGGTATCGGCTCCTCGACCTTTCACCCGGAAGCCTCGCGAGTGGCACGGCTGGCCTCTGGTGGACGCTTTGGCCTGGCGCAGTCGACCTTCCAGGTGGGCGGTAACGCCGGCTCGGCATTCGGCCCCTTGCTGGCCGCTGCAATTATCATTCCGTTCGGCCAGGGCAATGTGGCCTGGTTCGGTCTGTTCGCCGTGTTCGCCCTGCTGGTGCTGTACCGCATCAGCCGCTGGTACGCCAACCACTTGAGCCTGTTCAAGCTCAAGCAAGGCCAGGCGGCGACCCACGGGCTGTCGAAGGGCAGGGTACTCAGTGCGCTGGTGGTGCTTGGCCTGCTGGTGTTCTCCAAGTACTTCTACATGTCCAGCCTGACCAGCTACTTCACCTTCTACCTGATCGAGAAGTTCGACCTGTCGGTGGCCAGCTCGCAGTTGCACCTGTTCCTGTTTCTCGGTGCGGTGGCGGCGGGGACCTTTTTCGGTGGGCCGATCGGCGACAAGATCGGCCGTAAGGCGGTGATCTGGTTCTCGATCCTGGGTGTGGCGCCGTTCACCTTGCTGCTGCCCCATGTCGACCTGTTCTGGACCAGCGTCCTCAGCGTGGTGATCGGCTTCATCCTGGCCTCGGCCTTCTCCGCCATCGTGGTCTATGCGCAGGAATTGGTGCCGGGCAATGTCGGAATGATCGCCGGGGTGTTCTTCGGCCTGATGTTCGGTTTTGGCGGGATTGGTGCGGCGCTGCTGGGCTACCTGGCGGACATCCACGGCATCGAGTACGTGTATTACCTGTGCTCGTTCCTGCCGCTGCTCGGGGTGTTGGCGATCTTCCTGCCGCGCACCAAAAAGGCCTGATCCGCCACATTCCTTGTAGGAGCGTGGTTTGGCTTTTGAGTATGTCAGGCGCAAAAAAGCCGCGTATCAAACGCGGCTTTTTCTTGGGTGCGCAAGCACTGTCAGACTTTGGCGGGGTTCTGTTTCTCCGGGTCAATGCCATAGAGGGCAATTGCTTGTGCCACTTTTTCTCTTGGCAACGTGCCTTCATCGGCCAGCGCCTTCAAGGCGGCTACAGCAATAAAGTGACGATCGACCTCGAAAAACTTGCGCAATGATTCGCGAGTATCCGATTGGCCGAAACCATCTGTGCCCAGCGCGATGAAGCGACGCTTGAGGACGAACGGACGGATTTGATCGGCAAATATTTTCATGTAATCGGTCGCGACTACCATCGGCCCCTGTTTGTCCTGCAAGCAACTTTCCACATGACCGACTCGTTGCGTCTCTTGCGGGTGCAGCAGGTTCCAGCGCTCGACCTCCTGGCCTTCTCGACGCAGTTCGGTCAGGCTCGTCACGCTCCAGACCTCACTGCTGACGCCGAAGTCCGACTCCAGCAACTGCGCAGCGGCGATGACCTCCAGCAGGATCGAGCCGCAGCCCAGCAGTTGCACATGCTTGCCTTCGCACTGTTGCACGCTGGCTGAGAGCGGGTACATTCCTTTGAGAATCCCTTGCTCGGCACCCTCGGGCAGGTCCGGATGCGCGTAGTTTTCGTTGAGCAGGGTGATGTAGTAGTAGATGTCCTCGTTTTCGACGTACATGCGCCGCATGCCGTCCTGGATGATCACTGCCAGCTCATAGGCGTAGGTCGGGTCGTAGGACACGCAGCACGGGACGGTCGAAGACAGCACGTGGCTGTGGCCATCGTCGTGTTGCAGACCTTCACCCATCAAGGTGGTCCTGCCTGAGGTTGCGCCGAGCAGAAAACCCCGGGCACGAGCATCACCGGCGGCCCAGGCGAGATCGCCTACGCGCTGGAAGCCGAACATGGAATAGAAAATATAGAAGGGCACGGTCATCACGCCGTGGTTGCTGTACGAGGTACTGGCCGCGATCCAGGAGGAGATGGCGCCGGATTCGTTCAGGCCTTCCTGCATGATTTGACCGTTCCTGGCCTCTTTGTAGTAGCTGAGTTGACCAGCATCCTGGGGCGTATACAGTTGGCCGACGTGGGAGTGGATACCGATTTGGCGAAACAGGCTTTCCATGCCGAAGGTCCGTGATTCATCTGGGACGATGGGGACGATCACCTTGCCGATATTCGGATCCTTGAGCAGCGTACCAAGGATGCGCACGAAGGCCATGGTGGTGGAAATCTCGCGCTCGCCGGTACCTTTGAGCTGGGTACTCAGGGTCGATAACGGTGGGATCAGCAGGGGCTCTGCCACACTGATTCGTTGTGGAATGTAACCACCCAGTTGGGTGCGCCTGGTTTGTAGATAGCGCGCTTCAATACTGTCCGGAGCAGGCTTGAAGTAGGGCATTTCACCCAGTTGATCGTCAGTGATTTCCAGCGAAAAGCGATCACGGAAGGCCCTGATCGCATCGTTACCCATCTTCTTCAGTTGGTGATTGATGTTCTGTCCTTCGCCCGCTTCACCCATGCCAAAACCTTTGACGGTCTTGGCCAGGATGACGCTCGGCCCCGCGGTGTGGCGCATGGCGGCCGCATAGGCGTTGTAGACTTTTTCCGGATCGTGGCCGCCGCGAGAAAGCTTCCATATTTCTTCGTCGCTCATGTCACTGACCAGTTGCAGCAACTCGGGGTATTTGCCGAAGAAGTGTTCGCGTACGTAAGCACCGTTCTGGGATTTGTAGTTTTGATACTCGCCGTCGACGCACTCCATCATGCGCTGACGTAGCTGGCCGCTTGTGTCCTTGTCCAACAGGGCATCCCAGCCACCTCCCCAGATCACCTTGATGACGTTCCAGCCGGCTGCCCGGTAAAGGCTTTCGAATTCCTGGATCACCTTGCTATTGCCACGTACCGGGCCGTCCAGACGCTGCAGGTTACAGTTGACGACGAAGATCAGGTTGTCGAGCTTTTCCCGGCCCGCCAGCGAAATGGCCGCTAGAGACTCCGGTTGGTCCATTTCCCCATCCCCCAGGAACGCCCAGACTTTTCGACCTTGATGTTCCTTCAGGCCGCGATCCTCGAGGTATCGCATGAAGCGCGCTTGATAGGCCGCGGTGATCGGCCCCAGCCCCATGGACACGGTGGGGAATTGCCAGAAATCGGGCATGAGCCGAGGGTGAGGGTAGGAAGAAACGCCATCGCGATCGGTCTCGCGTCGGAAGTTATCCAGTTGATCTTCGCTCAAGCGACCTTCGAGGTAGGCACGCCCATAGATACCCGGTGAGGAGTGACCCTGGATATACACCATGTCGCCACCGAACTGCTCGGTCCGGCCACGGAAGAAATGCTCGAAGCCGACGTCGTAAAGGACGGCTGCCGAGGCATAGGAGGCGATATGCCCGCCAACGTTCGAATGTTTGCCGGCACGCAGGACCATGGCCAGGGCGTTCCAGCGGATATAGGCATTGATCCGTCGCTCTACGGCTAGATCGCCGGGATAGGCTTGCTGGCGGTCCGCGGCAATTGTATTGACGTAGGGCGTGGTGACGCGCCCGTAAAAGTCACCATGCTGGCTGACATCGAAATCCAGCAACTGATCGATCAGGTAATGGGCTCGAGGGCGGCCTTCGACGCTCAAGACCGATTCGATGGATTCGAGCCATTCGCGAGTTTCTTGTGGATCTTCGTCGAGAAACACGGGTTGTTGTGCCATCGTCGTCTCCTGGATAGTGCAGCGCTAGCACCGAGTCATTCGGTGATGTGGTGAAGGGGGATTGGTGTGCGCCAATCCTTTAAAATGAATGTAGTTGCAATTGCAATCATATACGGAATTTATCGTGCTGCGCGTTACAATTGCAACTAAATCGATTTCATTGGAAGGGTGAAACATGTCTTCAAGCGAGCCGGATACCTGGTTCAGATTCGTCAGGGCTCACCGCTGTCTGATACGGGAAATCGAGCGCCGTCTGGCCGCAGCCGGGTTACCGGCCTACGCTTGGTACGATGCGTTGTGGGGGCTGGAAAGCGGTCCCAATGGCACTCGGCGCATGAATGAACTGGCCGATGTAATGGCTATCGAGCGCTACAATCTCACGCGCTTGATCGACCGCCTGGAGGCCGAGGGCTTGGTCGAGCGCAGTCGTGCCAGTGATGACGGCCGCGGAGCCTGTGCCTCCATCACCGAGAGCGGCAAAGTGTTGCGCAAAAAGATGTGGAAGATTTACGAAGGCGCGGTGGACGAATTGTTTCTGTCGCAATTCGATAATCAGCAACAACGCTTTTTCAGTGACGCCTTGGAGCGTGCCGCCAGTGCCGCACGCAACAGCGCGCACTAGCTGCGAATGCTTCATTGCAGCAGATAGCGCCGCATCGCCTGCTCGACGTACTCCTGGGGGATCTTGTCTTCCTGGGCCAGCGCTCGCAGCGCCAGCGTGACAATCCAGTGCTTGTCCACCGTCTTGCCCGAGGTCGGTTCGCCAGGTAGCGATTCGGTTGAGTCGGCGCCGAGCGCTACAAAGCGCGAGGTTATGTGCGCGCCGATCTGATCGGCTACATGCTGTGCGTATCCGGTCACGGCAATGACCGGGGAGTCCTTGGTATTCAGGCAATCGCGCAAGTGCGAGGAACGCCGAAGCCTACCGGGATGCATGCGGTTCCAGCGTTCGGCGCTATTGGCATCTCGCGCCAGGCGGGTATAGCTGGGGCAACTCCAGAGCTCGCTGGCCACGCCCCAATCCTCACGCAGCATCCGCGCCGCTGAAATCACTTCGCGCAAGGCCAGTCCCGCACCCAGCAGGCGAACCCGAGGCTGCTGTATGTCGGTATCCAGCTCGCTGACCTTGTACATGCCTTTGAGCGCCTGGTTCGCACTGAGGCTACTCATTGGCCCTGTGAAGTCATTGGGATCATCATGAAGCGCCATGTAATAAAATCCGTGGCGACCTTCTACATACAGACTCTGCAAGGCTGCAATTGCAATGGCGCGTGCTTCCGCGCCGCTGGCTGGATCGAATGGCAGGCATTGCGGGTTGGCGGCCAGCCAGAGTGGGAGCCAGGGATGAGCGCCCTTGGGCCAGTTGGAGGATAGCGTTTCAATGTCGTTGCAGAAAATCCCGCGCTGGGCGGACTCACTCGATAGCGCACAGAGCTCTGCCGAGGTCACGGAACTGCTCAGATACAGCAAGGGTTTTTCGCTGGCATGGGCCTGTGGGCTGAATCGCAGTGGCCAGGCGCTGATTCGTGTGTGCGTTGTCTCAGCGCCGGACTGCTGGTTGGATCGCACTACCCAGATATTCCTTGCCGTTTGCGGATCCCTTTCCAGGCGATCGGCGATATCGATCATGGCGTAGAGCGGCGAAGAGAATCCTTTATTGGCCTGATGGGCAAGCGTCTGGATTTTTTCGATGCAGGCCTGGGCTGCCAGACCGGTCTCCCGGGTTGTCCTGAAACTGGAAAATCCGATCATATTGCAAAGCACTCCATGTGTTCCGTGGTCCTTGCACCATACTGCATCCATTAATATGATTGCAAATGCAACGAATTTTCGGAAGCCAAAAAATGCCTGGAGACGGGCGAGCATCACCTAGTAGAGAGCTTGGCCCAGAAACGACAAAACCGCGCCATGGCGCGGTTTTGTCGTTTGGCTTCCCGATGTTTCAGGAAACCAACGCTCTGCTTACACGTTGAAGCGGAAGTGCATCACGTCGCCGTCTTTGACGATGTAGTCCTTGCCTTCCAGGCGCCATTTACCGGCTTCCTTGGCACCGGCTTCACCCTTGAACTGGATGAAGTCGTTGTAGGCGATGACTTCGGCACGGATGAAGCCTTTTTCGAAGTCGGTGTGGATCACGCCAGCAGCTTGCGGGGCGGTGGCGCCGACGCGTACGGTCCAGGCGCGGACTTCTTCGACACCGGCGGTGAAGTAGGTCTGCAGGTGCAGCATCTCGTAGCCGGCACGGATCACACGGTTCAGGCCAGGCTCTTCCAGGCCCAGGGCCTCGAGGAACATGTCTTTCTCTTCGCCGTCATCGAGCTCGGCGATTTCCGCTTCGATCTTGTTGCACACCGGGACAACGATGGCGCCTTCTTCTTCGGCGATGGCCATCACCACGTCGAGCAACGGGTTGTTCTCGAAGCCGTCTTCGGCGACGTTGGCGATGTACATCACCGGCTTGGTGGTCAGCAGGTGGAAGCCCTTGATCACCGCTTTTTCGTCGGTGCTCATGTTCTTCATCAGGCTGCGCGCCGGTTTGCCTTCGGTGAAGTGGGCGATCAGTTGCTCCAGCAGACCCTTCTGGACCACGGCGTCCTTGTCACCACCCTTGGCGTTGCGCGCGACTTTCTGCAGTTGCTTCTCGCAGCTGTCGAGGTCGGCGAAGATCAGTTCCAGGTCGATGATCTCGATGTCGCGTTTCGGGTCGACGCTGTTGGAGACGTGAATCACGTTGTCGTCTTCAAAGCAGCGGACCACGTGGGCGATAGCATCGGTTTCGCGGATGTTGGCCAGGAACTTGTTGCCCAGGCCTTCACCTTTCGAAGCGCCGGCTACCAGGCCAGCGATGTCGACGAATTCCATGGTGGTCGGCAGGATGCGCTTTGGATTGACGATGGCCGCCAGGGCGTCCAGGCGTGGATCCGGCATCGGCACGATACCGCTGTTCGGCTCGATGGTGCAGAAGGGGAAGTTCTCGGCCGCGATACCGGACTTGGTCAGGGCGTTGAACAGGGTGGACTTGCCGACGTTAGGCAGGCCGACGATGCCGCAATTGAATCCCATGGTGTTTCCCCTCGGGTAAAAGTCAGGCCTTCTGGCTGTGCAGGTTTTTCATCGCGCGGTTCCATTCTCCGGCGAGGATATCCGGCAGCACGCCGAGGGCAAAGTCGATGCTGGCATCGAGTTTTTCCTGTTCGGCGCGTGGCGCACGACCCAGGACGAAATTTGAAACCATACTGGCGACGCCCGGGTGGCCAATGCCAAGCCGCAGGCGGTAGAACGTATTCTGATTGCCCAGTTGCGCGATGATGTCGCGCAACCCGTTGTGACCGCCATGGCCGCCGCCTTGCTTGAGCTTGGCAACGCCGGGAGGCAGGTCGAGTTCGTCATGCGCCACGAGAATTTCTTCAGGCTTGATGCGGAAGAAACCTGCAAGGGCCGCTACGGCCTGGCCGCTGCGGTTCATGTACGTGGTGGGAATCAGCAGGCGAACATCCTGACCCTGGTGCGAGTAGCGCCCGGTCAGGCCGAAATATTTGCGATCGGCGACAAGGTTGACCCCTTGCGCGTGCGCGATGCGCTCAACAAAAAGGGCCCCTGCGTTATGCCGGGTCTGTTCGTATTCGGCGCCTGGATTTCCCAGGCCAACGATCAGTTTTATGGCAGTCACGTCAGGGGCCCTTCCTTGGAGTGGTTAGTAACATCGCAGCCATGGAGATGTGCGGCGAAAGTGGACGAAAAGTGCTCATTTACCATGATGTAAACTCCGCGTTCCGCCCGCTTTCTCGCTACGTTCCAGCCCGCGATGTTACTCGGTCACTCCGGCGTACAGAGTAAATTACTCTGCAGCGCCTTCTGCAGCTTCTGGAGCAACACGTGGAGCGTGAACGTTGGCAACAGCCAGGTCGTTACCGTGAGCCAGAGCAACAAATTCAACGCCTTTAGGAGCGCTGATGTCGGACAGGTGAATGATCGAGCCGACTTCGGCGTTAGCCAGGTCAACTTCGATGAATTCAGGCAGGTCTTTTGGCAGGCAGGAAACTTCGATTTCTGCAACAACGTGCGAGATCTCGCCGCCTTTCTTCACTGGAGCAGCTTCGTTGATGAAGTGCACAGGAACGATAGCGGTCAGTTTCTGACCAGCAACAACGCGTACGAAGTCAGCGTGCATCACGTGGCCTTTGGCCGGGTGACGTTGCAGAGCTTTGATGATTACGTTTTGCTTGGTACCGCCAACGTTCAGCTCGATGATGTGGCTGTAGGCCGCTTCGTTTTCGAGCAGTTTGGCAACTTCTTTGGCCAGCATGCTGATGGATTCAGGGGCTTTTTCGCCACCGTAAACTACAGCTGGAACCAGGCTTGCGAGACGACGCAGGCGGCGGCTCGCACCTTTCCCCAGGTCGGAACGCGCTTCAGCATTCAGAGTAAAATCGTTCATGTTGTATCTCCAAAATAACCACATTCGCCCCAGCGTTTGCGACCAGCGCTAAAGGCGATATGGGCAAAAAAGCCCCGCCCCGACAGGTATGCCGGGGCGGGGCGCTTTTCGTCATCGAGAAGTCCGAAGGGCAGGGCCCTTAACGGAACATCGCGCTGATCGATTCTTCATTGCTGATGCGGCGAACCGCTTCGGCAACAACCGGTGCGATATCCAGTTGACGGATACGTGCACAGGCTTGTGCTGCAGCGGACAGCGGGATGGTGTTGGTCACCACCAGCTCGTCCAGCACGGAATTTTCAATGTTCTCGATAGCCCGACCCGACAGCACAGGGTGTGTGCAGTAGGCAAAGACTTTGGCAGCGCCATGCTCTTTCAAGGCTTTAGCCGCGTGGCACAGGGTGCCGGCGGTATCGACCATGTCGTCAACCAGGATGCAGGTACGCCCTTCGACATCACCGATGATATGCATCACTTCAGAGTGATTAGCTTTCTCACGGCGCTTGTCGATAATCCCGAGATCCACGCCCAGGGATTTGGCAACGGCACGTGCACGCACGACGCCGCCAATGTCCGGGGACACGATCATCAGGTTTTCGAAGCGTTGGTCTTCGATGTCATCCACCAATACAGGGGAGCCGTAGATGTTATCTACCGGAATATCGAAGAAGCCCTGGATCTGGTCAGCATGCAAATCAACCGTGAGAACACGATCGATGCCGACTACGGTAAGCATGTCAGCAACAACTTTCGCGCTGATAGCTACACGTGCGGAACGCGGACGGCGATCCTGACGGGCATAACCAAAGTAGGGGATCACCGCAGTGATTCGAGTGGCTGAGGAGCGGCGGAAGGCGTCGGCCATCACTACCAGTTCCATCAGATTATCGTTGGTCGGAGCGCAAGTCGGCTGAATAATGAAGACGTCTTTACCGCGGACATTTTCATTGATCTCGGCTGTAATTTCGCCGTCGGAAAATTTACCGACAGAGATGTCACCGAGAGGGATATGCAGCTGACGTACGACACGTCGAGCCAGATCGGGGTTGGCGTTCCCCGTAAAGACCATCATCTTGGACACGCGCAGTACCTGAAGGCTGAGGGTAACCTGGATGAGTATAGGAAAATGGCAGGGGCGGCTGGATTCGAACCAACGCATGGCAGGATCAAAACCTGCTGCCTTACCGCTTGGCGACGCCCCTGTATCTGTTGCAACGATTACCCAGTAATCGATTCCTTTAGAGCAGACTTTGCAGCTTGCGATGCAACATCGAAATGTTGCTTCCCTTTGCTACAAACCCTGTAAGGGTCTCTGTAAGAAGGGCCGAGACTTTATCAGCTTCAGCTTTGCTTGGGAAGCCCCCAAACACACAACTTCCAGTTCCGGTGAGTTTTGCTTCGGTAAATTTACCTAACAAATTCAAAGCGTTACGTACCTCTGGATAACGCCTTGCTACCACCGGCAAGCAGTCATTTCGACTGTTTCCCTTGGGAACGGGGCGCACTTTAATGGCAGACGAGTTACGTGTCAACAACCGATCGGAAAAAATTTCTGCTGTACTTACAGATACTTGCGGTACCAGTACGAGATACCAGGGTTCTTCGGGTTCCACGGGGGTCAGTTTCTCCCCCACACCCTCGGCAAACGCGGCATGTCCGCGCACAAAAACCGGAACGTCCGCGCCCAGTGTCAGGCCGAGCGCGGCCAGGCGATCTTCATCCCAGCCCAGCTGCCAGAGGTGGTTGAGACCCAGCAGGGTGGTGGCCGCATTTGAACTGCCTCCACCGATTCCGCCGCCCATGGGCAGGACTTTGTCGATCCAGATATCAATGCCCAGTGCCGATCCGGATTGCGCCTGGAGTTTTTTCGCGGCCTTGACGATCAGGTTGCTGTCGTGGGGTACGCCTTCGAACTCGGTGTGCAACTGGATGATGCCGTCTTCGCGTACGGCAAAGGTGATTTCATCGCCGTAGTCGAGAAACTGAAACAGCGTCTGCAGTTCGTGGTAGCCGTCTTCGCGGCGCCCAAGAATGTGCAGCATCAAGTTGAGTTTTGCTGGCGAAGGTAATGTCAGGCGAGTGGCCGGCATGTCATTGCCCCAGCTTGCGCGGTTGCCAGGCCTTGATCACCAGCGTGACATCAAGGTTGGTGCCGTGCAGCTTGATGCGCTCGGGCAGCCAGTAGCCGTTTTGCTGGGTATAGGCACTGTATTGCACCTGCCAGCCGTCCTGCTCAAGACTGGCCAGGCGACTGTCGGCATCCAGGGTCAGGCGGCTCTTGCTGCTCGGTGCCGGCAGTCCGCGGACCCACCAGGCCAGGTTGGAGACCGGCAGTTTCCAGCCCATCTGTTCTTCGAGCAGGGTTTCCGGGCTCGCGGCGCTGTAGCGACCCTGATTGGCCACTTCCAGGCTGACATCGCCGGGGCGGCCGGTCAGGCGTGCGGCCCCACGACCCAGCGGGCCGGACAGGCGGATGTCGTAGTAGTCCTGGCGCTGCAGCCAGAACAGGGTGCCGCTGCCTGAGTCTTTCGGGGCGCGAATGCCGATCTTGCCGTCGATCTGCCAGCCATCGAGGGCCGTCAATTGCAGTTTGTGCTCGCGCCATGACGCGGGATCACCGTGGCCCTCGACCGATTCACGGGCGCCAAAACCGGCGCAGCCGGCGAGCAGGGCGATGAAGCTGAAAGCGATGATGTGGCGCAAAAACATGATTTTAAAGAGTCTCGGATCCGGTCAGGCGCTTGATGGTGCTGCGCAGGATAGGGCTGTCAGGCTGTTCCTTGAGGAATTTGGCCCAGATTTGTTTGGCTTCTCGCTGTTTGCCCTTGGCCCACAGGACTTCACCCAGATGCGCGGCGACTTCCTGGTCGGGAAAGCGCTCCAGGGCCTGGCGCAGATACCGCTCGGCTTCGTCGAGGTTGCCCAGGCGGAAATTGACCCAGCCGAGGCTGTCGAGGACGGCGGGATCTTCCGGGCTCAACTGGTGCGCCTGTTCGATCAACGTCTTGGCTTCAGCGTAGCGGGTCGTACGGTCCGACAGGGTATAACCCAGGGCGTTCAATGCCATGGCGTTATCCGGGTCGCGCTTGATGATTTGCCGCAGGTCACGCTCCATCTGCGCCAGGTCGTTGCGTTTTTCCGCCTGCATGGCGCGGGTGTAGAGCAGGTTGAGATCGTCCGGGTACTGCTTCAAGGCTTTATCGAGCACGCTCCAGGCGCGGTCTTCGTGCTTGTTTGCAGCCAGGGTCTCGACTTCGATCAGGTACAGCTGGATCGCGTAGTCCGGCTGCTCGTCACGTTCCTTGGCCAGGCGGCTCTGGGCTTCGACGCTACGGCCGTTTTCCATGAGGATGTCGGCCTGGCGCAATTGGGCTGGCAGGTACTCGCTGCCTGGCGTGACCTGGGCATACTCGATCAAGGCACCTTGGGGGTCGCCGCGCTCTTCGGCAATGCGCCCCAGGTTCAGGTGCGCGGAGTCGACGTGGCTGTCCCGGGCAATCAGGTCTTCCAGGTAACCCTTGGCCTCGTCCCAGGCCTTGGCTTCCAGGCATACCAGGGCTAGGGAGTAGCGCAGCTCATCGTCATCCGGGTACTGCTGGACCAGGCTGGAAAACTCGGTCTTGGCGTCATCCATGCGGTCCTGTTCCACCAGCAGGCGGGCATAGGTCAGGCGCAGGCGCTTGTCGTCCGGGTACTGGCGGATGCTTTTTTCCATCAGCGGCAGTGCTTCATCGCCCCGGTTGAGGCTCTGCAGCAAGCGCGCACGCAGCAGGATCGGCGCCACTTCGCCAGCTTCCGGCGGGTTTTTCTCCAGCAGGCTCAGTGCCCCCTGGGAGTCGCCATTCTGTTGCAGCAGCAGGGCTTTGCCGAAAATCAGTTGGCCGTTGTTCGGGTGGCGCTGCAATAAACGGTCGAAACTGTTCATCAGGCCGTCGCGGGTGTCCTGGTCGGTGTCGGCGGCCGACAGGGCGAGAAAGTCGAAATGGGTATCACCCTTGCCCTGCAGGACTTTCTCCATGTAGACCATGGAGTCGTCATAACGGCCGCTGCGCGCCAGCTGGATGGCGGCGGCGCGTTGTGCCTCGAGGTCCTCCGGGGCATTTCTGGCCCAGATCAGTGCGCTATCGAGTGCCGCCTGGTCAGCTCCCAGGTATTCGGCAATGCGAAACGCCCGCTCGGAAATGCCCGGGTCCTGGGTGTTGATGGCCTGGGTCACGTAGTTGTCCAGGGCAATGTCGTAACGATTGCGCTGGCCAGCCAGTTCGGCACTCAGCAGGCTGAAGATCGTCTCTTCGCTGAAGGAGCTGTAAACCTTGGGCTTTTCAGGGGCTGCTGTGCTGCCTGCGACCGGCGGCGTACCGTCCGTCGAAACGGGCGCCAAGGCCTGGCAGCCGCTGAGGAAGACAAAAGCGAGGAGCAACGCGGAAGATCTATTCATATAGGAAGAGGACGACTAACCTGCGGTCGGATCATCATGACACAAGCCTTCGGCCAAACATAACCGGGGCGCTCTTTATCTCTTTATGTAGGAGCGGGCGCCCGCTTGCGGCTTGCTCGCGATGGTTGTCAACGCTGACGCGGGCACCCTGAAATAGCGCGATGCCTTGAGTTTTTCGCGAGCAACCCGCAAGCGGGCACCCGCTCCTACATGCACCTATAAAGGCACAAGGTAGTAGGACAATAGTTAACGGTGGTTGTTCTCGGTCTGGCGAAGTAGGACAATTGTCGGCTTCTCGACATCATCAGCGATCTTGAATGGCCTTCCTTGCACTCGGTATTAACCACAAGACTGCTTCCGTAGACGTCCGCGAGCGCGTGGCCTTTACTCCGGAGCAGCTGGTTGAGGCCTTGCAGCAGCTCTGCCGACTCACCGACAGCCGCGAAGCTGCGATCCTCTCCACCTGCAATCGCAGCGAACTCTATATAGAACAGGATCAACTGAGTGCCGATACCGTGCTGCGTTGGCTGGCCGATTATCACCATTTGAGCCTCGAAGAGCTGCGCGCGAGTGCTTATGTGCACGAAGATGATGCGGCAGTTCGTCACATGATGCGGGTCGCCTCCGGGCTCGACTCGCTGGTCTTGGGTGAGCCGCAGATCCTCGGCCAGATGAAATCGGCCTACGCCGTGGCGCGTGAGGCCGGCACCATCGGCCCATTGCTCGGGCGGTTGTTCCAGGCGACGTTCAATGCCGCCAAGCAGGTGCGCACCGACACGGCCATCGGCGAGAACCCGGTGTCGGTGGCGTTTGCCGCCGTCAGCCTGGCCAAACAGATTTTCAGTGATCTGCAACGCAGCCAGGCGTTGCTGATCGGCGCCGGCGAGACCATCACCCTGGTCGCCCGCCATTTGCACGAACTGGGGGTCAAGCGCATCGTGGTCGCCAACCGAACCCTGGAGCGCGCGAGCCTGTTGGCTGAACAGTTCGGCGCCCACGCAGTGTTGCTCTCGGACATCCCGGCGGAACTGGTGCGCAGCGATATCGTGATCAGCTCCACCGCCAGCCAATTGCCGATCCTGGGCAAGGGCGCCGTGGAAAGCGCCTTGAAACTGCGCAAGCACAAGCCGATATTCATGGTCGATATTGCCGTACCGCGAGATATCGAGCCGGAAGTGGGTGAGTTGGACGACGTCTACCTGTACAGCGTCGACGATCTGCACGAAGTGGTCGCCGAAAACCTCAAGAGTCGCCAGGGTGCAGCCCAGGCAGCGGAAGAGATGGTGGCAATCGGCGCCGACGACTTCATGGTGCGCCTGCGCGAACTGGCTGCGGTCGATGTGCTCAAGGCCTATCGTCAACAGAGCGAACGCCTGCGTGATGAAGAATTGCAAAAGGCCCAGCGCCTGCTCGCCAATGGCAGCAGCGCCGAGGATGTGCTGGTGCAACTGGCTCGTGGCCTGACCAACAAACTGCTGCACGCGCCCAGCGTGCAGTTGAAAAAGCTGACTGCCGAAGGCCGCCTCGATGCGCTGGCCATGGCCCAGGAACTCTTTGCCCTCGGTGAGGGCGCGTCGGATAGCTCTTCGGATAAAAAACCGCAATGAAAGCGTCACTGCTCAATAAGCTGGACATCCTCCAGGACCGTTTCGAGGAACTGACCGCCTTGCTTGGCGATGGCGAAGTCATTTCCGATCAGAACAAGTTCCGCACCTATTCCAAGGAATACGCGGAAGTCGAGCCGATTGTCGCCACCTATAAACAGTTGCTCAAGGTTCAGGGCGACCTCGAAGGGGCCCAGGCCCTGCTCAAGGACAGCGACCCGGACATGCGCGAAATGGCCGTGGAAGAAGTCCGCGAAGCCAAGGAGCAACTGCTCGAACTGGAAGCCAGCCTGCAACGCATGCTGCTGCCCAAGGACCCGAATGACGGGCGCAACGTGTTCCTCGAGATTCGTGCCGGCACCGGTGGCGACGAGGCGGCGATTTTTTCCGGCGACCTGTTCCGCATGTATTCGCGTTATGCCGAACGCCGTGGCTGGCGGGTCGAGATCCTGTCGGAGAACATCGGTGAGCACGGTGGCTATAAAGAAGTCATCGCCCGGGTCGAAGGCGACAATGTCTATGGCAAGCTGAAGTTCGAATCCGGTGTGCATCGCGTGCAACGGGTCCCGGCCACCGAATCCCAGGGCCGGATCCACACCTCGGCCTGCACCGTGGCGGTGTTGCCGGAGCCGGACGAGCAGGAAGCGATCGAGATCAACCCGGCGGATTTGCGGGTCGACACCTACCGCTCCTCCGGTGCGGGCGGTCAGCACGTGAACAAGACCGACTCGGCGATTCGTATCACCCACTTGCCATCCGGCATCGTGGTCGAATGCCAGGAAGAGCGTTCGCAGCACAAGAACCGGGCGCGGGCGATGTCCTGGTTGTCGGCCAAGTTGAACGACCAGCAGACCAGCGCGGCGGCCAATGCCATTGCCAGCGAGCGCAAACTGCTGGTGGGGTCGGGTGATCGCTCCGAGCGGATCCGTACCTACAACTTCGCCCAGGGTCGGGTCACGGACCACCGGGTCAACCTGACCCTGTACTCCCTCGATGAAATCCTCGCCGGTGGCGTTGATGCCGTGATCGAGCCACTGCTGGCCGAGTACCAGGCGGACCAACTGGCGGCGATAGGTGAATAAATGACCATCATTGCCAGTTTGTTGCGCGCAGCCGACCTGCCTGACTCGCCTACCGCGCGCCTGGATGCCGAACTGCTGCTGGCCGCTGCCTTGGGCAAATCCCGCAGCTTCCTGCACACCTGGCCCGAGCGCATCGTGCCCAGTGATGCCGCGCTGACCTTTGCCCACTACCTGCAGCGTCGTCGCGGCGGTGAGCCGGTGGCTTATATCCTCGGGCAACAGGGCTTCTGGAAGCTGGACCTGGAGGTCGCACCGCACACGCTGATCCCTCGTCCGGACACCGAGCTACTGGTGGAAACCGCTCTTGAACTGTTGCCGGCGACACCGGCCAAGGTGCTCGACCTGGGTACCGGCAGCGGGGCGATCGCCCTGGCCCTGGCTAGCGAGCGTCCGGCCTGGCAGGTGACGGCGGTGGACCGCGTGCTGGAGGCGGTGGCCCTGGCCGAGCGCAATCGCCAGCGCCTGCATCTGCATAACGTCACAGTGCTCAGCAGTCACTGGTTCGATGCCCTCAAGGACCATCGCTACAGCCTGATCATCAGCAACCCGCCGTACATTGCTGCCGCCGACCCGCACCTGATTGCCGGTGACGTGCGCTTCGAACCGGCCAGCGCGCTGGTGGCCGGGACCGATGGCCTGGATGATTTGCGGGTGATTATCGCCCAGGCGCCGCAACACCTCGAAGCCGGTGGCTGGTTGATGCTCGAACATGGATACGATCAGGCGGCAGCCGTGCGTGATTTACTGCTGGCCCAGGATTTCGTAGAGGTTCACAGCCGCGTGGACCTCGGCGGTCACCAACGGATCAGCCTGGGGCGCCTGCCGTGCTGAATGATCAAGAGCTGTTGCGCTATAGCCGGCAGATTCTGTTGCAGCACGTCGACATCGACGGCCAGTTGCGACTCAAGCAAAGCCGCGCGTTGATCATCGGCCTTGGTGGCTTGGGTGCACCGGTGGCGCTGTATCTGGCGGCTGCGGGCGTGGGTGAATTGCACCTGGCGGATTTCGACACAGTCGACCTGACCAACCTGCAGCGCCAGATCATCCACGACACCGACAGCGTCGGCATGAGCAAGGTTGATTCGGCGCTCCATCGCTTGAGCGCGATCAACCCCGAGATCCAACTGGTTGCCCATCGCACCGCGCTGGACGCCGACTCGTTGGCGGCGGCAGTAGCGGCGGTCGACCTGGTGCTCGATTGTTCCGACAACTTTGCCACGCGCGAAGCCGTGAATGCGGCCTGCGTGGCGGCGGGCAAGCCTCTGGTCAGCGGCGCGGCAATTCGTCTGGAAGGTCAGTTGTCGGTGTTCGACCCGCGTCGCGCCGAAAGTCCCTGTTACCACTGCCTGTATGGGCACGGCAGCGAGGCCGAACTGACCTGCAGCGAAGCCGGCGTGGTCGGCCCGCTGGTGGGGCTGGTCGGCAGCCTGCAAGCCCTGGAAGCGTTGAAACTGCTGGTGGGCTTTGGTGAGCCGCTGGTGGGCCGCTTGTTGTTGATCGATGCCCTCGGCACGCGGTTCCGTGAGCTGCGGGTCAAGCGTGATCCGAGCTGCAGCGTCTGTGGTGCCAAACATGCGTGAGGCGCCTATCGGCGTGTTCGATTCCGGCGTTGGCGGGCTGTCGGTGCTGGCGGAGATTCACCGGCTGCTGCCCAATGAGTCGCTGCTGTACGTGGCCGATTGCGGCAACATTCCCTACGGCGAGAAGTCCCCGGCGTTCATCCGCCAACGCTGCGCAGTGATGGCCGACTTTCTCCAGGCCCAAGGCGCCAAGGCCATGGTCGTGGCGTGCAACACGGCAACCGTGGCCGGCGTGGCGGATTTGCGTCGCGACTACCCGTCGTGGCCCATTGTCGGCATGGAGCCAGCGGTCAAGCCGGCAGCGGCGGCGACCCGCAGCGGGGTAGTCGGCGTGCTGGCCACCACCGGAACCTTGCAGAGTGCCAAGTTCGCCGCCTTGCTCGACCGCTTCGCCACCGATGTACGGGTAGTCACCCAGCCGTGTCCGGGCCTGGTGGAGTTGATCGAAGCCGGTGACTTGCAGAGCCCGGCGTTGCGCCAGTTGCTGGGCAGCTACCTGCAGCCCCTGCTGGACGAGGGCTGCGACACGATTATCCTCGGCTGCACCCATTACCCCTTCCTCAAGCCAATCCTCGCGCAAATGCTCCCCGCCGACATCAGTCTGATCGACACCGGCGCTGCCGTTGCCCGGCAAACCCAGCGCTTGCTCGCTGAGCGTGAACTGCTGGCGGACGGTCCCGCCCGACCTGCGCAATTCTGGACCAGCGCCAGTCCCGAGCACCTGAGAAATATCCTGCCGCTGCTCTGGCATAACGGTGGCGTTGTGCAAAGCTTCAACCAGTAGACACGCTGAAATTCAGCTGAACTTCTGCTTGGGGGCGAGATTCTATTACAGCGACTGTTGAGCAAAAAAAACCTAAAACAATCGTTCGCATAAAAAGGATGTTTCCTATGAAGCGAGTGTTCTGTCTGGCTGCGCTTGCGGCCGTATTGTTGGGGCATGGCTACAGCGCACAAGCGGCGGGTATCGAGTTTGCAGTCGGGCAAACCAGTGATTCGACCATGACGTATCGCCTGGGGCTGCAGTCTGAATGGAACAAGAGTTGGTGGCAGAGCGAAGTTGGGCGTCTGACCGGCTACTGGGACGGGGCCTACACCTTTTGGGATGGTGACAAGAGGACAAGCAACCACAGCCTGTCGTTCTCGCCGGTGCTGGTGTATGAGTTCGCCGGGGAATCGCTCAGGCCCTATCTTGAAGTCGGCATCGGGGTGGCTGTTTTTGCCCACACGGAAGTTGAGAACAACAAGCTCGGCTCGGCCTTCCAGTTCGAAGACCGCTTTGGCGCCGGCCTGCGTTTTGCCGGTGGACATGAGGTGGGGATCCGCGCCACCCATTACTCCAACGCCGGGATCAGCAGTCCCAACGACGGCGTCGAAAGTTACGCCTTGCACTACACCATGGCTCTATAGGACCTTGCTGGCGAAGGAACGCCATCACCTGTAGGCGGTAGTTATCCCCTGGCGTTCCTCGATGCATTCCGGCGCGCCCATTTCGAACTCCCGGCAAATCAGCGGGCGTTTTTCGTAGATGGTGCACATCATCGTGTCCCGATCCAGCGCTGCGCACCAACCGTCGTCCAGGCGCAGCATGACTTCTCCACCCCAGTCGTCGGTATCGATAAAGCGCTCGGGCACGCCGGTGTCGGTGATCAGCATCACTTCGAGCTGGCAGCAACAGGCCGCGCACGTCGAGCAAGTGACCGCCGGCTCGACGATTTCGGTGAGGGGGATGGTATTCATGGGCGCCAGTGTAAGGCAGTGCGCTGCGCCTGTGTGAAAGCACTGACGGACGCTCGCTTGTCGGGCGCCCAGGCGGGACCGTCCGTGGGGGGTTACGGTAGGTCCTTGATCGGTGGCGCACTCCAGGCCATGGGTTTGCCAATCGCCAGTTGGCCTTCACCGGGGCGTTTCGACAGCGGCCACAGCGCGGTCATGGACAGCGCCGGCAGGGGCAGTTCCAGCGGGCGCAACTTGAGGTTGTCGATGATGTAGCGGGCAGCCTTGTCGGCGGTCCAGCTCAACGGCAGTGGCAAGACATCGTGTCCGCCAAGGGGGCTGGCGATAAAATCTGGGGTGACCACGGTGACTTCGATGCCGTCCTCGGCCAGCGTGATGCGCTGCGATTCGAACAGGTGACGCAGGCCGGCTTTCGACGTTCCCTGGGCTTCGCTTCGCGGCAGTGACAGGTAAGTCGCAGAACTGGTTATGCCCACCAGGTACGGCGCGATGCCCGTGCGCAGCAGCGGCAAGGCGACGTCGATGCAATAGTTGCTGGCAAGCAGGTTGCAGCGCACCAGGTGTTCGATCAGGTTGGTGTCCAACTGCGCGGCGTCGACGTACGTGCAGGTCCCGGCATTGAGGATGACGGTGTCCAGCGCGCCCCAGTCCTGCTGGATCTGCTCACCGATCTCGCGCACGGTCTGGCTGTTGGTCAGGTCACCAGGGGCTACCAGTACTTGCCCAGGGTAGCGGCGGGCGAAGGCTTTGAGGGGAGCCACGGCGCGAGCGCTCAACGCCAGGTGCGCACCGGATTTGAGCAGATGCTCGGCCAGGGCGGCACCCAGGCCATTGCTGGCATCGGTTAACCAATAACGTCGTGTGGGTATCCGAATCATCCTTTGCTCCTGTTCAAGCCGTCATCCCGAATCGTTGGTCTGGGGAAACTCTAGGCAAAGTATCGCCATCCGTCATCCCTCTGAACTGTTCACCTCAAGACGCGTGGGCAGACGTTTGAAGGCTGCCAGTGCGCGCTCGCGCGATTGGCCGAGGTTGACGGTAGGCAGCGGATAATCCGCCACGCCAAACAACCCGCCCATGGCGGCCGGGTTGTGGATATCTTTTTTGTTCAGCCCCGCCAGTTCCGGCAGCCAGTGCTTGATGAACAGGCCTTCGGCGTCGAATTTCTCCGACTGACTGATCGGATTGAAAATCCGGAAGTAGGGCGCAGAGTCGGTCCCGGTGGACGAACTCCATTGCCAGCCGCCGTTATTGGCCGCCAGGTCACCGTCGATCAGGTGACGCATGAAAAACCGCTCGCCTTCGCGCCAATCGATCAACAGGTTCTTGGTCAGGAACATGGCCACCACCATCCGCAGGCGGTTGTGCATCCAGCCGGTTTCCAGCAACTGGCGCATGGCGGCGTCGATGATCGGCAGGCCGGTGCGCGCCTCCTTCCAGGCGGCCAGTTCGTCGGGCGCATCCCGCCAGGCCAGGGCTTCGGTTTCCGGGCGAAAGGCGCGGTGCCGGGAAACACGGGGGTAGCCGACCAGAATGTGTTTGTAGAACTCGCGCCACAGCAGTTCGTTGATCCAGGTAACAGCGCCGACGCTGCCGCTTTCGAACTCGCCCTGATTGGCTTGCAACGCCGCATGCAGGCACTGGCGAGGCGAAATCACCCCGGCTGCCAAATAGGCTGAAAGCTGACTGGTACCGGGTTTGGCCGGTAAGTCGCGTTCGTCCTTGTAGTAGTTGATCTGGGCATCGGTGAAGTGCTCCAGGCGTCGCTGCGCCTCATCCTCACCGGCCGGCCAGAGTGCGCGAAGCTGCTCGCTCGAGGGCTTGAAGCCTTGCACTTGCTCGGGGACCGGGTCGCAGTCGATACCCGTCGGCGCTTGCATCCCGGGTGCCGTCACCAATCGTGGCAGAGCGCCGTGCAGGCGGGCGTAGCAGACTTTACGGAACTGGCTGAAGACCTGGAAGTAGCCACCGGTCTTGGTCAGGACGCTGCCAGGTTGGAACAGCAACTGATCCAGATAGCGATGCAGGGTGATGCCTTGGGTGTCGAGGGCCAGGCGAACGGCGGCATCCCGGCGGGTTTCGTGAACGCCGTACTCTTCGTTGGCATGAACCGCTTCGACGTTCAGTTCGCTGCACAGCTGTGCCAGCACTCGGGGTGCATCGTCCCAAGCAGGGGCGCTGCGGATCAGCAGCGGGATATTCAGCGCGCTCAACGCCTGGCTCAGTTCGCGCAGGTTGCGCAGCCAGAAATCCACTTTGCAGGGGGCATCGTCATGGGCCAGCCATTGCTCGGGGCTCAACAGATACACCGCGACGCTCGGGCCACGATTGGCGGCGGTGCTCAGAGCCGTGTTGTCATGCAGGCGCAGGTCGCTGCGCAGCCAGATCAATTGCAGGGTCGCTTGCGCACTGGACATCAGATCAGTCCTCGCTGAATCAATACCTGGTGAGCCGACAGGGGATCGTCGGCCAGTAATACATCAGCGATTTCAGTGGCGATCTCGGACAAACCGGCCTGGTGGATACATACCGTTGGTCCGACGATGAGCTTTGGGCAACTGACATTGTTCAGGAGTTTCGTTAGCTGTTTCAGGTTGCTGGTTTTGCTCGAATACAGCAGCACCGCGCGTGCTTGCAGGTGTTCGACCGCCAGGGCCAGTTCACCCACCGGCAAAGGCCAGTCGAACACTTCCACCGGACAATCGACGCTGCTGATCAGCCAGGCGCAGAGCCATAGGTGAGGTTCGAGCGGCAGGTCGGAGTGATTGACCAGCAGCAGTGGGGCGCCGCGTAACTGGCGGTTGTTGTGGTAGATCCGCGCACCGAACTTGCTGCGCAGCCAGCTGTAGAAAAACGTGCGCTCCATCTGTGCGCCGAATTGCCCTTGCCAGCGTTGTTCGAGCTCTGCCAGCAATGGCATCAGCAGTTGCTCGCACAAGGTCCGTGGTGGGTACAGGGCCATGGCCTGGTTGAACAGGTCATCGACCTGGCGCTCGGCCAGGCGAAAGATGGCCTGGGCGAGGTTTTGGCGCAGGATCTGCCAGTCATTTTCCACCGGCGAACTGAACGCTTGCGGTGTGTCCAGCAACTGCTTGACCTGGCTCACCGCGACGCCGCGATTGAGCCAGGTCAGGATGTCGTGAATGCGTTGCACATGTTCGGCCGAGAACAGCCGGTGACCCTTGGGGGTGCGTTGCGGCACCACCAGCCCATAGCGACGCTCCCAGGCACGCAGGGTGACCGCGTTGACGCCGGTCACGCGGGCGACTTCGCGGATCGGCAGCCAGCCTTCGTCCAGCGCCTGCTGGTAGTCGGTGTCGGGCTCTTGGGTGTGAGTAGCGCTGGGCATGTTCATTCAAATCGCATTTCTGAGGCTGAGGTTTTCCGGGTGCGGCTGCAGGTAGACCTGTTGCGCGATGTACGGATCGGGATGATGACGCAGGTGATGCTTGAGCAGGGTCAGCGGGACCACCAGCGGCACGACGCCGAGGCGGTATTGGCCGATCACGTGCTGGACTTCCTGTTTGTCCTCGACGCTCAGGTTCTGTTTGAAATAGCCGCACAGGTGTTGCAGTACATTGCTGTGGGTCCCGCGGGTGGCGCATTGCTTGAGCGCCTTCATCAACAGACTGAAATAGCGCGGGCCAAGTTCTGCGGGGTCGCTCTGGCCCATGCTGCCCAGGAGTTTGCCCAGGGCCTTGTACTGCAGCGGGTTGTGGGCCATCAGCAGGTACTTGTAGCGTGCGTGGAAGTCGGTCAGGCCATGGCGGCTGAGACCCTGCTGCAGCAAATCCTGCCAGGCGGCATAGGCAAACACTCGGGTCAGGAAGTTCTCGCGCAGCACCGGATCGTTGAGTCGGCCGTCTTCTTCCACCGGCAGGTCCGGGTGGCGGGCACAAAACGCCGCGGCATAGATACCCCGGCCACCACCGTCCTGCGGGTTGCCGTTGGCGTGATAGACCTTGACCCGTTCCAGGCCGCAGGACGGGGATTTATGCATGAAGATGTAACCGCACAGATCGGTCAATTCAGCGGCCATGCGTTGCCCGTAGTCGGCTAGCGGTTGGGTTACGTCGAGTTGTCGGTTGACGCTGCCGATGGCGCTCGGGTGCTGCGGATCGCCGACCAGGCGAATCGGCTCGCGGGGAATTCCCAGGCCAATGGCGACTTCGGGGCACACCGGGACAAACTCGAAATAATTGCTGAGGGTACGACTGCAGAGCTGGGATTCTTTATGCCCACCGTTGTAGCGCACCTCATCGCCCATCAGGCAGGCGCTGATGGCGATTTTCGGCTTGCGCGGTGATTCACTCGACATCGGCAGACCTCGGATTAAAACCTGTACAAGCGATGTTCGCTGTACAACATGTTTTGATCATAGGTCGAAAGGTGTACAAGTCAAACTTTTTGTATAGGTTTTATCGAGCGCCCCCGTAGCCGCCAAAGCCTAGCTACGGGAAGCGACTACTGCAGATGCTCGTGCAAGCGGCGGGCAGCTTCCTGGCCACTCAGCCAGGCGCCTTCGACCCGCCCTGACAGGCACCAGTCGCCGCACACATACAAGCCCAGGTCGGCATCGGCCAGTACGCCCCATTCGTGACTGCTGGCAGGGCGCGCATACAGCCAGCGGTGGGCCAGGCTGAAGGTCGGGGCGGGCATGGCGCTGTGCAACAGTTCGGCAAAGGCGCCGTGCAGTTGTTCGATCACCGCTTCCTTGGACAGGTCGATGTGTTGTCGGCTCCAACTGCTGGTGGCGTGCAGCACCCAAGTGTCCAGGCTGTTGTCGCGCCCCGGTTTGCTGCGGTTGCGGGCCAGCCAGTCGAGCGGGCTGTCCTGCACGAAGCAGCCTTCCATCGCGGTATCCAGCGGCGTATCGAATGCCAGGGCGACGGCCCAGGTCGGGTCCATTTTCACCCCGGCGGCGACTCCGGCCAGCTTCGGTGCGGCAGCCAGCAGGGCTGTGGCCTGCGGGGCGGGCGTGGCGATGACCACATGGCTGAAGGGGCCGTGGGTGAAGCCTTCGGCATCCTGCAGATGCCAGTGCTGTTCACCGCGATAGACCTCGGTGATGCGGCAGGCGAAGTGCACTTCCAGGTCGCCAATCAGGGCGCGGGTAATGGCGCTCATGCGCGGCGTGCCGACCCAGCGGGTCTGCTCGTCTGGCGACGGGCTGAGCTGGCCGCCCTGAAAGTTGTAGAGCTGCGGTGTCCACTCGGCGACCCAGCCGTTGGCTTGCCAGCGCTGCACTTCAGTGACAAAGCGCCGGTCGCGGGCGGTGAAATACTGCGCCCCCATGTCGAGTGCGCCAGCGTCGCTGCGTTTGCTCGACATGCGCCCACCGCTGCCACGGCTTTTATCGAACAGTTGCACGACGTAGCCGGTCTCTTGCAGAGCCTGGGCGGCGGAAAGTCCGGCGATGCCGGTGCCGATAATTGCGATGGGTAGAGTCATAGGGGCCTCGTTTACCTTTCTCTACAGGCTACGCTTAGGGTTAAACCTGTACAATTATATTTTTTGGTATAACTTTCAGCGTTCTCGTTCTGACAGCTTGGCCTATTGTTAATCACAGAGCCCGCCCGATCCGAAACATCCCTGCTTATAAAAATAGACTAGTGATCGAGGTAAAACGCCACGCGAGGAACATGTCATGCACATATTGCTGACCGGCGGTACTGGATTGATAGGACGCCAGCTTTGCCGACTCTGGTTGAGTCAGGGCCACAGCCTGACGGTGTGGAGTCGCAAACCCGAAAAAGTGCCGACCCTGTGTGGCGCCCAGGTGCGAGGCATCGCGCGTCTGGAAGAAATCGGACAGGAGCCGGTGGATGTCTTGATCAATCTGGCGGGTGCGCCGATTGCCGATCGACTCTGGACTCATAGGCGCAAGGCGTTGCTCTGGAGCAGCCGGATCAGCCTGACCGAAACCCTGCTGGCCTGGCTGGAAAGCCTTGAGGAAAAACCCCACTTGCTGATTTCCGGGTCGGCGGTGGGATGGTACGGCGATGGCGGCGAGCGTGAGCTGACCGAGGATTCGCCACCGGTCAGCGAAGACTTCGCCAGCCAGCTGTGCATCGCCTGGGAAGAAACCGCACAACGCGCCGAAGCCTTGGGCCTGCGCGTGGTGCTGGTGCGGACCGGGCTGGTGCTGTCGGCCGAGGGCGGCTTTTTGTCGCGCCTGCGCCTGCCCTTCAAAGCGGGGCTGGGCGGGCCTATCGGCAATGGCCGGCAGTGGATGTCATGGATTCATATCGACGATCAAATCGCGCTGATTGATTTTCTTCTGCATCAGAATATGGCCAGCGGTCCTTATAATGCCTGCGCGCCAAAACCGGTACGCAATCGCGAATTTGCCAAGACGCTGGCCGGTGTCCTGCACCGGCCGGCTTTCATGCCCCTGCCATCGTTCGTGTTGAAGGTCGGGCTCGGTGAGTTGTCGCTGTTGCTGTTGGGCGGCCAGCGGGTGACCCCGATGCGGTTACTGGCGGCAGGCTTCACCTTTCGTTTCACTGATTTGCGTGCGGCTCTGGACGACCTGTCCAGCCGCCTTTGAAATAGGACGTTGCATGACCGATCACGCGTTGCTCCTGGTCAACCTGGGTTCGCCCGCTTCCACACAGGTGGCGGACGTGCGCAGCTACCTCAATCAATTCCTGATGGACCCTTACGTCATTGACCTGCCGTGGCCGGTGCGGCGCCTGCTGGTGTCGTTGATCCTGATCAAGCGCCCGGAACAGTCGGCCCATGCCTACGCCTCGATCTGGTGGGACGAAGGCTCGCCGCTGGTGGTACTCAGCCGGCGCTTGC
Organism: Pseudomonas sp. IT-P176; assembly: GCF_949767245.1. NCBI lineage: Bacteria > Pseudomonadati > Pseudomonadota > Gammaproteobacteria > Pseudomonadales > Pseudomonadaceae > Pseudomonas > Pseudomonas sp. IT-P176. The sequence goes on from NZ_CATKPN010000028.1 coordinate 32,902, forward strand.
AGCAGGCCATGAAGGCGCAGTGGACCCAGGGACCGGTCGAATTGGCGATGCGCTACGGCGAGCCGTCGATCGAGACGGTGCTGACTCGCCTGGCCGCCCAAGGCATCAAGAAAATCACCCTGGCGCCGTTGTATCCACAGTTTGCCGACAGCACCGTGACCACGGTGATCGAGGAAGCCAAGCGGGTGGTGCGCGAGAAAAAACTCGAGGTGCAGTTCGCGATTCTCCAGCCGTTCTACGACCAACCGGAATACCTCGACGCCCTGGTGGCCAGCGCCAAACCGTACCTGGCGCAGGACTACGACCATCTGTTGTTGAGTTTTCACGGCTTGCCGGAGCGGCACCTGAAGAAGCTCAATCCGGGTCATTGCTTTGAAGGTAATGGCGATTGCTGCGCCGCAGCGCCGGCAGAGGTGCTTGCCACCTGTTATCGCGGCCAGTGCCTGCGTACGGCAGCTGCGTTTGCCGAGCGCCTGGGCTTGCCGGAAGGCACGTGGTCGGTGTCGTTCCAGTCGCGCCTGGGGCGTGCCAAATGGATCGAACCCTACACCGAAGCGCGTCTCGACGAGCTGGCGAAAAGTGGGGTGAAGAAGATTCTGGTGATGTGCCCGGCGTTTGTCGCCGACTGCATCGAAACCCTGGAAGAGATCGGTGACCGTGGCCTGGAGCAGTTCCGCGAGGCGGGGGGCGAGGAGTTGGTACTGGTGCCGTGCCTCAACGATGAGCCGCAGTGGGCGCAGGCGTTGAACACCCTGTGTGAAAGGGCGCCAGTGGTTTTGTAGAAGGCCGAAAGCATCGCGGGCAAGCCATGTTCCTGTAGGAGCAAGGCTTGCCCGCGATAACGTTCTTTGCGGCAGTAAAGACTTTAGAGCAGCGGCTCATCCGGCTGCTTTTTCTTCCAGCCGTCATTGCCCGGCAACAGCAGGTTCAACCCGATCGCGACAATCGCGCACAAGGCGATGCCCTTGAGGCCGAAGTCGTCGGGGCCGGTGCCGGTGCCGATCAGCACACCGCCGATCCCAAACACCAGGGTGACCGAGACAATCACCAGGTTGCGCGCTTCGCCCAGGTCGATCTGGTGGCGGATCATGGTGTTCATGCCCACCGCGGCAATCGAGCCGAACAACAGGCACAGGATCCCGCCCATCACCGGTACTGGAATGCTTTGCAGCAGCGCACCGAACTTGCCGACAAACGCCAGGCTGATGGCGAAGATCGCCGCCCAGGTCATGATTTTCGGGTTGTAGTTCTTGGTCAGCATCACCGCGCCGGTGACTTCGGCGTAGGTGGTGTTGGGTGGGCCGCCGAGCATGCCGGCTGCCGTGGTAGCGATACCGTCGCCAAACAGGGTGCGATGCAGGCCCGGTTTTTTCAGGTAGTCGCGACCGGTCACGCTGCCGACGGCGATGACCCCGCCGATGTGTTCGATGGCCGGGGCCAGCGCCACCGGGACAATGAACAGGATCGCCTGCCAGTTGAACTCCGGTGCCGTGAAGTGTGGCAAGGCAAACCAGGGCGCCGCAGCGATCTTCGCGGCGTCGACGACACCAAAGTAGAACGCCATGCCAAAGCCCACCAGCACCCCGGAAATGATCGGCACCAGGCGGAAGATGCCTTTGCCGAACACGGCCACGATCAAGGTGGTCAGCAGCGCCGGCATCGAGATCATCATCGCCGTCTGGTAATGAATCAGCTCGCTGCCGTCACCGGCCTTGCCCATGGCCATGTTCGCGGCAATCGGCGCCATGGCCAGGCCGATCGAAATGATCACCGGGCCAATCACTACCGGAGGCAGTAGGCGGTCGATGAAACCGGTGCCCTTGATCTTCACGGCCAGACCCAGGAAGGTGTAGACAAAACCTGCCGCCATCACGCCGCCCATGGTTGCCGCCAGGCCGAACTGGCCCTTGGCAAGAATGATCGGGGTGATGAAGGCAAAGCTCGAAGCCAGGAACACCGGCACTTGGCGCCCGGTAACGAGCTGGAACAGCAGAGTCCCCAGGCCCGCCGTGAACAGCGCGACGTTGGGGTCGAGGCCGGTAATCAGCGGCATCAACACCAGCGCGCCGAACGCCACGAACAGCATCTGGGCGCCCGACAGGACCTGGCGCCAGAGCGGGTCGTTGAACTCATCCTGCATGCTCACGCGTCCTTCTGCTTGGTGCCGAAGATCTTGTCGCCAGCATCGCCGAGGCCCGGAATGATGTAGCCGTGTTCATTGAGTTTTTCGTCAATCGAGGCGGTGTAGATGGTCACGTCCGGGTGAGCCTTCTCGACAGCCGCGATCCCTTCGGGGGCTGCGACCAGGACCATGGCGCAGATGTCCTTGCAGCCGGCTTTTTTCAGCAGGTCGATAGTGGCAACCATGGAACTGCCGGTGGCGAGCATCGGGTCGATGATCATGGCCAGTCGTTCGTCGATTTCTGGAACCAGTTTTTCCAGGTAGGTGTGGGCTTCGAGGGTTTCCTCGTTGCGGGCCACGCCCACGGCGCTGACTTTGGCGCCCGGGATCAGGCTCAGGACACCTTCGAGCATGCCGATGCCGGCGCGCAGGATAGGGACCACGGTAATTTTCTTACCGGCGATTTTCTCGACCGATACGGTACCGCACCAGCCTTCGATGTCGTAGGTTTCCAGGGGCAGGTCCTTGGTTGCCTCGTAGGTCAACAGGGCACCGACTTCCTGAGCGAGCTCACGGAAATTCTTCGTGCTAATGTCGGCGCGGCGCATAAGGCCAAGTTTGTGTCGGATCAGCGGATGGCGGATCTCACGGATGGGCATAGGGAAAGGCTCCGGCGGCGGGCAAAAAAACCGGCCTAGATTAATCTATCCGGGGTTGTTGTCCTATAGACATTCAGAACGTTAGTCCAGAAACGCTTGATTCGACCGGTCGGGATGCGTACCTTTGCTCGCTTTTCCGAATCCGCCACCCCTTGGAGAGCACCATGTCCGCTGATCTCGAGCATATCCGTCAAATCATGCGAGAGGCTGACTGCCTGTACACCGAAGCTGAAGTCGAGGCGGCCATCGCCCGTGTCGGTGCGCTCATCAACGAACAGTTGGCTGACAGCAATCCCGTGGTGTTCTGCGTGATGAACGGCGGGCTGATCTTCTCTGGCAAGTTGCTCACCCATCTGCATTTCCCGCTGGAAGCGTCCTACCTGCACGCCACGCGCTATCGCAACGAAACCAGCGGCGGCGATCTGTTCTGGAAAGCCAAGCCGGAAGTTTCGTTCATCGACCGTGACGTGCTGATCATCGACGACATCCTCGACGAAGGGCACACCCTGGGCGCGATCATCGACTTCTGCAAACACGCCGGTGCCCGCAAAGTGCACACCGCGGTACTGATCGACAAGGACCACGACCGCAAGGCGCGTCCGGACCTGAAGGCCGATTTCGTCGGGCTGCCTTGCATTGACCGTTACATCTTCGGCTACGGCATGGACTACAAAGGCTACTGGCGCAACGCCAACGGGATTTTTGCCGTTAAAGGTATGTAAGCCGGAACGCCCCGCAGCTTTCTCGATCAGGCACTCGTTGCTCAATGGGTCGAGAAGGCTGCACCACCGGACGCAGGCTGCGTCAGCTGCTACAGTGCTGGGCCCGATTCTGGAGCCCGTCATGAGCCTTTTGATCCGCAGTTGCGCCGTTCTGTTGCTGAGCCTCAGCCTGCCACTGGCGGCCGCGCCTGCAGTCATGCACGGGCAATTCCTGCCGCCCGACGACCTGACCCTGCGCGACACCTCGCCCGAGCAGCAGCAACTGTTACAGGTCACCGAGTATTCGGTGGTGGTTGGCAGCCAGCGCCAGTCCAATCAGCAGCCGATCCCGGTGACTTCGCCGGTGCTGATTCGCCTCAAGGGCAAGCCCCTGAGCAAGGGGGCCACCATCAGCCAGGTGCTGGTGAATTTCGACGGCGAAAGCAAAAGCCTGAAAAAGCCGATCTACGACGCCAATACCCGTACCCTCACCCTGTTTTACCCCATGGCCCAGTACCGGGTGGTGCTGGACCTGTTACGCAACGACACGGTCTATTGTCAGTTTCTCAGCTACGCCAATGGTCACATTTGGGCAGACCTGCACACGGGTGCAGTGAAGCGTGGTCGTTGAGGCATCGGGCAGGGCGGGGGTAAACTGCCTGCCCCGTGAAATGTCTGCGAGCTGGAGTCGGCAATGCGTAAAGATAAGAAACAAGTGATTGGTGACGAGATCGGCGATGAGCAGATCAAGTTGTTCCTCGATTTCGAACCGGTTGACGCGACTTCACCGTCCCAGCACAAGTTGATCAAGGCTTATCGCGGCCTGCGCATCGACGATTTCGAGCGTTTCCTGACGTTCTTTGTCGAAGCCGGCTACGACCTGGACGGCAAGGATGAGCATGGCCAGACCTTCGCCGAAGTGATCAAGGACCAGCGCAACAGCGCCGAGTACATCGAGCTGATCGAAAAAGCCCGCGGCTGAGCTTTTTCAAGGCCATAAAAAAACGCCCCGTTCTCATTGAGAGCGGGGCGTTTTTCATGGGCGAGGATCAAGCGAAGCTTGGAGTCTCGCTGCTGGCTTCCACCAGCTCCAGGGCGACGTTGTTCTGCGCGTTGATCTTGCGATACAGCGCAGCGTCGGTTTCCAGGACTTTTTCACGGGCCGGGAAAATTTCCGCGAGTTTGCCAGCCCATTCGCCCTTGGTTTTGCCCGGGAAGCATTTCTCGATCAGCTCGAGCATGATCGAAACGGTCACCGAAGCACCTGGCGAAGCGCCGAGCAGGGCGGCCAGCGATCCGTCCTTGGCTGCGACCAGTTCGGTGCCGAACTGCAGCACGCCGCCTTTTTTCGGGTCTTTCTTGATGATCTGCACCCGTTGGCCGGCCACTTCCAGGCGCCAGTCTTCGGCTTTCGCTTCAGGGTAGAAGCGACGCAGCGACTCCAGGCGTTGTTCCATGGATTGCATCACTTCGCTGACCAGGTACTTGGTCAGGTCCATGTTGTTCTTGGCCACGGCCAGCATCGGTCCGATGTTACCGGCACGTACCGACAGCGGCAGGTCCATGAAGGATCCGTGCTTGAGGAACTTGGTGGTGAAACCGGCGTATGGCCCGAACAACAGGGACGTCTTGCCATCGACCACACGGGTGTCCAGGTGCGGTACCGACATGGGCGGCGAACCTACCGCGGCCTGGCTGTAGACCTTGGCCTGGTGATGCTTGACCACTTCCGGGTTGTCGCAACGCAGCCACTGGCCACTGATCGGGAAACCGCCGAAACCTTTGCTTTCCTCGATGCCCGAGGCCTGCAGCAACGGCAAGGCCGCGCCGCCGGCGCCGAGGAACACGAACTTGGCGTCGACTTCACGGCTGTTGCCGCTGTTGACGTCCTTGATGCTGACGGTCCAGCCGTTGGCATTGCGCTTGAGACCGGTCACGCGCTTGCAGTACTTGACCTGGGCATCGCCGGCGCTGGTCAGGTGCTTGAGCAGTTGATTGGTCAGGTTGCCGAAGTTGACGTCGGTGCCGTTGATCACGCGGGTCGCGGCGAGGGTCTCGCCAGCGTCACGCCCAGGCATCATCAAGGGCATCCACTCGGCCATCTTGGCCTTGTCTTCGGTGTATTCCATGTCGGCGAAGGCATGGTGCTTCTTCAGCACGTTGAAGCGTTCCTTGAGGAACGACACGCCAGCGTCACCCTGCACGAAGCTCAGGTGCGGGACCGGGCTGATAAAGGATTTCGACGAGCCGAAGGTGCCTTTGCGGGTCAGGTAGGACCAGAACTGCTTCGACACCTCGAACTGGGTGTTGATGTGCACGGCCTTCTTGATGTCGACGCTGCCGTCAGCGGCCTGTGGTGTGTAGTTCAGCTCACACAGGCCGGCGTGACCGGTACCGGCGTTGTTCCACGGGTTGGAACTCTCCGCGGCCCCGGAATCCATCAGCTCGACGACTTCCAGCTTGATCGCGGGGTCGAGCTCTTTGAGCAGTACAGCGAGGGTGGCACTCATGATGCCGGCCCCAACCAGTACTACGTCGACTGCTTCGTTATGCGCCATTTAACGCGTCTCCAAAATCTGCAGCACCAAATTGTCGGCATAGCTGCCAGGAGTTACGGGGCATACTCTGTAGAGCCCCAGGTCACCCATGGCCAGGATCGCCATGTCCGAATCTTCGCAATTTATCGCAACTTCGACAGACGTTACCTACTGGCCTCAGGGTTCCCATGAACTCATTTCAGCGCGCGGCAGGCAATTCGACTTATGGTCGATACGTCCGTTTGTGCAACCAAATCCGTAGCGGACAGGCTTCAGGCTCCGGTATTCGAGGCGTATCCGGTCCTGTGTCGTTGGGCTGTTGTAGACGCTAATGGTGCATATTCAGACGCAAAACTATTCATTTGCTCGCCACACTCTTGTGAAGTTGTGAAAACCCGTTTTTTCACGCTCTTTTGAAGACGTGAACCTCAAAAAGGGCTATCTGCGCCTGGCACCGGACCCGCGTTAAAAACGGGCAAACAGCTCAGTGGCCGAGCGTCATGACAGCTCTGCAGATTCGCGAAAAGTGGTGGTTTGCAAGATAAACAGCAAGCTCGCCAGCTTCACTCGATCTGTGTGGGCGGCTCTCTGTGGGCGGTGCGGGGGTGCCAATACGCAGGTATCAGCGGTGCTGCGAGGCCCGATCAGGAGACGTCCTTATAATCGGGGGGAGATTGTAGCGAAGAAACGCAGGGAAATGGTCGTGTTTAATGACTTTTATTAGCCGTTCGGTCAGCCGGCCAGTGCCGAGTGCAACCTGAGGCGACGAATGCGCGGGCTCAGGCGGGCGCTGGCGGGCAGTGGCTGGTGCAACCAGTGGGGGCGAATCTCGTTGATTTCGACCCAGCCATCGCCCATCGGAGGCATCTGGCAGTGCTTGAATGCCAGGCAGCGTTCGGCGCTGTCGAGTCGGGCGAAGTAACGATAGGTGCGGCGTGGAGCGAAAAGCGACCAGAGAAAATGCATGGCGATGCCCTCGTTCAGTGACAGCGTTGAAGTTAGCAGTGTGGCATGACACTCCCGTGACCGAGCAGTCGCGCGCGATGACATTGCACAAGTCTTCAGCCGGTGTTCAGGGTTGCTGGTTTGCAGCCGGTGCCGACCGCTATACTGCGCGTCTGTCTGTGCCTGATTCTGGAGAGAAACGCATGTTGCAACGCCTGTTGTTCGGTTTGATCACTGTGACCAGTTTGACCCTGGTTGGCTGCGCCCACAGCCCGCAACAACTCGCCCCGGAGCCGAAGCTGACGACTCAGTTGGCACCGGTCGGGCGTGGCCAGCCGGTGGTGGTGAAGGTGGTGGACGGTCGTCCGTCGCCGACCCTGGGCACCCGTGGTGGTTTGTACCCTGAAACCAGCGCGATCACAGTGCAGAGCGCGCAGATCCTGCCCAAGCTACAGGCCCAGGCCGAAGCAGCTGTGCGGCTGCTGGGCTTCACCCCGACCGCCAATGCGCTGAATGCCCCGCAGTTGACGGTGACCCTGGCGGAACTGAAGTATCAGTCGCCCAAGGAAGGCATGTACGTGACCGAGGCCACCATTGGCGCGACCTTCCGCTCTGATGTGCAGAACGCCGGTCGCCGTTACAGCGGGCGTTACGGTGCCTCGCTGGACCAGCGCTTTGGCATGGCGCCGAACCAGGAGACCAACACCAAGCTGGTCAGCGATGTGTTGAGTGATGCGTTGACCCGCCTGTTCAAGGACCCGACTGTGGGGCAGATCCTGGCCGAGTAACGCTTTGTAGTGCGTTTACCAAACCCGGTGCCAGTCATGGTCCGGGTTTTTTAATGTCTGTGGGAGCCGCTCACGCTGCCTGCGAATAGAAATCCAGCACGCTCACCCCGGTCAGCAGGTCGGTTTCCGGCAGGTCGGCATGCTGGTGCCCGCCCAAGGCGCAATACACCAGCCAGTGACGATCCTGGACATTGAAGGCCAGGCTGCCGACGAGGGCCTGTTGTTCGTCGGTTGGGGTGATGAGGTATAGGCGGTCCTGGTTTTCGGCGTGCAGCATGACAAGCTCCGTGTCGGTTTCGAGGGGCGACAGACTGGCGTATTTAGATGACGAAGCCGTGACGCAGAACATTAGTCAGGCAGATGTTTGGTTTTTTGTCGGAAAGCCCGGGCAGACAGTGCGGGTTTGGGTAGAATTCGCGCCGCGCATGCCCTGTTTCGATTGAGGTCCACGATGTCACTGCAACTCTGGTCGCTGTTTTCCGCTCATCCCGCCAAGCTGATCAACCTCCTCGCACTGCTGTTCGCCTGCCCGGGTGGTTGGCTGCTTCACTCGACCCGTCGCCGCGAGCAACAGGCGCGGGCCAGCCTGGCAGCCCAGGCCGGGCGTGCCAGTGCCGACAACCAGATGCATCTGGCGAGCATCGCCACCTTGCGCCTGAATCGGGTCTTCTATGCTTTTGGTTTTGCCTGCCTGGGCCTGGCGCTGCTGGTGTCGTGGATCAGCACCCGGGTCTGATGCACAGATAAAAAAACGGCGCTCAAGGCGCCGTTTTTTATTGCCGGCAGAGCCCTACAGGGGGAGCCCGGCCTTGACCCGATACTGGTTACGCACAGGGGTGGCGTACTGCAGCACCAGGAACGGACGGTGCTCCTCGGGGCACGCCGCGAGGCGGTCTTGCCATTCTTGCCGGGCCTTGGCCAGTTCGTCGGCCGGGAACAGCTCGGCGGCACTCGGCACGCTCAATTGTGGGTCGGCGTCCTGCCACTGGGCGTAGGCCAGGTAGTGCACCGGGAACAGGCGGTAGCCACCGAGAATCTGCCGGTCCATCTCGATTGCCAATTGCTTGGTGTCTTCGAATCGCTCGCTGATCGGCGCGGCAAAGTTCACGTGGACCCGGCCCTTGTAGCCGGTAATGCCCTTGGCGATGCTTACGTCATCTTCGCCGGGCTCCTTGGTGTAGCTGCCGGTGGTGGCGCGGATGTACAGCTCGCGAGCCTTGGCCTGGTCGCACGGGTCGTACTCGTAGCTGATCGAGACCGGGGTCAGGTTCAGCGACAGGATCACCTCGGCAAACGGCTCGTCCTTGCGGCTCATGTGGAACATCTTGAGGATTGCCGATTCGGTACGGTCGTCACCGTCCTTGGCGCGGCCTTCGGCCTGGGCGATCCAGATCGATTGGCAATCGTTGCGAATCGAGTGGTTGATATACGCCGACAGCAATTGATAGGCCGCCATCTTCTCCCGTCGACCGCTGATGGAGCGGTGCACGATGAAGCTCTTGTTCAGGCGCATCAGGTCGCTGACGAAGGGCTTTTGCAGCAGGTTGTCGCCAATCGCGATGCGCGGCGTGGGCAGGCCTGCGTGATAGATCGCGTAATTGACGAAGGCCGGGTCCATCACGATGTCGCGATGGTTGGCCAGGAACAGATAGGCACTGCCGGACTTGAATTGCTCGACACCGGTATAGGTCACGCCGTCGGTGGCGCGCTCGATGGTGTGGTCGACATAGAACTCGACTTTGTCCTGCAAAGTGGCAACCGAGCTGACACCCGCGAACTCACGGCGCAGCCGATGAGCTATAAGGGGTTTGAGCATCCAGCCCAAGGCGCCGGCAAACCGCGGAAAGCGAAAGTGGGTGAGGATATCTAGAAACGCCTTGTCGCTCAGCAGCCGTGCCAGCACCGCTGGGACTTCGCTGTCGTCGTAAGGTCGGATGGCATCGAATTCGCCCATCATGCTCTCTTGTTAGAAACGGCTAGGGTAAGTAATGGATTGGATCAAATCCACACAGGGTACGGTCTGAAAAATCTGCTCAAACAAAAATAGCCCTGCAAATAGACCGGCGATTATACGCACAAGTCACTTGGGAGACCGCGATGCTGGAAACCGAGCACTATGAGTGCCCTTATTGTGGTGAAGACGCCGAAGCGGTCCTGGATTTGTCCGGGGGCGACCAGACGTATGTCGAGGACTGCCCGGTGTGTTGTCGGCCGATAGTGTTCACGCTGCAGACCGATGGTCAGGAATGGATGCTCGAAGTTCACAGTGAAAACGAGTGAGGAGTGGCCTCTATGCAGCGCATCTACGAGCCGGAAAACCTGATGGAAGGTGAGTTGCTGCAAGGGATGCTGGCCAGCGAAGGGGTCGAGGCCCATCTGGTGGGGCGTGATCTGCTCGGGGCGGCAGGGGAGTTGCCGGTGTTCGGCCTGCTGGGCCTGGCGGTGGATAATGATCAGGCGCAATACGCCCGTGAGCTGATCGCCGCGTACAATGCGGCGTTGCCGATGCCCGGCGACGAACCGGATAGCTTCCCGGGCGTGCTGGTCTGTTAGGCTGACGTTCGTTTGATCAAGAGTCGTGTTGCCCCATGTGTGGACGTTTTGCCCTGTTTCGCTGGAACCCCGCGTTCGCGGCCTTGCCCGGTTTTCCGGCCGATCAGCAGGCGCAGTGGAATATTTCGCCGAATGCTTCGGTGCTGATCCTGCGTGCCGAAGCCGGTGAGCGCACGTTGGCACGTGCCCGTTGGGGTTTGACGCCGCCCTGGCTGACTGACCTGTCGAAGACGCCGGCCCATGCCCGGGCGGAAACTGTCGCCGAACAGCCGATGTTTCGTGAGGCCTTCCGTCAGCGGCGCTGCCTGCTGCCGGCCAACGGTTTTTACGAATGGCGCGGCACCGCGCGCAAGCGCCCGTATTGGCTGACTCCGGGTGAGGGATCGTCGCTGTTTTTTGCGGCCATCTGGGAAGCCTATCCAGTGCAGGAACAACTGTGGTTGAGCACGGCGGTGATTACCCAACCGGCGGCCAACCAACGGCGACCATTGATTCTCGACGCAGCCGGCCAGGAGGCCTGGCTTGACCCGCAGACTCCGCTGCATGCCCTGCAGGCACTGCTTGCCAGCGAGCCCGCGGCCCTGCGTGAGCGGGTCCTGGCGAACCTGGTCAATGACCCCAAGCTCAATGCCCCGGAGTGCCTGACCCCAGGTTGAGTCGCTGCGCCACGTTTCACTCGGTAAATGATGGGTTGCGCGTCTGTTACATCTGGCGCCGACTCCCGCCACCGCCTACGATACGCGCCATGTTTTCAGGGAGTGTATTCATGAACAAGAATTGGGTTGTGTGCGCGCTGGGCGTCAGTCTGTTGCTCAGTGGTTGTCAGTCGGTCAACACCACCAGCGGCGGGGCCGTGGGCGTAGAGCGCTCGCAGTGGATGTTCAGCATGCTGTCGACCGACGAGGTCAACCAGATGTACGCCCAGTCTTACCAGAAGACCGTGGGCGAGGCGGGCAGCAAGGGCGTGCTGGACAGGACCAGCAGTGATGCCAAGCGAGTCCAGGCCATCGCCACTCGTCTGATCGCCCAGGCCCCGGTATTCCGTCCGGATTCGGCGCAGTGGAAGTGGGAAGTCAATCTGATCAAGAGTGATGAACTCAACGCCAACTGCGGTCCTGGCGGCAAGATCATTTTCTACACCGGGCTGATCGATACGCTGAAACTTAACGACGATGAAATCGCCGCGATCATGGGCCATGAAATCGCCCACGCCCTGCGCGAGCATGGCCGTGAAGCGATGTCCAAGGCCTATGGCATCGAAATGGCCAAGCAGGGCGCGGGTGCCTTGCTCGGTCTGGGCCAGGACACCCTGGCCCTGGCCGATACCGTGGCCAACTACGGCATGACCTTGCCCAACAGCCGGGCCAACGAAAACGAAGCCGACCTGATCGGCCTGGAGCTGGCGGCCCGTGCCGGCTACGACCCGAACGCCGCGATCACCTTGTGGAACAAGATGAGCAAACTGAACGAGGGCGCGCCGCCGGAGTTCATGAGTACGCACCCGGCCTCGGCCAGCCGGATTTCCTCGTTGCAGGCGGCGATTCCGAAAGTCATGCCGCTGTATCAGCAAGCCAAGAAGTCCTGAGGAGTGTGCGGCGCTTGTAGCGCCGCGCCATCCGTCTTAAACCCAGCCACTGCTCTGCATCGCCTTGTACACCGCGACGATCGCCAGGATCAGGAATGCCGATGCCGCCAGGCGTCGGATCAGGGTCAGGGGCAGTTTGTCTGCGGCAAAGTTGCCCGCCAGCACCACCGGTACGTTGGCGATCAGCATGCCGACGGTGGTGCCGATGATCACCAGCCACAGTTCCGGGTATTGCGCTGCGAGCATCACCGTGGCGACCTGGGTCTTGTCCCCCATCTCCGCCAGGAAGAACGCGATCAGCGTGGTCAGGAACGGCCCGAACTTGCGGGCGGTGCTGGTCTCGTCGTCATCCATCTTGTCCGGCACCAGGGTCCACAGCGCGGTGGCGGCAAAGCTGGCGGCGAGAATCCAGTGCAGGGTCGCATCCGAGAAGAAGCTGCCGAACCAGGCACCCACGGCGCCAGCGGCGGCGTGGTTGGCCAGGGTCGCGGCGACGATGCCGGCGATGATCGGCCAGGGTTTGCGGAAGCGGGCGGCGAGAATAAGCGCGAGCAGTTGCGTCTTGTCGCCGATTTCGGCCAAGGCAACGATTGCGGTAGGAACGAGTAGCGAATCCAACATCAGGGTTTTCCTAAGGGGCGGGTCGACACGGCTATGACACGTACAGCCTTCCCGCCCCGGGTAAGGTGTGCGTGTCATAGGTCTTGTCAAACCCTGCGGTCCGTCTGTGCGGACGCTTGGGTCGCATACGCCATGGCCTGTTGACCAAGTATGTTGACGTATGCCGGACGAGCATGGCGCTCGTGGGAGACTACTCCCCTAGGACGGAGCGGATTCTGCCTAGGCAAAATCCATTCGGCAAGCCTTCTTTTTCATCCGGTGTTTCAGCCGCGCTTGGCCCGGTAGATGCGGAAACCCTGTCCTTCGGCCTTGATCGAGCACTGTCCCAGGTGCTCTTCGATCAGCGGCTGGTACTTCAGGAAACTGTTGGCTACCAGTCGTAGTTCGCCGCCAGTTTTCAGATGTTTAACCGCTTTTCGCAGCAAGTTTTCCGTGGCGAAGTAGTCCGTGTGGACACCTACATGGAACGGTGGATTGCTCAGGATCGCACTCAATCCCATGGGGGCAGCGTCGATGCCATCGCCGGTCAGGACCTCGGCCTCAAGACCATTGGCTGCCAGGGTCAGGCGGCTGCTGGCGGCGGCAAAGGCGTCGACGTCGAGCAGGGTCACGGTGTTGTGCGGGTAACGGCGCTTGACCGCCGCGCCCAGTACGCCGGCACCACAACCGAAGTCCAGCAGATGGCCGCTGGGCAGCTTGTCGAGATGCTCGAGCAGCAGGGCACTGCCGCGATCCAGTCGACCGTGGCTGAACACGCCCGGCAGGCTGATGACCGTCAACGGGCCTTCGGCCAGCGGCAACTCATACGTCTGTGCCAGGCTTTCCAGGGACTTGGCTTGAGGTGCATTGGCCACGGTCACTTGCCACAACTGGCAGTGCCGCGCGCTGTCGAGCTTGCGTGGTTTACCGAATGGGTTGAGCTGCTTGGCGGCGCCTTCGATGCCGCTGCGTTTTTCCCCCACCAGGTACAGTTCACAACCGGCCAGGCGCGAGGCGAGGGCGTTGAGGATGTAGTCGGTCAGGTCCTTGGACTTGGGCAGGAACAGCACCGCCGTTGCAAACTCACGCGTGGGCGCGTTCACCCCGAAATGGCTGCGCTCGGCAAAACGCGCGTCCAGGGCCGCCTGATCGCCGGCGTGCCAGCACCAGCCATGGGCGTCGGGCAATTTGCCCAGCAAATCGTCGGCAGGCAAACCGGCCAGCAGCACGTTGCCTTGAAACAATTCAGCCTGTCGAAGCAGTACTTCACTGCGCGGATCCATACTCTGCTCCTTGAAAAAAAGTGCGGCAGTTTATCAACTGACGACCCGCAGCGGTGTACCGCTGAAAAAGCCCCGGGCATTTTCGCGCAACTGGCCGACGATCCGCTGGCGCGCTTCGCGGCTGCCCCAGGCGTTGTGCGGGGTGACGATCAGGCGCGGAATATCGCTGGCCAGCAGCGGATTGCCGGCGGTCGGCGGCTCGACGCTCAGCACATCGCTGGCTGCCCCTCCCAGATGGCCACTGCGCAAGGCATCGGCCAACGCCTGTTCATCGATCAGGCCTCCACGCGCCGTGTTGACCACGAAAGCGCCGGGCTTGAGCAGCGCCAGTTCGCGGGCGCCGATGAAGTGGCGAGTGTGTTCGTTGAGCGGGCAGTGCAGGGTCAGGGCGTCGACCTGGGGCAGCAACTCATCCAGCGGCATCCGGTCGATCCGGGCTGGGCGGCCAGGAAGCTGGCCCGAGACCACCCGCATGCCAAAGGCTTCGGCCAGTCGCGCCACCGCACCGCCCAGTTCGCCGTGGCCGAGCAGACCGAGGGTTTTGCCTTGCAGCTCGACAATCGGGTAGTCCAGCAGGCAGAACTGTTTGGCCTGCTGCCAGCGGCCTGCGTCGACGGCTTTGCGATAGTCATCCAGGCGGGTAGCCAGGTTGAGCAGCAACATGATCGTGTGCTGGGCCACCGACGGTGTGCCGTAGCCCTGGCAGTTGCACACAGTAATCCCCTGGGCGCGGGCGGCGGCGAGGTCGACGTTATTGGTACCAGTGGCGGTGATCAGGATCAGTTTCAGGTCCGGATTGGCGGCCATGGCACTGGCATCGATCATTATCTTGTTGGTGATCGCCACCGTGGCGCCTTGCAGGCGTTCGGCCACTTGTCCGGGTTCGGTCTGGGCGAACAGTTGCAGTTCGCTGAAGCAGTCGCGCAATGCACTGAGGTCGAGGTCGCCCAAGTCCAGTGATGGGTGATCAAGGAAAACGGCGCGGCGATTGTTCGTCATTAACTGTACCTTTTGCGCGTGAGTCTGAAGGCGTAATCTGCCGAGCCTACCAGATGAAATAAATAGTTACGCTTGCCCTCAAGGAGCTCCAATGTACTGGACAGAGTTTTTGACCGTTGCCCTGATTCACCTGCTGGCCGTCGCAAGTCCCGGTCCGGACTTTGCCGTGGTGGTGCGCGAGGCCGTGACCCACGGTCGGCGCGCGGGTACCTGGACGGCGTTGGGGGTAGGCAGCGCGATCTTCCTGCACGTGGGTTACTCGTTGCTGGGCATCGGCTTGATCGTGTCGCAGTCGATCGTGCTGTTCAACGCCCTGAAGTGGCTGGCGGCGGCCTACTTGCTGTACATCGGCTACAAGGCCCTGCGCGCGCAGCCGGCCAAGCCAGCCACTGAAGACCTGCACAAGGAAGCCGGCGTTCGTACGGCGCGCGGCGCCTTTACCTCGGGCTTCGTCACCAACGGCCTGAACCCCAAGGCCACGCTGTTCTTCCTGTCCCTGTTCACCGTGGTGATCAACCCGCATACGCCGCTGTCGATTCAGGCCGGCTATGGCATCTACCTGGCCGTGGCGACTGCCATCTGGTTCTGCCTGGTGGCGATGCTGTTCAGCCAGCAGCGAGTGCGCGCCGGTTTTGCCCGCATGGGGCACTGGTTCGACCGCATGATGGGGGTGGTGCTGATCGCCATCGGTGTGAAGCTGGCCTTTACCGAGATGCATTGATCGCGCTGAGCTGATTCAGCGCGCCGAGGTATTCCCGGGGGTTGTGCCCCAGCAACCGCCGGAACATCGCGCTGAAGGCTCGGGCACTGCCATAGCCCAATTGATCGGCAACGCTCTGCACGCTTTGCCCGGCGATCAGTCGCGGCAGGGCTTCCATCAGGCGCAGTTGCTGGCGCCAGGCGTTGAAGCTCATCTTCAACTGTTGCTGGAACAGTCGCGCCAGGGTGCGTGAACTGGCACCGACCTGTTGCGCCCAATCTTCCAGGGTATTGGGATGGTCGGGGGTTTGCAGCAGGGCCATGCAGATCCCTTGCAAGCGTCGGTCCTCGGGCATGGGGATGTGCAGCGGGAGGTTTTCCAGGCCGGCAATTTCTTCGAGC
This sequence comes from Pseudomonas sp. IT-P176, assembly GCF_949767245.1. Taxonomy (NCBI): domain Bacteria; kingdom Pseudomonadati; phylum Pseudomonadota; class Gammaproteobacteria; order Pseudomonadales; family Pseudomonadaceae; genus Pseudomonas; species Pseudomonas sp. IT-P176. The sequence goes on from NZ_CATKPN010000028.1 coordinate 48,775, forward strand.
ATCAACTGTTGGATCAGCGGGTTCTTTGCATGGCGGGGGGCTTGCACCGCCTTCAGGATCAGCTCGCGCAGCAACGGGGTGACGGCCAGTACGCAGCATTGGCTGAGGTTGGCGGGCGACAGTTCGGGGTCAATGAACAGCGAGCGAATGCAGACCTTGCCCGACATGAAGATCTCGTGCTCGATCCACGGTGCAATCCACACCGCCCGTGTCGGCGGAATCACCCACGCACCTTGGGCCGTGACCACGCGCATGGTGCCGCACATGGCGTACAGCAATTGCGCCTCGCGATGGATATGTCGCTCCTGATGCGCGCCATCCGGGTAATCCCGCGGATGGGCGCTGACGGGGCCATGGTGGAAGTGGCTGATTAACATTGTCTGGTTCGATGAGTTTGTTGTCAGGAATGCGTGTTATTGCCAACTTAGCATAACGCCACACCCTCAACGAATAGTGTGCCGCCATGCATCAACCCAGAAATGTCATCCGCTACATCAACGCCGCCCATGTGATCGACCACATGTTCATGCTGATTTTCCCCGCCGCCGTGCTGGGCATGACCGAGGTCTTCGGCCTGGACTACGCCGCCATGATCGGCCTGTCCCTGGGCGGGTTCATTGCCTTTGGTGCCTGCTCGCTGCCGGCGGGTTGGCTGGGCGACCACTGGAGCCGACGCCAGATGATGCTGGTGTTTTTCTTCGGGATTGGCGCCTCGGCGATTTTCACCGGTCTGAGCAGCTCTGCGCCGATGCTGGTCCTGGGGTTGACGCTTATGGGGGTGTTTGCCGCGATTTATCACCCGGTTGGCACTGCAATGCTGGTGGCCTACGCCCAGAACCGAGGCCGGGAAATTGGCATCAACGGCATGTGGGGCAATCTGGGGGTGGCGTTTTCGGCCTTGGTCACCGGTTTGCTGGTGGCGCAGTTTGGCTGGCGTTCGGCGTTTATCCTGCCGGGTGTCGCCGCCATCGCCCTGGGCATCGGCTTTGCCTTGCAGGTACGCGAGGAGCCGATTCCCGTGCGCGCCCATGCCCCTCTCAAGGGCGCCGCGGGCCAGCGGATCTCCATGGTCATGGTGTTCGGGGTACTGGCCCTGGCTACCGCCACGGGTGGCGTGGTGTTCAATGCCACGACCATGACCTATCCGAAGTTGTTCCAGGAACGCCTGCATGACCTGTTCGCCTCACCGCAAACCCTTGGGGTGGTGGTCAGCCTGGCTTACGCCTTTGGCGCGGTGGCGCAGTTGAGTATCGGTCGGGTGTTGCATCGCTTCAGCCTGAAATGGCCGTTCATGCTCCTCACCCTGTGCCAGGCCCCGCTGTTGTTTGCCATGGCTTATGTCGAGGGCTCGGCCGTCATAGTGCTGGGTGCCGCCTTCATGTTCGTGGTGTTCGGGCAGGTCACGGTGAATGACGCGATGGTCGCCAACTTCGTTGCGCCGCAATGGCAATCGCGGGTGTTCGCCTTGCGCTACTGCCTGTCCTTCGGTGCCAGCGCCACGGCCATCCCACTGATTGCCTTTGTCGAGCCCCGCCAGGGTTTTGTCGGGCTGTACCTGATCCTGGCCGGTTTTGCTGCTTTGACCTTCCTCTCGGCGCTGATATTCCCACGCACACCGGCCGAGGCAGCAGTAGGACAAGCGGCCTGACGGAGGGCGTCTTTTCCACAGCGGTGCTGGCTTAGAGCCAGCATTTGCCCTGTTCTCAAATCATTCCTTTGGCTGATTTAGCGCGCGTCCAGGCTGACTAAAGTGCAGTCTTTACGCCAAGACCGTGCAGTCAGATGAAAGGGATGCTTATGTTGCAGACTCGCGTTATTCCGCCAGCCGAAGGTGCTTATCGATACCCGCTGTTGATCAAGCGATTGCTGATGTCGGGCAGTCGGTATGAGAAAACCCGCGAGATTGTCTACCGCGACCAGTTGCGCTACAGCTATCCGACCCTGATCGAGCGCGTCGCGCGGCTGGCCAACGTGCTGACGGCGGCAGGGGTCAAGGCCGGTGATACCGTGGCGGTGATGGACTGGGACAGCCATCGTTACCTGGAATGCATGTTCGCCATCCCGATGATCGGCGCGGTGATCCACACCATCAACGTACGCCTGTCGCCTGAGCAGATCCTCTACACCATGAACCACGCCGAGGACCGCTTCGTGCTGGTCAACAGTGAGTTCGTCGGGTTGTACCAGGCCATCGCCGGGCACCTGACCACGGTGGAGAAAACCCTCCTGCTCACCGACTTGCCGGAAAAGACTGCCGAGCTGCCAAACCTGGTGGGTGAGTACGAGCAACTGCTGGCGGGGGCGAGCCCGCAGTACGATTTCGCCGACTTCGATGAGAACTCGGTAGCGACTACCTTCTACACCACTGGCACCACCGGCAACCCCAAGGGGGTGTACTTCACCCACCGGCAACTGGTGCTGCACACCATGGGCGTGTCGACGATCATGGGCAGCATCGACAGCGTGCGCCTGCTGGGGACCAACGATGTGTACATGCCCATCACCCCGATGTTCCACGTCCACGCCTGGGGCCTGCCTTATGTGGCCACCATGCTTGGCCTCAAGCAGGTCTACCCTGGCCGTTACGACCCGGAATACCTGGTGGAGCTGTGGCGCAAGGAAAAAGTCAGCTTCTCCCACTGCGTACCGACCATCCTGCAAATGCTGCTCAACTCCAAGGCGGCGCAAAACACCGATTTTGCGGGCTGGAAAATCGTCATTGGCGGCAGCGCGCTGAACCGTGCGCTGTACGAAGCGGCCAAGGCCAAGGGGATTCAGCTCACTGCGGCCTACGGCATGTCGGAAACCGGGCCGCTGGTGTCCTGTGCCCACCTCAACGATGAGTTGATGGCCGGTACCGAGGACGAACGCACCACCTACCGAATCAAGGCCGGGGTGCCGGTGCCATTGGTGGAAGCGGCAGTAATCGACGCCGAGGGTAACTTTCTGCCGGCCGATGGCGAGTCCCAGGGCGAGTTGGTGCTGCGCGCACCGTGGCTCACCGAAGGTTATTTCAACGAGCCGCAGAAGGGCGCAGAACTCTGGGCCGGGGGCTGGCTGCATACCGGGGACGTCGCGACCCTGGACAGCATGGGAGTGATCGACATCCGCGACCGGATCAAGGACGTGATCAAGACCGGCGGCGAGTGGATCTCGTCCCTGGACCTCGAGGACTTGATCAGCCGGCACGTGGCGGTACGCGAAGTAGCAGTAGTGGGCATTCCCGATCCGCAGTGGGGAGAGCGCCCGTTTGCCTTGTTGGTGATCCGTGAAGGCCACGTGATTGGGGCCAAGGAACTCAAGGAGCACCTCAAGCCATTCGTCGAATTGGGCCACCTGAGCAAGTGGGCCATCCCGAGTCAGATCGCCCTTGTTACGGAAATTCCCAAGACCAGTGTCGGCAAGCTCGACAAGAAACGCATTCGCCTCGACATCACACAGTGGCAGGCCAACAACAGCACCTTCCTGTCGACGCTTTAAGTCTCCTGTGTCGTGCCCGAAAGGGCACGACACGCCCACCAAGCAAGCGCTTGGCTTGTTAATTCCGAATTTTCAGCCATCCTTGCCGTGCCGGCATCTGCCGGACTGGCAGAAGGACCGTTCCAGAGTGGTTGGGGGCTGCAAATCACACTTTAGAGGGATCAAGCAGTACAGCCTGCTGGATATAGTCCGTTCAAGGATTTTTAAGAGCGAGACGCACGCACGAACAGGGGCGATGCAACTTTGGATGACTTCGCGAGCGCATGGCTCACTGTCCTCCAGAGCGTTTTTAAAAGTGCTCACTGCCATAACAATAAAAGCACATGGAGTAGCGTCGATGACATCAGTAAACCAGTTCTGGCGCCGGGCGAAACTGCCCTTGGCGGTCAGTCTCGCCTCTACGCTCGCCGGGCCTGCATTCGGCGTCAGTTTCAACGTTGGTGAAATCGAAGGTCAATTCGACTCGTCCCTCTCGTTGGGCATGAGTGTGTCGACCCAATCGCCAAATAAGAACCTCATCGGCGTCAACAACGGTGGGCACGGTCTGTCCCAGACCTCCGATGACGGCCACTTGAACTTCAAGAGCGGGCAAGCGTTCTCGAAGATCTTCAAAGGCATTCATGACCTTGAACTGAAGTACGGTGACACCGGCGTGTTTGTCCGGGGCAAGTACTGGTATGACTTCGCGCTGCAGAACGAAGAGCTGGAATTCAAGGACGTCAGCAACGACAACCGCAAGGAAGGCGCCAAGTCCTCCGGCGGGCAGATCCTCGACGCCTTCGTCTACCACAACTACGCGATTGCCGATCAGCCGGGCTCCGTGCGTCTGGGCAAACAGGTGGTCAGTTGGGGTGAAAGTACCTTCATCGGCGGCGGCATCAACTCCATCAACCCGATCGATGTGTCCGCATTCCGTCGTCCGGGTGCCGAGATCAAGGAAGGCCTGATCCCGGTCAACATGTTCTACGTGTCCCAGAGCCTGACCGAAAACCTCTCGGCCGAGGCGTTCTATCAACTGGAATGGGACCAGACCGTTGTCGATAACTGCGGCACCTTCTTCTCCCAGCCGGACATCGTCGCCGACGGTTGCGACAACAACCTGCGCGTACTGAACAAGCGCTCGACCATTCCGGCCATCGCCCTGGGGCCATTGGCTGCGAACGGTGTCGACGTCAATGAGGAAGGTGTGCTGGTGCGCCGCGGTCCGGACCGTGATGCACGGGACAGCGGCCAGTGGGGCGCGTCCTTCAAGTACATGTTCGATCCGCTGGACACCGAGTTCGGTGCCTATTTCATGAACTACCACAGCCGTGCGCCGATCTTCAGCGCCACGGGGGCCTCGCAGTCGGTCTACAACACCGCCGCGTCGTTGCCGGGGCCATTCGCTGCGCTCGGGCCACTGCTGGTGGCGGGCAACTCGCAGTACTTCGTCGAATACCCTGAAGACATTCGCCTCTACGGCCTGAGCTTCTCCACCACCTTGCCTACCGGCACGGCGTGGCAAGGTGAATTGAGCTACCGTCCGAATGCACCGGTACAACTCAACTCCACCGACATCCTGTTCGCCGGGGTTCGTCCATTGGGCGGCGCGCTGGCCAACGCTTCGCTGCTGTCGGCAGCACCGGGTTCCGACCTGCACGGCTATCGCCGCAAGGAAGTGACCCAGTTCCAGACCACCCTGACGCACTTCTTTGACCAGGTGATGGGCGCCAGCCGCTTGACTGTGGTCGGTGAAGTCGGCGTGACTCACGTCGGTGGGCTGGAAAGCACCTCCGATGTCCGTTACGGCCGTGACCCGGTCTATGGTCCGGGCGAACTGCCAGGTGCTTCCTGCGAATTCCTCAACGGCCGGACCATCGCCGGTGCCGGTCCAGGGACCGCCACCAATAACGCGACCCGCAATTGCAACGATGAAGGTTTCACCACGCCAACCTCCTGGGGCTACCGTGGTCGTGCGATCTGGGATTACAACGACGTATTCGCCGGGGTCAACCTCAAGCCGAACGTGGCCTGGTCCCATGACGTCAGCGGCTACTCGCCTGGTCCTGGCGGCAACTTCGAGGAGGGTCGCAAGGCCGTCAGCCTGGGTCTGGATGCCGAGTACCAGAACACCTACACCGCGAGCCTGGCCTACACCAACTTCTTCGACGGCAAGTACACCACCGTGGATGACCGTGACTTCGTCGCGCTCAGCGTCGGCGTGAACTTCTAAGCACTGCTTCTTCAGGACGAACAAGAAATGAAAATAACCAAGAATCTGGTGTACGTCGCAGGACTGGGGCTTTCGTTGCTGGCGACCGGCGTCATGGGCGCCGTTCCGGCAGCCGAAGCCGATAAGCTGGGCAAGAGCCTGACGCCGATGGGCGCAGAAATGACCGGCAATGCCGACGGCTCGATTCCGAGCTGGAAACCCCTGGCCAAGAATGCCGGCACGGTAGACAGCAAGGGCTTCCTGTCCAATCCCTATGCCAGCGAGCAACCGCTGTTCACTATCACCGCGCAGAACGTCGACAAGTACAAGGAAAAGCTGGCGCCGGGCCAATACGCGATGTTCAAGCGTTACCCGGAAACCTTCAAGATGCCGGTGTACACCTCTCACCGTGGCGCCACCGTGCCGCCTGAAGTGTTCGCGTCCATCAAGCGCAACGCCACCAACACCACCCTTGTATCGGGTGGCAACGGCCTGGAAAACTTCGAAACGGCCGTGCCGTTCCCAATCCCGAAAACCGGTGTGGAAGTGATCTGGAACCACATCACCCGCTACCGTGGTGGCAGCGTGACCCGCCTGGTCACCCAGGCCACGCCGCAAGCCAACGGCTCCTACAGCCTGGTGTACTTCCAGGACCAGTTCGTGTTCCGCGACAAAATGAAGGACTACGACCCGAAAAACCCGGGCAACATCCTGTTCTACTTCAAGCAGAAAGTAACCGCGCCGGCGCGTCTGGCTGGTGGTGTGCTGCTGGTCCACGAGACCCTCGACCAGGTCAAGGAGCCGCGTTCGGCGTGGGTCTACAATGCCGGCCAGCGTCGTGTGCGCCGTGCCCCGCAAGTGTCCTATGATGGCCCGGGTACTGCAGCCGACGGCCTGCGGACCTCCGACAACCTGGACATGTTCAACGGTGCACCGGACCGCTACGACTGGAAGCTCGAAGGCAAGAAAGAGATGTACATCGCCTCCGACAGCTACAAGCTTGACGATCCTAAGCTCAAGTACTCCGACATCATCAAGGCCGGGCACATCAACCAGGACCTGGCCCGCTACGAGCTGCGCCGCGTGTGGCATGTGGTTGCGACCCTGAAGGAAGGCCAGCGTCACATCTACGCCAAGCGTGACTTCTACATCGACGAAGACACCTGGCAAGCCGCGGTAATCGACCACTACGACGGTCGTGGTCAACTGTGGCGCGTGGCCGAAGCCCATGCCCAGGACTACTACGACAAACAAGTGCCGTGGTATGCCCTGGAAACCCTCTACGACCTGCAGTCCGGCCGTTACCTGGCACTGGGCATGAAGAACGAAGAGAAACAGGCTTACGACTTCGGCTTCACCGCCACCACCAGCGATTTCACCCCGGCCGCACTGCGTCAGGAAGGTGTTCGCTAATACGCTGCACCAGAGGCCGCATCCTCGAAAAACGCCCCGACTGGTTCGGGGCGTTTTTTTTGCCTTGGATAAAGTGATCGACACCCACCGAATCGGTGACGACGCCAGAGGGCGCTCAGACTTTTTGTAGCCATTTGTAGCAATTGTCTTCAAACCCTGGCGGTTTGCCGCTAGTCTGCGGACATCTGCAATGCCGACAACAGCACTTCAATAAGAGTTGGCTATGACTGACCTGTTCCGAATCCACAGCCCTCCTGGCCCGGCCGTGCCGATGCTGGAAGGACGCTTTTACCGTCCCCCCTTGCCCGACGGCCACATCCTGCGGCCGCGGTTGTGCGAGCGGCTGAGTGCTGGTTTGACCGGGCGACTGCTGCTGGTCAGCGCCCCGGCCGGGTTTGGTAAAAGCTCACTGGCGGTGGAGTTCTGCCAGAGCCTGCCGGACCACTGGCAAAGCCTGTGGCTGGGACTCAGCCCGCGAGACAATGACCCGGGGCGTTTTCTCGAGCGGTTGCTCGAAGGCCTGCAGCACTATTTCCCTCGGCTGGGCGCCCAGGCCCTGGGCCTGCTGAAAATGCGCCAGCGTCATCAACCGTTCGCCTTCGAAGAGTGGCTGGACGGGCTGCTCGACGAACTGGCGGTCCAGCTCTCGCCCAGCGCCCCATTGTTGCTGGTGCTGGATGACTATCACCTGGCCCAGGGCCCGGTGCTGGACCGCTGCCTGCAGTTTTTCCTCAATCACCTGCCCGATGGCCTGCTGGTGCTGGTAACCAGTCGCCAGCGGCCAGACTGGCACCTGGCCCGTTTGCGCCTGTCGCGGCAATTGCTCGAACTGCACGAGCAGGACCTGCGCCTGACGCACGACGAATCCCTGGCCCTATTGAACCGGCACAGCAGTTCGCTGCGTGGCGAGGCGCTGGAAAGCCTGATTGAGCGCAGCGAAGGCTGGGTGGCGGGGCTACGCTTCTGGTTGCTCGCGGCGTCGGAAGCCGGCAATGGCGCGATACTGCCACCGCCACTGCACGGTGGTGAAGGGCTGATCCGCGACTACCTGCTCGAAGAAGTCATCGATTGCCTGCCCGCCGAGGTCCAGGCCTTCCTCTACGACACCGCGCCCCAGGAGCGCTTTTGCAGCGAACTGTGCGACGCGGTGCGCGAAGCCCACGACAGTGCGCAAATCCTGCGTTACCTGCTGTCCCACCAGGTGTTCCTGGTCCCGCTCGACGAGCAGGGGCACTGGTTCCGCTATCACCACCTGTTTTCCGACCTGCTGCGCAGCCGCCCGACCGTTAACGCCATGGTGCCCGTCGCCAGCCTGCACCTGCGGGCGTGTCGCTGGTTCAATGCCCAGGGCCTGCTTGACGAAGCCGTGGAGCAGGCCTTGCGGGCCGGGCACTTGGATGTGGCGGCGAACCTGGTGCAAAACCTGTCCGAAGAACAGCTGCTGGCCGAACAGAACGTCGGCATGTTGCTGCGCTGGAAAATGGACTTACCCGACAGCCTGCTGGTCAGCACCCCACGGCTGATCGTGCTGTACAGCTGGGCCCTGGGCCTGGCCTGCCAGCTGGATGCTGCGCAAGAGTTGGCCAGCCACCTCAGCCGGTTCCTGCCGGCGCCTTCGGCCACTGCGCAAAAATCCATGTTGGCGCAATGGTTGGCCTTGAGCGGGATCATCGCCCGTGGCCGCGGCCAGCGCGACTTGACCTTGCTGTACTGCACCGAGGCCCTGCAAAGCCTGCCGCACAAACGCTATGGCCAGCGGCTGATGTGCCTGTCGACCCTGTCCAACCTGGCCATCGCCGACGCCGACCTGTGGCGTGCCCGAGAGCTGAACCGCGAATCCCTGGAGCTGGCACAACGGGTCGGTAATCCCCTGTTCGAAGCGCTGGCCCATTACGACCGCGCCCGGGTGCTGCAGGCGCGAGGGGAAATCCTGCGTGCCCTGGACGAAGTCCACCAGGGCCAGCAACGCTTGCAGGGCCTGTCGCCGCAACGGCTGTATGCGGTGCGCGCGCGCCTGACCCTGTACGAAGGCTTCCTGCTGGTCCTGCGCCTGCAACCCGAACTCGGGCTCGCCCGCCTGCACGCCGGCCTGACGGAAGCACGGGCCTGCCGCGACATCAGCGTGCTGATCGGCCACAGTGTGATCGCCCGGCTGGAAGGCAGCCGGGGCGAGTTTGCCAAGGCGTTCGCCGAACTGGCCGAGGCCGAGCGGCTGATGCACATCTGGGACGTGCCGCCGATCTACTACCTGGCCATGCTGACCTTGGTCAAATGTGAACTGTGGCTGGCCCAGGGGCGTACCGACCTGGCCGGCGCCTGGCTGACACGCCTGGGCCAGACCTACAACGGCGAACAGGCCGCGGCGCCCCCCGAATTCCACCCGCAAATGCCCCTGCACATCGAGTTACAGCAAGCCCTGCTGGAGTCGATGCAAAACCAGCCGATGCTGGCCGAAGGGCGTCTCAATGTCTTGTTCGAGCATGGGCAAAAGAGTGGGCGGCAGATGCTCAGCGTGATGGCGCTGATTCAGAAAGTCAGCCTGTTGCTGGGCCATGGGCGCGAGCCAGAAGCACGTCGGGCCATGGCCCAGGCGTTCGAGGCCGCCAGCGGTGGCGTGTTGCAGCCTTTTGATGGGTTATTGCGCGAGCGACCGGACTGGCTGCGTGAGCAACTGGCCCACTGTCCACCCACGGCTCTGCGCCAGAGCCTGATGGAACACTTGCCTCACGTCGCGATTCGCGAAAGCGTTGAGAGCCAACCCGGCGGCGAAGCCCTCAGTGTTCGTGAGCAAGCGGTGCTGCAACTGATTGCCCGGGGCTGTTCGAACCAGGAAATCAGCGATCAGTTGTTCATCTCGTTGCACACGGTGAAAACCCACGCCAGCCACATCAACAGCAAGCTCGGCGTCGAGCGTCGCACCCAGGCCGTGGCCCGGGCGAAAGAACTGGGACTGTTGGCCTGACCAGGGCTCGTCACATCAGGCCGATCCCAGGGCCTTGGCCGTCAACTGCTCCCGGCAGTAATCGGCAAACAACTGCGCCGGCTTGGTCAATTGCCCGCGCTTGAGCCAGGCGGCCACCAACCCGGAACCGGTGACGTCTTCGACGATGTCCACGCACACCACTTTTTGTCCATCGTAGGTGCATTGCGAATGTGGCCGGGTGACCAGGATCGAAAAACCGAAACCTTGGCCGACCATGCCACGCACCATCTCGATCGAGGGTGAGCTGAAGGCGATTCGTGGGGTCAGCCCCAGCTCATCGAACAGGCTGACGAAGTAGGTCCGGCTCGGCTGCACATCCAGCAGAATCATCGGCTCCAGGCACAGGTCGCGCAGTGACACCTGGGCCTGCTGGGCGAAGCGGTGATCGGCCGGCAGCAGGGCATAAGGGCGTTGCGCCGGCATCAAGGGTTCGGTCTGGATGGTGCCATCCAGGTCGTGCTCATAGAGGATCGCCAGGTCAAAGGCGCCCGACGTCAGCCCCTGCACCAGCTCCTGCTGTTCGCCATCGCGGATGCGGATCTCCACCCCCGGGTACAGCGCTGAAAACCCGGCCATCAGTTGCGGCAGGTACAACGGTGCCACCGTCTCGAAGCAGCCGATGTCGATCTGCCCGGACACCACATCGTTGTCGGCCAGGGCGTTCTGCTCGAACTCCTTGGCCATGCGCAGCAGCTCCTGGGCCTTGCGATAGAAGCGTGCGCCGCTGGGGGTGAGGGAGACGCCCTGGGCGTGATGGCGGATCAGCAACTGCACCCCGAAGCTGTCTTCCAGGCCCTTGATGGCCGTGGAGATCGACGGCTGGGCGATGTACAGCTTGCGCGAGGCCTCGGCGACGCTGCCGCATTCCACGGTAGTGATGAAGTACTTCAGTTGACGCAGATTGTAGGCAGCCACGGCAAACCTCGGGGTGATGGGGCAGGTGTCGGTCTCGACCGCTGATCCCAAGCAATTTGCGCACCGCCCAGGTCCGCGTGGGCGACGATTGGGTCATGCCTGAACAATAACCACATGACGCGCGCATGGGGGAAATCGCTGCCCAGTTTTTTCATCGCCTGCGAACACATTTTTACTATTTTTGCCCTGCGGGTACCTGGGCCACTATCAATCACCACAACGGAGAACTGGCGATGACCACCCCACGTGAAACCCGCGACTACCAGGCCGCCGACGCTGCACATCACATCCACGCGTTCGTCGATCAGAAAGCCCTCAACGACGAAGGGCCGCGCGTGATGGTGCGAGGCGAGCGCCTGCACCTGTGGGACAACGACGGGCGGCGTTACCTGGATGGCATGTCGGGGCTGTGGTGCACCAACCTGGGCTATGGGCGCAAGGACCTGGCCGCCGCGGCGACCCGGCAACTCGAGCAGTTGCCGTACTACAACATGTTTTTCCACACTACCCACCCGCAGGTCATCGAGCTGTCGGAGCTGCTTTTCAGCCTGTTGCCGGGGCATTACAGCCACGCGATCTACACCAACTCCGGTTCCGAGGCCAACGAAGTGCTGATCCGCACCGTGCGCCGTTACTGGCAAGTGCTCGGCAAGCCCGAGAAGAAGGTGATGATCGGCCGCTGGAACGGTTATCACGGTTCGACCCTGGCGGCCACGGCGCTCGGCGGCATGAAGTTCATGCACGAGATGGGTGGCATGCTGCCGGACATCGCGCACATCGACGAGCCGTACTTTTTTGCCCATGAAGGCAACCTGACCCCGGCCGAATTTGGCCTGCGGGCGGCGCAACAACTGGAGGCCAAGATCCTCGAGCTGGGGGCCGACAAGGTTGCCGGATTCATCGCCGAACCCTTCCAGGGCGCGGGCGGGATGATCTTCCCGCCAGAGAGCTACTGGCCGGAAATCCAGCGCATCTGCCACCAGTACGACGTGTTGTTGTGTGCCGACGAAGTGATCGGAGGCTTCGGTCGCACCGGTGAATGGTTCGCCCATGAGCACTTCGGATTCGAGCCCGATACCCTGTCCATCGCCAAGGGCCTGACCTCGGGCTACATCCCCATGGGCGGGCTGATCCTGTCAAAAAAAATCGCCCAGGTGCTGGTGGAGCAGGGTGGGGTATTCGCCCACGGCCTGACCTATTCCGGGCACCCAGTGGCCGCCGCGGTGGCGATCGCCAATCTCAAGGCACTGCGCGATGAAGGAGTGGTCACTCGGGTCAAGGAGGACATCGGGCCTTACCTGCAACAGTGCCTGCGCGAGGTGTTCGGCCAGCACCCGCTGGTGGGCGATATCCAGGGCGTGGGCATGGTCGCGGCCTTACAGCTGGCCGAGGATCGGGGCAGCCGTAAACGGTTTGTCAACGAGAATGACATCGCCTGGCGCTGCCGAACCCTGGGCTTTGAAGAGGGAGTGATCATCCGCTCCACCCTGGGGCGCATGATCATGGCCCCGGCGTTGATCGCCAGCCGCGAAGAAGTCGACGAACTGGTCGCCAAGACACTGCGGGCACTGGATCGCACGGCGCAGGAGTATGGCCGGCTCTAACCCTTTCTGAAGGCCTTGTCGCGGGCCCCTGTCCGCCTGGAAAATTCAAACGCAAGAAACGTAGTTCTTGCGTTTGAACCCTGGATTACCCTGAATACGTTCTCTGACAACTCAACGACCGCACCTGAACAGTCGGATCCAGGAGTCACCCATGTCATACGTATTCAAACGGATGCCGTCACCGGTCGGCACCCTGACCCTGATCGCCAGCGGCGACAAACTCTGCGCGATCCTCTGGGAAAACGAACGCCTCAACCGCGTGCGCATCGGCCCGCTGCTGGAAGATATCCACAGCCCGCTGCTGCAGGAAACCGAACGCCAGCTGCAGCAGTACTTCGCCGGTGAGCGCGAGCACTTTGACCTGCAACTGGACTTTGTCGGCACCGAGTTCCAGCAAAAGGTCTGGCAGGCCCTGCTGACCATCCCCTTCGGCGAAACCCGCAGCTACAGCCAGATCGCCCAACAGATCGGCAGCCCCAAGGCCGTCCGCGCGGTGGGCGCCGCCAACGGCAAGAACCCGATCTCGATCGTCACCCCCTGCCACCGGGTAATTGGCGCATCAGGCAGCCTGACCGGGTTTGCCGGCGGCCTGGAAGCCAAGCAGTACCTGTTGGGGCTGGAGGGGAAGGAGACGTTGCAGTTGGCGTTTTGAGAGCGAGATTAGATACGCGGCCCTTCGGCTACGGTTGCCGACGCCGCCACTCATCGACCACATCGCCCAGGGTTGCAGGCGTTCCGCTGCGGATCCAGGCCATGAAATCGCGGTCGAAGCGGAAGTCTGGGCCGCAGTGCTCGTGCATGAAGCGACGGACGTTCTGGGTGTTTTTGTAGTGTTTGTCGAGCGGGGTTGCGGTTGTCAGTAAGTCGTTGTGCCAGTTGAACGTCATGGGTGTGTCCGTGTTGGGGCGGCAGTTCAGGCATTGGCGAATGCCAGGGCCGGGGGCGTTTTGTTACCGGCCTGCCATCGGCGATTGTGGCGGGCTGTGCCAGAATAGCCGATCCATTTTTTCCAGGAACATCCATGGACGCTGCCAAACCCGCGCTGATCCGCGAAACCTTCCCCGTCGGCCCTTTGCAGTGCAACTGCACGATCATTGGCGACCCGATCACCAAAAAGGCCATCGTCGTCGATCCGGGTGGCAATCATGAATTGATCCTGGCGCGCCTCGAGGCCCTGGGCCTGAAGGTGGTGAGCATCATTCATACCCATGCGCACCTGGATCATTTCCTGGCTTCGGGCCAGTTGAAGGAAAAAACCGGTGCTACCCTGCATTTGCACAAGGAGGATCAGTTCCTCTGGGACAACCTGGAGATGCAATGCCAGATGTTTCGCGTGCCCTATACCCCGGTGCCGTCTCCGGATCGCTGGCTGGATGATGATGAAGAGCTGGCGTGCGGCTGTGGTGTCGCGTTGCACACACCAGGTCACACACCGGGCTCCATGAGTTTCTGGTTTGCAGAGGCTAAGCTGCTGATAGCCGGCGACACCTTGTTTCGGCGTGGGGTAGGGCGCACGGATTTGTGGGGCGGTGACCAGGCGACTATCGTGCGCTCAATCAAGCAACGCCTGTACACCCTCGATGAAGAGGCGACGGTGGTCACCGGGCATGGTCCCGATACCCGCCTGGGCGACGAGATGCGTGAAAATCCGTTTGTCCGCGCCTAGGACAGCCGGTGTTACAGGTCGCCACGGAATTTTTGCCGGTTGCCGTGTTCCAACGCCCGCAGGGGTCCATTGCTATCGTCCGCTGCACCACAGAATGTAAAAGTAGGAGCTCTCCATGTTCACCTCGCGTCGTTTGATTATTGTCGCAACTGCCGTGGCCTTGTTGTCGGGCTGTGCGTCCCCTAACCCTTATGACAACCAGGGTCAGGCCGACGGTGGCTCCACGGGCATGAGCAAAACCGCCAAGTACGGTGGCTTGGGAGCCCTGGCTGGCGCCTTGGCGGGTGCTGCCATCGACCACAACAACCGTGGCAAGGGGGCGCTGATCGGCGCCGCCGTGGTCGGTGCTTCCGCCGCCGGTTATGGCTACTACGCCGACCAGCAGGAAAAGAAACTGCGCGCCAGCATGGCCAACACCGGGGTTGAAGTGCAGCGCCAGGGCGATCAGATCAAGCTGATCATGCCGGGCAACATCACCTTCGCCACCGATTCGGCGAACATTGCCCCAAGTTTCTACCAGCCGCTCAACAACCTGGCCGGCTCGCTGAAAGAGTTCAACCAGAACCAGATCGAAATCGTTGGCTACACCGACAGCACCGGCAGCCGCCAGCACAACATGGACCTGTCCCAGCGTCGTGCGCAAAGCGTCGCGACCTACCTGACGTCCCAGGGCGTCAGCGGTGCCAACCTGTCGGCACGTGGCGCAGGCCCGGACAACCCGGTTGCCAGCAACGGCGACGTCAACGGTCGGGCGCAGAACCGCCGTGTCGAGGTCAACCTCAAGGCAATTCCTGGCCAGCAGTATGGCGGCCAGCAGCAAGGGCAAGTGCAGCAGTACCCATGAACATCTGACTGAACCCCAGGTGTAAGAAAAGCCCGCCCGGTCCTGGTGACCGGGCGGGCTTTTTTATGGCCATTGACGGCCTCTCGTGGGCAAGACGCACAGGCACAAAAAAGCCCCCGGGCAATCACTGATCCGGGGGCTTTTGGCGATCGCCTGAAAGCGTATTACTTCTTCAGGCCGTAATGCTCATCGAGCATGCCCGGTGCGTTGGGCGTTTTTGGCGCGTAGTCGCGAGGTGGTTCCTGGTCGCGCGGTGGCGTCAGGCGTTCCCGTGGGGCCTGGGCGGCATCGGCGTGCAGCGCGGCCAGCAGGCGTTGGCGAGTCTGCTCGTCCAGGGCCAGGCGGTTGGCACCCTCGGCGAGGTGGTCTTGTACTTCCTGGTAGCTCTGGGTGAGTTTTTTCACCAGCGTTGCGGTGCTGTTGAAGTGGGTGACCACTTCATTCTGATAGCTGTCAAAACGTTCCTGAATGTCATCCAGCTGACGCTGCGTGCTGTTAGGCACGGCATTGGGCAGCAGACGCGCAACCAGGAATCCAATAGCGACACCGGCAACCAGGGCAAGAGTCGGCAACAACCAAACTAAGAGCGAGTGTTCCACGAGTCCTTCCTCTATAAACGGCTTTGCTTTACGTTAACGGCTCGGACCTGCGCTGTATACCGCGACGAGATCGCAATCATGCCAGGCGCAGACTTTTAGCTAGACGAGTCGACCCTTCGAGAGGTCACGGAGTTCCTTCCTTGCTTATGCGTGAAACCCCTGTAGAGATTGCTGGCCCGGTGGGTCAATTGGAAGCCTTGTACCTGGATTCCCCCGAACCACGTGGCCTGGCGCTGATCTGCCATCCCAACCCGGTGCAGGGCGGCACCATGCTCAATAAAGTGGTTTCGACCCTGCAGCGCACCGCGCGCGATGCCGGCTTTATTACTTTGCGATTCAACTACCGTGGAGTGGGTGCCAGTGCCGGCAGCCATGACATGGGCACTGGTGAAGTCGACGATGCCCAGGCGGCTGCCCAATGGCTACGGGCCCGGCACCCTGACTTGCCCCTGACCTTGCTCGGTTTTTCCTTCGGCGGTTTTGTCGCGGCCAGCCTCGGTGGGCGCCTGGAGGCCAAGGGCGAAACCCTGGCCCGGCTGTTCATGGTGGCACCGGCGGTGATGCGCCTGGGGGATCAGGACCCGTTGCCGCAGCACGGCGCCCTGACCCTGATCCAGCCGGAAACCGACGAAGTGATCGACCCGCAGCTGGTTTACGATTGGTCCGCGGCCCTTGATCGCCCCCATGAGCTGCTGAAAGTGGCAGAATGCGGACACTTTTTTCACGGCAAGCTGACCGATCTCAAGGATCTGCTGCTGCCGCGCCTTTCGAATTGATAGCAGTCTGATAAGCGATTACCCATGACTACTCGTACGCGCATCCTCACCGGCATCACCACCACCGGCACCCCGCACCTGGGCAACTACGCCGGGGCGATCCGCCCGGCGATCGTCGCCAGCCGCGACAGCAATGCCGATTCGTTCTATTTCCTGGCCGACTACCACGCCTTGATCAAGTGCGACGACCCGCTGCGTATCCAGCGCTCGCGCCTGGAAATCGCTGCGACCTGGCTGGCCGGTGGCCTGGATGTGGACCGGGTAACCTTCTACCGTCAGTCCGATATCCCGGAAATTCCTGAGCTGACCTGGCTGCTGACCTGCGTCGCGGCCAAGGGCCTGCTCAACCGTGCGCACGCCTACAAGGCGTCGGTGGACAAGAACCTGGAGACCGGCGAAGACCCGGACGCCGGCATCACCATGGGCCTGTACAGCTACCCGGTGCTGATGGCCGCGGACATCCTGATGTTCAACGCGCACAAGGTGCCGGTCGGCCGCGACCAGATCCAGCACGTGGAAATGGCCCGCGACATCGGCCAGCGCTTCAACCACCTGTTTGGCCAGGGCAAGGAGTTTTTCACCATGCCCGAGGCGCTGATCGAAGAAAGCGTCGCCACCTTGCCCGGCCTGGATGGGCGCAAGATGTCGAAAAGCTACGACAACACCATTCCGTTGTTCACCAGCGCCAAGGACATGAAGGATGCGATCTCGCGCATCGTCACCGACTCCCGCGCCCCGGGCGAAGCCAAGGACCCGGACAACTCGCACCTGTTCACCCTGTTCCAAGCGTTTGCCACTGCGGCCCAAGCCGCTGAGTTCCGCAGCGAACTGTTGCAGGGCCTGGGTTGGGGGGAAGCGAAAAATCGTCTGTTCCAGCTGCTCGACAGCGAACTGGGCGAGTCCCGCGAGCGTTATCACCAACTGATTGCGCGCCCATCGGACCTGGAAGACATCCTGCAGGTCGGTGCGAAAAAAGCCCGCGCCGTGGCCACCCCGTTCCTCAACGAACTGCGTGAGGCGGTCGGCCTGCGTTCTTTCGTCAATCAGACGCAAGTCGCTGCCAGCACCAAGAAAAAACCCGCCAAGGCCGCGCGTTTTGTCAGCTTCCGTGAAGACGACGGCAGTTTCCGCTTCCGTCTGCTGGCGGCCGATGGCGAGCAACTGTTGCTGTCGCGCAACTTTGCCGATGGCAAAGCCGCAGGGCAGGTGACCAAGCAGCTGCAATCCGGCCAGGCGCTGGATGTGCGCAGCGACGACCTGGGTTTCAGCGTCTGGCTCGAAGGCGCGTGCGTCGGCGACAGCCCGGCCTTTGCCGACAGTGCAGCGCGGGACCTGGCCATCGACGCCCTGCGGGTCGCTCTGACGCCAGTCCAGGAATAATCAGCGGCGCGGCCCGACCAAGGGCCGATTGCCATTCTTTCGGGCCGTCGCTACAGTGACGGCCCGTTTTTGTTGCCTTGCTAACGAATTATGACGCCCCTAGAACGATATCAAGCTGATCTCAAACGTCCGGAGTTCTTCCATGACGCCGCCCAGGAAACTGCCGTGCGTCATTTGCAGCGCCTGTACGACGACCTGGTTGCAGCCTCGCAGAACAAGCCGGGCCTGCTCGGCAAGCTGTTCGGCAAGAAAGACCAGGCGCCGGTCAAGGGCCTGTACTTCTGGGGCGGCGTAGGTCGCGGCAAGACTTACCTGGTCGACACCTTCTATGAAGCGCTGCCGTTCAAGGAAAAGACCCGGACCCACTTCCACCGCTTCATGAAGCGCGTGCACGAAGAGATGAAGACCCTCGGTGGCGAGAAGAACCCGCTGACCATCATCGCCAAGCGTTTTTCCAACGAGGCGCGGGTCATCTGCTTCGATGAGTTCTTCGTTTCCGATATCACCGACGCGATGATCCTCGGCACCTTGATGGAAGAGTTGTTCAAGAACGGCGTGACCCTGGTCGCGACTTCCAACATTGTGCCGGACGGCCTGTACAAGGACGGTCTGCAACGTGCGCGGTTCCTGCCGGCGATTGCGCTGATCAAGCAGAACACCGACATCGTCAACGTCGACAGCGGCGTCGATTACCGTCTGCGTCACCTTGAGCAGGCAGAGCTGTTCCACTTCCCGCTCGACGAAGCGTCCCACGAGAGCCTGCGCAAAAGCTTCCGCGCGCTGACACCGGAATGCACGGCTGCGGTCGAAAACGACGTGCTGATGATCGAGAACCGCGAGATTCGCGCCCTGCGTACGTGTGACGACGTGGCCTGGTTCGACTTCCGCGAACTGTGCGACGGCCCACGCAGCCAGAACGACTACATCGAACTGGGCAAGATCTTCCATGCCGTGCTGCTCAGTGGCGTGGAGCAGATGAGCGTTACCACCGACGACATCGCCCGACGTTTCATCAACATGGTCGACGAATTCTACGACCGTAACGTGAAACTGATCATTTCTGCCGAAGTCGAGCTCAAAGACTTGTACACCGGTGGTCGCTTGAACTTCGAGTTCCAGCGCACCTTGAGTCGCCTGCTGGAGATGCAATCCCACGAGTTCCTGTCGCGGGCGCATAAGCCGTAAGGTGTTTCGGAATATAAAAAAGGGCCTGCGATTGCAGGCCCTTTTTTGTCAGCGCAAATCCTCCGCCCACAGGTTTGTACATTGTTTTGAAGTCAAATATCTTCGTTGAGATACTGCGCAAGCTCGTGCTGCCGTTGGCAACCAAGCAGCAACCAAAGCAGAATTCTGGCTTTTCGCGGACATAGAAAACCCGCCATCGATGCCCCCTTGCGGATCAAGTCCATTTCACCACCGCCAAAACCGTAAGAGGCACGTGCGGTGGAGCCGGAGCCGGTTCGGGTCGCAATGATCACCGGGATTCGTTTGGCAATATGCTCAATCGTTGTCGCCCAGCGCTGCGAGATGTGGCCAGCGCCGAAACCGCCGATCACCAGCCCGTCGTAATCGAGTGCGAGAATATTTTCCAGTAGCAGGGTGTCGGCCGAAAGTGAGGCCTCAAGTAGTGCAACCTTCTGTGTGGTCCGTTGCGGCATCGGTAACACCGTGCGCGGCCCCGGCGGGCGCAGGTAGCGAACACGGTCTTCCACCAGTAGGCCCGCGGGCCCCACGACTGGAGAGGAAAACGCCTGCAATGCCAGCGAATCGGTTTTGCGTACGCTGCACGCTTGATGAATCTGTCCGTTCATTACGACCTGGACACCGCGCTGCCGGCTGTTCTGCGCCAAGGCAACGCGACATGCATCCAGTAGATTGGCCGGTCCATCGGCACCTGGCTGAGCTGCGGAACGCATGGCACCGGTCAGCACCAAGGGGGTGTCGTAGGGCCACAGGTAATCCAAAAACACCGCGGCTTCTTCGAGTGTGTCGGTGCCCTGGGTTATCACGACCCCAACGGCGCCCTGTTTGACCTGAAACTCAGCCCAGGACAATACGTTCAGCAAAAACTCGAAATCCAGGGACGCACTGGGCAGCAGGCCGAGGGTCTCGACGGTGACTCCGGCCAGTGTCGTCAGTTCCGGTATGGAAGTCAGCAGGGCTTCGCCGCTGACGGTCGGGATGACGCCTTCACCGGCATTGCTCGCTTGCATGCTTACCGTGCCGCCAAGTGCCGCGATGGACAGTTTGGGCAGGTCCATGGGATACCTCGCTTGTTTGTAATGAAAAGTGGCTGTATCCGCTATTGAGGCCGCGATACAGCCGAATGGCTGGGGCATTAATCAGCGATCAGAAAACCGATCAGCGGCACGATCAGCAGTGTACTGATGGCCATCGACAGTACATTGGCGATGTAGGCATGCATGTCGGCCGGTAATTTCCTGGCAATCACACAGGCCAGCGGTGGTGCGAGCAATGCCCCCAGCAGTGCACTTGAGACGATTATCTGCCAGCTGCCGCCATAGGCCAGGATCGCCGCGGGCACCACTGAAACCAGCGGGATGTAAGTGGGATACCAGCCGCGCAACATCCATTGTCGACGCCAGATCAGCACGCCGATGGCCGAGGCTAATGCCTGCGCGCCAATGATGTGCAGCAACAAGCCTGATCCGTACGCGGGGCTTGAAGGGTTCAAGCTGTACGCCAGCAGTGCACCCAGTATCAGGCCAAGGCTGGCCAGCTCATTGCCGAAGAACGGTGCTTCGGAAAAGTCCGCCAGAATCCGGCGCAGGCTCCAGATAACGCCATAGTCGGGCGCCTTGGCGGGGGCTATGGAGGCGGGTGGCGTTTGCGACGACCTGGATTTCACCAGGTTCGGCCAATAGCGGCAGAGCAGAAACGCCAGGACGCTGGCAACCGCCATGCCCAGCACATTGCCAATCACTGCAGGCAAGGCCAGGGGTTGGCACACGTAGTTGACGATCAGTAGGCACATCGGTGTGACGAGTACGGCGCCCATGAGTGCGCCGTTGATCGTGACCTTCCAGCCTCCACCAAACATCAGCACCATCGCCGCTGGCAGCGAGACGAATGCTACGAATGTGGGTTGCCAGGTTGTGGCTGTCACCGTCCAGCCCCACAGCAGATTGCTCAGCAGCAGCCCGAGCAACGAACTGGTGACTAGCCAGGGCCAAAGTCCCGTTCCATAGGAGATGGCAAACCCTTGCCAGGATTTCCCCGTTCGATTCGCCCAGTAAGCCAGATAAGCGCCCGCCAGCAGGCCGATCGAGGCGAACTCGTGCTTGTAGAAAGCCACCTCGCTGATGTCACCTAACACCCAACGCAACCAGGCACTCGGTTCGGGTAGCAGCGATACCATGTCGCCGTACCCGGGCCAATGCGCTCCCCAGAAAGTCCGGTTGCTGAAAGAAAGCCAGACGATCAGCAGTGTCGCGCCGATCATTAGCAGGGCGACGGCTGTATCAATCGGTGATTTGCGCGATGGTTGGTTTTTGTCGGTTGTAACTTCCATGCAATAGGCCTCCTGATCAACGTGGGAGGCAAGGGTGTTGGGTGTAGCCGAGCATCTGATCGTAAAGATCGGCCCGACGATCGCGATGCAGATCGTTCAGGTTGTTCCAGATGGGCGCACTGCGGGAGCTGGTCAGGTCGACATCGGCAAACAGGATTTCCTGCCTGTCTGCCGAAGCCACGGCGCCAATCGGCCAGCCGTTGGTTCCGGCAATCAGCGAGCAACCCAGATAGCGTGCGCCGCGCTCCTCGCCGATCCGGCTGGCGGCAGCGATAAACACGTTGTTGACGTGAGCGGCGGTCATCGTCAGATAAGACGCCATGCACTTACCGGCATCGTCGAACAGCGGCGGCGGTGTCCAGACCCAGTTGTTCAGGCTGCAAATGATGTCTGCGCCTTGTTGGGCGAGGATCCGTGGCACCTCCGGGAACCAGATGTCCCAGCAGATCAATAGCCCGATGCGGCCGATCGGTGTGTCGAAAACCGGGAAACCCAGGTCGCCGGGGGTGAACCAGAGCTTCTCCAGATTCCACAAATGGGCTTTGCGGTATTTGCCGATAAAACCATCTGGTCCCACCAGAACGCCGGTGTTGAAGAGTCGCATGCCGTCGCGTTCGGCGAGACCGGCCACGAGGTAAACGTTGTGCTCGCGGGCGAAGTCGATCCAGCTCTGCACGCTTGGCCCGTCAGGAACCGCTTCGGCATGGGCGAAGGCATCCTGTCGATTGCTGAAGAAATAGCCGGTATTGGAAAGTTCGGGCAGAACGATGAGATTCGCACCTCGGTTTACCGCTTCAAGCGCCAATTCCAGGCTGCGACGCAGATTACCTACACATTTTTCGATGCCGACTTGTGGATCGAATTGCACGACTGCTACACGAACAGGGCTTGTTGGCTCATTCATTTTCGTCGTTCCTCTTTTTATTGTTTTTCAAGCTGTTAAATGGCGTGTGTATGAGAGAGGAATCAGGAATGGGGTGTAAGTCAGCTACTTCCGTTTAGGTCGTAGTCCTTGTCCGAAAATGGATCAGAGTGATGTTTGATGGCCCTGGGTAGTCGGCGCGAGAGGTAGAGCCATGTATTGCGTGCATGGCTCTGAAACGGGGGGATCAGATTTTGATTTGGTAGTGCGGGTAGTCGCTCAAGGAAAATCCGCCATTGAACGTCGCGGCGGTTTTGTTGCAGATATGAATCACTGCATCGACAGCACCGCGAAAACATGGCTCCGTCCAACCGGCATCGACAGAAAATGACTCGCCGGACAAATACAAGCCTGAAACATGAGCAAAGTCCCGGTTGTACTTCATCAGGCTGACGGCATCGTAGTAGGTGCCCGGTCGGTAAAGCTTGGCACAGCCCAGAGCATTTTTATCAGTGATCCAGCGCTGAACCACGGCTTGCTCAATGCCGATGTAGGGAGAGATTTTTTCCTGGACGTTGGCAGAGTTCATGAGTATGCGATCCAGCTCTTCGGCGCATCTTGATACCAGCTCCTTATCGCTGAATGAGGCGAGTTTGGTTGCGTCATCTTCCCAGGTATAACTCAGCAGGATGCAGTCATAGCTGTAATTGTCGTTGTAGCGGTAGGTATAGACATCGTGGATGAAACTGTCGGTTACGATGGCTTGCGGGATGTTTTTGTTTTTCGAGAGAAATGATTTTTTCAGCGGTGCAAACACTTTGCAGCTAGTTTCCCAGTGTGCGGTTTTGTAGGCGTTAATCGTCTCGAAAGGCAGCATCTCCCGGGTGAAATTTTCGAGCTTGATTCGAGTTTCAATCAGCCAGGAGGGTAGTGTCATGATGACCGAGTCAAAGTCATCAAATTGCTCCTGGATTTGCTCGGGTTGATTGTGTTTCCAGTTGTAATGGACGCGTATATTTTGATTGGTCAGCTTTTCCAGTTTTGTAACGGATGAGTCGGTGAGAAGCCCATTGCTTCTTTCGAGGCAATGTTCGTAGATGGACTTTCCGGTTTCATCGGTTTTCACAAACAGCAGGCATTCGTCCAAAGCGGCGAGACCGATGTAGCGGGGCTTGTCAAAACTCTGCCCCATTGAGTCAAAAACGGCTTCGCTATTCAGGTAGGGCGAATCCAGTGGATCGCCGTTTGAGTCCACACGACCATGGATCAGTTGCAATTGGCTGCTGAAACCGAAAATCGCAGTACGCAGAGGGTAGAGGCAGCAGACGTCATAAAAAGCTCCCCAGCTACCGTCACCTATACCTATTGCGTAAAAAATTGCGGACTCTTGCGCAGGCATTCCCATTCCGCCGAAATCCCCGGGTGAGCGGGCATCCCAAGCTTCCAGTGCTGGCATGCTGACCAGGTCGCGGAACGAGACACTCTCGTATTTTTCAACGATAGAAGCCCATATGGCTTCCCATTCCTGGCTCGCGTAGAGCTCAGCAACGTGGCGGGTCATGCGATCGGCAAAGGCTTTCCATTTGGAATAAACCTTTTGCAACTCATCGCCGGGAGGCGGTGTGACGCCGTCTTCGTTTTTCCATATCAACATTTGCGGCGCCGATCCGCCGCCCATGCTGCCCTCCCGGAGATAGATGCCTGTCGAGTTAACCCATTGGCTGCCGGGGTTGGCGAAGTCTGAAAACGCCAATTCAAATTGATTGGCGTAGTAAGCCATCAGCGACCGACCTTCTGTCGGTGGCTCATCCGCCCGGTTGAAGAAGGGCATGCGCATGGCGCCCATTTCAAACGGTGTATGGCTTGCTGTCGAGTTTCGGCTGCCGGGAACGGTCAGATGCCTGCCGCCGATGCGCCTGGATTGCTCGATGAGAGTGATATGGGTAAAGCCGCAGCGATAGAGCTCTCTGGCGGCGGTCAGGCCTGTGACGCCGGCGCCGATGATGCAGATTTTATGTTGCGGGTCAGTTGCCCTGGCGATGCCGTTTTCCTGCTCTACCAGTGCACGATAGTCAAAGCACAAATCCGGCGGATTGGGAAAGCGAGCCGCCCATTTATTTTTAGCCGAGCGCTTTGTTCGGTCGGTCTCCTTGGCGATGTATGAAGGGTAGTTGTAGCTTGATCCGATAGTCATGTTTGATCTTCCCTGATGGTCTGCAGGGAAGATGTTGAAGTTTTTAAGGGGTTGCGTCTGTGGGTAGGGTTGGGTTCTCCGGCGCTATGTATTCCGCTTTTTGCGTAGGAAAATGCACAGCGAAAGAACTGCGTGGCCGGCGCAAGATTCTGTGTGGAAGCGAGCAGGCTCGCTTCCACATTCGGTTGGTGTTCGGCTACGCCGCCTGCTGAAACTGCTGCCGGTACTGGTTGGGCGACAATTCGGTGTGCTGGCGGAACAGTCGGGCGAAGAAGCTCGCATCGTCGTAGCCGACTTCGTAGCTGATGGTCTTGATGCTCTTGCGGCTGCCGGACAGCAAGCCCTTGGCGGTTTCGATGCGCAGGCGTTGCAGGTAGTGCAGCGGCTTGTCGCCGGTGGCGGTCTGGAAGCGACGCATGAAGTTGCGGATGCTCATGCCGTGCTCGCGGGCGACGTCTTCGAAGCGGAACTTGTCGGCAAAATGCTCTTCGAGCCAGTGCTGGATCTGCAGGATGATTACGTCCTGGTGCAGCTTCTGTCCGCCGAAGCCGATGCGGCCGGGGGAATAGCTGCGTTGCACTTCATACAGGATGTCGCGGGCCACGGCCTGGGCCACATTGGCCCCGCAGAAGCGCTCGATCAGGTAAATGTAGAGGTCGCAGGCCGAGGTGGTGCCGCCGGCACAAAACAGGTTGTCGGCATCCGTGAGGTGCTTGTCCTTGTTGAGCTGGACCTTGGGGAAACGCTCTTCGAAAGTGTTGAAAAAGCGCCAGTAGGTGGTCGCTTCCTTGCCATCGAGCAGGCCGGCCTCGGCCAGCCAGAACACCCCGGTGGCTTCGCCGCAGAGCACTGCGCCCCGTGCATGCTGCTCACGCAGCCACGGCAACACCTGTGGATAACGTTGGCACAACGTGTCGAAGTCGTCCCAGAACGCAGGGAGGATGATGATGTCGGCATTTTCCAGGCCGCCGTCCACCGGCATCAGCACATCGCTGAAGCTGTTGACGGGTTTGCCGTCGGGGCTGACTACACGGGTTTCAAAGCCGGGGGTCAGGCCCTGGCCCTGTTGCTTGCCGTACCGCAGGCTGGCCAGGTGGAAAAAATCCTTGGCCTGCATGAGGGTGTAGGCAAACACCCGGTCGATCGCCAGGATGCTGACGCGCCGCAACGGCGCAGAAGATTGGATAGACATAATTCAATTTATTCTTATAGGGGAAAGTGGTCACCAAGCGGCTGGATCGTCTTATTTTTTGGCGGATGTGTCCAGTGTCCCGTTGCAGGTGGTGGGATTAGTCTCTGGCATACATTTTCGTTCAACAATAACGACAGGTGCCCCGATGATCCCTAGAACCTTGTTCAGCTCCGAGCACGAATTGTTTCGCGATAGCGTGCGCACCTTCCTCGAAAAGGAAGCCGTGCCGTTTCATGCTCAATGGGAAAAACAGGGCTACATCGACCGCCAGTTGTGGAACAAGGCGGGGGAGGCGGGGATGCTCTGCTCCCATCTGCCGGAGGAATACGGTGGCCTGGGGGCGGACTTTCTCTACAGCACGGTGGTGATCGAGGAAGTCGGGCGGCTGGGCTTGACCGGCATCGGCTTCTCCCTGCATTCGGACATCGTTGCGCCGTACATCCTGCATTACGGCAGTGAGGCCTTGAAACACAAATACCTGCCCAAGCTGGTTTCGGGCGAGATGGTCACGGCCATTGCCATGACCGAGCCGGGCGCGGGGTCCGACCTGCAAGGGGTGAAGACCACTGCAGTGCTGGATGGCGACGAATATGTGATCAACGGCTCGAAGACCTTTATCACCAACGGCTACCTGGCGGACCTGGTGATTGTCGTCGCCAAGACCGATCCCAAGGCCGGGGCCAAGGGAACCAGCCTGTTCCTGGTGGAAGCCGACACCCCGGGCTTTGCCAAGGGCAAGCGCCTGGAAAAGGTCGGCATGAAGGCCCAGGACACCTCGGAGCTGTTCTTCCAGGACGTCCGGGTGCCCAAGGAGAACCTGCTGGGGCAGGCCGGGATGGGCTTCGCCTATCTGATGCAGGAGTTGCCACAGGAGCGCCTGACGGTGGCCGTAGGCGGCCTGGCGTCGGCGGAGGCCGCCCTGCAGTGGACCCTGGATTACACCCGCGAGCGCAAGGCGTTCGGCAAGTCGATTGCGGACTTCCAGAACACCCGCTTCAAGCTGGCGGAAATGGCCACTGAGATCCAGATTGGCCGGGTGTTTGTCGACCGCTGCCTGGAACTGCACCTGCAAGGCAAGCTGGACGTGCCGACGGCGGCGATGGCCAAGTACTGGGGCACTGACCTGCAATGCAAGGTGCTCGACGAATGCGTGCAGTTGCATGGCGGCTACGGCTTCATGTGGGAATACCCGATCGCCCGGGCCTGGGCCGATGCGCGGGTGCAGCGGATTTATGCGGGGACCAACGAGATCATGAAGGAGATCATTGCCAGATCATTGTAGGAACAGCTCGCTCGCGATGGTCGTCAACGATAGCGTTGAAAGCCTGGCACCCAGCGGTGTGCTCAGGCTTTTCGCGAGCAAGCTCGCTCCTACAAGTGGGGGTTATGGCGCCGGGTTCGGGTGATCCTTGTGGATCGCCTCGATCCCCGCCAGCACTTCATCCGACAGCTTCAGGTCGAAGCTGGCAATGTTGCTGTCCAGTTGTTCGATCGTGGTCGCCCCGATGATGTTGCTGGTGACGAACGGTTGCTGGGTGACGAAAGCCAGGGCCATTTGTGCTGGGTCCAGGCCGTGTTCACGGGCCAGCGCGACATAACGGCTGCAGGCAGCTTCCGATTGCGGGTTGAAATAGCGACTGAAGCGACTGTAGAGGCTCAGGCGGCCTTTTGCCGGGCGCGCGCCACCTTCGTATTTGCCTGACAGGAAACCGAACGCCAGCGGCGAGTAGGCGAGCAGGCCGCATTGTTCGCGGATGGCGATTTCCGCGAGGCCCACTTCAAAGCTGCGGTTGAGCAGGTTGTAGGGGTTCTGGATGGTCACCGCACGCGGCCAGCCACGGGCTTCGGCCAGGGCGAGAAAACGCATGGTGCCCCATGGGGTTTCGTTGGATAGGCCAATGTGACGGATCTTGCCGGCCTTGACCTGTTCATCCAGGGCTTGGAGGGTATCCTCAAGCGGCGTCAGGTTGACTTCGCTCTTGTGCTTGTAGCCCAGTTGGCCAAAAAAGTTGGTGCTGCGCTCCGGCCAATGCAACTGGTAGAGGTCGATCCAATCGGTTTGCAGACGCTTGAGGCTGGCGTCCAGGGCCTGGACGATGTGTTCGCGGTTGTGCTTGAGGTGACCGTCGCGAATATAGTCGATGGTGTTGCCGGGGCCGGCGATCTTGCTGGCCAGGATCCAGTCGGCTCGGTCGCCACGGCTCTTGAAGTAGTTACCGATGTAGCGTTCGGTGCTGGCGTAGGTTTGCGCCTGGGGTGGGACCGGGTACATCTCGGCGGTGTCGATGAAGTTGATCCCGGCGCTCTTGGCTCGCTCGATCTGCGCGAAGGCCTCTGCCTCGCTGTTTTGCTCGCCCCAGGTCATGGTTCCGAGGCAGATGGCGCTGACATTCAGGTCGGTGCGGCCTAGCTGGCGATAGTCCATCGGGTGCTCCCTTGGCAAAACAATCATAAAAGCAGGTTGAAAAATTTTTCGCAATCTGCATAATTGCGCACCTCTTTCTGCAGTGGAAGTGATGCGCCGCCGCCGAAGAATCTTGCCGTTGAACGGACGCGCCGACCCGAGCCCCCGATAGCGTCTGTACCCGGCTGCCTTTGACTTGTCAAAGTACGCACTATTCAGTAAGATCCGCCGTCTAATTTACAGGGCGGCCCCTGAGGCTATAAAGAATGAAAACTTTTACTGCTAAACCGGAAACAGTACAGCGCGACTGGTTTGTCGTCGACGCTGCAGGTCAGACCCTGGGTCGTCTGGCCACCGAAATCGCGAGCCGTCTGCGTGGCAAGCATAAAGCTGAGTACACTCCTCACGTTGACACCGGCGACTACATCGTCGTTATCAATGCCGAGCAGATTCGTGTAACCGGTGCTAAAACCACCGACAAAATCTACTACTCCCACTCCGGTTTCCCGGGCGGCATCAAGTCGATCAACTTCGAAAAGCTGATCGCTAAAGCCCCTGAGCGCGTGATCGAGACCGCGGTTAAAGGCATGCTGCCTAAGAACCCACTGGGTCGCGACATGTATCGTAAGCTGAAAGTCTATGCGGGCGCTGTTCACCCTCATACTGCTCAGCAGCCCCAAGAACTGAAGTTTTAACGGAATAGTTCATTATGTCGGCGACTCAAAATTACGGCACTGGCCGTCGCAAGACCGCAACCGCACGCGTTTTCCTGCGTCCGGGCACTGGTAACATCTCCATCAACAACCGTTCGCTGGAAAATTTCTTCGGTCGCGAAACTGCCCGCATGGTAGTTCGTCAGCCGCTGGAATTGACTGAGACTGTCGAGAAGTTCGACATCTACGTCACCGTGATCGGTGGTGGTGTAAGTGGTCAAGCTGGCGCAATCCGCCACGGCATCACTCGCGCTCTGATGGATTACGACGAAACTCTGCGCGGTGCACTGCGTAAAGCTGGCTTCGTAACCCGTGACGCGCGTGAAGTTGAACGTAAGAAAGTTGGTCTGCGTAAAGCGCGTAAGCGTCCGCAGTACTCGAAGCGTTAATTCGCTTTCGCGTTCAAAGCGCCCAGTCTCCTCGCGGAGCTGGGCGTTTTTTATGGGCGATGATTTTTGGTGTGACAACTTGCCACATCCGCAGAAGCCCTATACTACAAGGCTTGGCGGTACCCATGGGTGGTAATTACCTTGTCAGAATTGGGGCTTTTCATTACCATTCTGCAAAATTTTTATAAGTTCAGATTTTTACTTAGTAGATGCCTGATTTAACAGGCCACAAAGCTGATGGGAGAGGACTGGATGAGCAATGACGGCGTGAATACAGGCCGGCGTCGCTTCTTGGTAGCAGCCACATCCGTGGTGGGTGCTGCAGGAGCGGTGGGGGCTGCGGTCCCGTTCGTGGGGTCGTGGTTTCCCAGTGCCAAGGCGAAAGCCGCAGGTGCACCGGTGAAAGTGAATGTCAGCAAAATCGAGCCAGGTCAGCAAATGATTGCCGAATGGCGCGGTCAGCCGGTATTCATCGTCCGCCGCACCCAGGAGATTCTGGGGAACCTGACGAAGATCGAGGGGGATCTCTCCGATCCGGACTCCAAGGCCTCGGTACAACCGACCTATGTGGATCCCAAGACGCGTTCGATCAAGCCGGAAGTGCTGCTGCTGATCGGTATCTGCACGCACCTGGGCTGTTCACCGACCTTCCGTCCAGAAGTGGCGCCGGCCGACCTCGGTCCAAAATGGGTGGGCGGCTACTTCTGCCCTTGCCATGGCTCCCACTACGACCTGGCTGGCCGTGTCTTCAAATCGCAGCCTGCGCCTTTGAACCTGCCAGTTCCCCCGCATTCCTATGAGTCGGACGACATCATTGTCGTTGGCGTCGATACGGAGAACGCGTGATGAGCAAGTTCATGGATTGGGTTGATGCGCGCTTTCCTGCGACCAAGATGTGGGAAGACCATCTCAGCAAGTATTACGCTCCGAAGAACTTCAACTTCTTCTACTTCTTTGGCTCCCTGGCACTGCTGGTTCTGGTTAACCAGATCGTTACCGGTGTCTGGCTGACCATGAGCTACACCCCGTCGGCGGAAGAGGCGTTTGCCTCCGTCGAATACATCATGCGCGACGTCGAGTACGGCTCGATCCTGCGTCTGCTGCACTCCACCGGCGCTTCGGCGTTCTTCGTCGTGGTCTACCTGCACATGTTCCGTGGCTTGCTCTACGGTTCGTACCAGAAGCCGCGTGAGCTGGTGTGGGTGTTCGGCATGCTGATCTACCTGGCCCTGATGGCGGAAGCCTTCATGGGTTACCTGCTGCCGTGGGGCCAGATGTCCTACTGGGGTGCCCAGGTGATCATCTCGCTGTTCGGTGCGATTCCGGTCATCGGCGACGACCTGACCCAGTGGATCCGTGGTGACTACCTGATTTCCGGGATCACCCTGAACCGCTTCTTCGCCTTGCACGTGGTGGCCTTGCCGATCGTTATTCTTGGCCTGGTAGTGCTGCACGTCCTGGCGCTGCACGAAGTCGGTTCGAACAACCCGGACGGCGTCGACATCAAGAAATACAAAGACGAAAACGGCGTACCGCTGGACGGCATTGCCTTCCACCCGTACTACACCGTGAAAGATATCGTCGGCGTGGTGGTGTTCCTGTTCATCTTCTGCTCGATCGTGTTCTTCTTCCCGGAAATGGGCGGTTACTTCCTCGAGAAGCCGAACTTCGAAGTGGCGAACGCCTTCAAGACCCCAGAGCACATCGCTCCGGTCTGGTACTTCACCCCGTTCTACGCGATCTTGCGTGCCGTTCCCGACAAGCTCCTGGGCGTTATCGCCATGGGCGCCGCGATCGCCGTGCTGTTCGTCCTGCCATGGCTTGACCGTAGCCCGGTCAAATCCATGCGCTACAAGGGCTGGATGAGCAAGATCTGGCTCTGGGTGTTCTGCATTTCGTTCGTGATCCTGGGTGTGTTGGGTGTTCTGGCGCCAACGCCAGGTCGTACGCTGTTGTCGCAGGTATGTACCTTCCTGTACTTCGCCTACTTCATTCTGATGCCGTTCTACACCCGGCTCGAGAAGACAAAACCGGTTCCGGAAAGGGTGACTGGCTGATGAAAAAGCTATTTGCTGTACTGATTCTTGCTGCTTTGCCTGTGTTCTCGTTCGCATCCACCGCGGGCGGTCCTGAGCTGGAAAAGGTCGACATCGACGTCTCCGATAAAGCGGCAATGCAAGATGGCGCACGTACCTTCGCCAACTACTGCATGGGCTGCCACAGTGCCAAGTTCCAGCGCTATGAGCGCGTTGCCGACGATCTGGGGATTCCTCACGATCTGATGCTCAAGAACCTGGTGTTCACCGGCGCCAAGATCGGCGACCACATGAACATTGGCATGCAGCCGGCAGACGCCAAGGCCTGGTTCGGCGCTGCGCCGCCTGACCTGACCCTGGTAGCTCGGGTGCGTGGCACTGACTGGCTCTACGGCTACCTGAAGTCGTTCTACGAAGATCCGTCGCGTCCTTGGGGCGTGAACAACAAGGTGTTCCCGAACGTCGGCATGCCCAACGTGCTGGTCGGCCTGCAAGGTCGTCAGGTCGTAGGCTGCAAACAGGTGCAGATCGTCGAGGACGGCAAGAAGCAATATGATCCGCTGACCGGTACGCCGCTGACTCATGAAGCGTGCGATCAGTTGACCATCGTGCCGAAGTCCGGTGCCCTGACCGAAGAGCAGTTCGATGAGAAGGTCAAGAATCTGGTAACCTTCCTCGCTTACTCGGCTAACCCGGTTAAGCTGGAGCATCAGCGCATTGGTACCTACGTACTGTTGTACCTGGCGTTCTTCTTCGTATTCGCTTACTTGCTCAAGCGCGAATACTGGAAAGATGTGCATTGATCTAGCTTCAAGCATTTGCTGTTAATCGCGCGCGCCCAAGGGCGTCTCTGTAAACGTAACGAGTCTGGTCATCCAGGCGTTACGGGAGGCGCCCTCTGGGCGCGCTCGTTTTTCCGCTTTCAATAATTTCAACAAGCGAGGAGGACCGCCATGGGCGTGACCAACCGGTTGGCCTGTTACTCCGACCCCGCCGACCACTATTCCCACCGAGTGCGAATCGTACTGGCAGAGAAGGGTGTCAGCGCCGAGATCATCAGTGTGGAGGCGGGCCGTCAGCCGCCAAAGCTGATCGAAGTGAACCCTTACGGCAGCTTGCCCACCCTGGTCGATCGTGACCTGGCGTTGTG
Source organism: Pseudomonas sp. IT-P176 (assembly GCF_949767245.1). Taxonomy (NCBI): domain Bacteria; kingdom Pseudomonadati; phylum Pseudomonadota; class Gammaproteobacteria; order Pseudomonadales; family Pseudomonadaceae; genus Pseudomonas; species Pseudomonas sp. IT-P176. Next base: position 81,098 of record NZ_CATKPN010000028.1, read on the forward strand.
GGAGTCGACCGTGGTGATGGAATACCTGGATGAGCGTTATCCCCATCCACCTTTGCTGCCGGTTTATCCGGTGGCGCGGGCCAATAGCCGCCTGCTGATCCATCGCATCCAGCGTGACTGGTGTGGCCTGGTGGATCTGATCCTGGACTCACGGACCAAGGAGCCAGCACGCGTGCAGGCGCGCAAGGAACTGCGAGAGAGCCTCACGGGTGTCTCGCCGTTGTTCGCCGACAAGCCGTTTTTCCTCAGTGAGGAACAAAGTCTGGTGGATTGCTGCCTACTACCGATACTCTGGCGTTTGCCGATCCTGGGTATTGAACTGCCGCGGCCGGCCAAGCCGCTGCTTGATTATATGGAGCGCCAGTTTGCGCGTGAGGCATTCCAGGCGAGCCTGTCTGGTGTCGAACGCGATATGCGCTAAGGCTTAAGGAGCCGCTATGAACTCCAGTCGTCCTTATCTCGTCCGTGCGCTCTATGAGTGGATTGTCGATAACGATTGCACCCCGCACATGCTGGTCAACTCCGAGTTTCCTTCGGTGCAGGTGCCACAAGGATTTGCCAGTGACGGACAGATTGTCCTGAACGTTTCGCCCGCTGCCGTGCGTCATCTGCACATGGATAACGATGCAGTGAGCTTTGAAGGTCGCTTCGGTGGTGTGCCGCACACCCTGTACGTGCCTATAGCTGCAATCCTGGGTATTTACGCTCGGGAGAATGGCCAGGGTATGGTGTTTGACTTGGAGTCGCCGGTAGAGGGCGAGGACGAGTTCGAGCCCGAAGATGATCTGCCGCCACCCGACAACGAGCCACCGCGCCCTAGTGGACGGCCAAGCTTGAAGGTGGTGAAGTAATAAAAAAGGCGATCCATTCGGATCGCCTTTTTTATTACTTGCAGGAGCCGTGCTCCTGCAGGAGAGCGTGTCAGTCAATGTACTCAAACAGTTTCACGATCTTCTGCACCCCGGAAACGCTCTGCACCAGGTTGGTGGCCTGGGCCGCTTCCTGCTTGGTCAGTAAGCCCAGCAGGTAGACGATGCCGTTTTCAGTCACGACCTTGATGCGTGAGCCGGGAATGCTGGCGTCGGTGAGCATCTGGGTCTTGATCTTGGTGGTCAGCCAGGCGTCGTTGTTGCGTGCCAACAGTGACGAGGGTTGCATGATCTGCAGTTCGTTGTGCACCGTCTTGACCCGCTGCACAGCGGCAGCGGCCTGCTCGGCCTGGGCCTTGAGGTCGGCACGGGGCGTTTGCCCGGCCAGCAGTACCACGCCGTTGAAGCTGGTGACGACGATGTGCGATTGGGTGTCCAGGTCCGGGTTGGCCTTGGCCACGTTCACGCCAACCTTGGTTTCGATCAGCGAGTCGTCGATCTTGCTGCCGAAGGTGCGGGTGCCACGGTCATCCTGAATGGGGCTTTCACGGCTGGCGTTCACCACCGAGGTGCATCCGCTGATGCCGAGGCACAGCGTCAGGGCCAGTAGGCCTAGGCGATTAGGGGTCATTCTTCACTCCCGAACAATTGGCTGTCGATCAAGTCGCAGAGGCAATGGATCGCCAGCAGGTGGACTTCCTGAATGCGTGCGGTGACGTTGGCCGGTACGCGAATCTCCACGTCTTCCGGCAATAGCAGCGACGCCATGCCGCCGCCATCGCGACCGGTCAATGCTACGACAATCATTTCGCGATCATGTGCGGCCTGGATCGCTTGAATTATGTTGGCCGAGTTGCCGCTGGTGGAAATCGCCAGCAGGACGTCACCGGGTTGGCCCAGGGCGCGGATCTGCTTGGAGAAGATTTCGTTGTAGCTGTAGTCGTTGGCGATCGAGGTGATCGTCGAGCTGTCAGTAGTCAGGGCGATGGCCGGCAGGCTGGGGCGTTCGCGCTCGAAGCGGTTGAGCAGCTCGGAGGAAAAGTGCTGTGCGTCACCGGCCGAACCGCCGTTGCCACACGAGAGCATTTTGCCTTCGTTGAGCAGGGCGTTGACCATCACTTGGCTGGCTTGCTCGATGTGCGGTGCAAGTACGTCCATCGCCTGTTGCTTGGTATCGATACTGGCCTGAAAAAGCTGGCGAATTCGGGATTGCATGTCCATCTGTGTGACCTTAAGTGGCGCGGCCTGGTGGCACAGCAATGTGCGGCCCGCAAAGCAAAGAGCAAAAGTGTTGGGTGAAAATCGGTCCTGCCCGACAGCGGTCAGCTATCAAAGGCATTCCGTAGCCAGTTCAGATGCGCTGCAGTGCTGTCTATGGCAACCACATCAAAACGGCAGGGGGAGTCGGCCCAGCGTGACTCGCTCTGCAGGAAATACTGCGCGGCGAGTACCAGTTTTTGACGCTTGCGCGCATCGATACTGCCGAGCGCGCCACCCCATTGGGTGTTTTTTCTGTAGCGGACTTCGACGAATACTACTGTATCGCCGTCAAGCATGACCAGATCAAGCTCGCCGCGTTTACACAACCAGTTCTGCGCCAGCAGGCGCAGTCCCTGTTGCTGGAGATGCTGGAGCGCCTGGCTTTCAGCATCTCGACCGCTTTGCTGGCGTGACCTGTCGGGCATCAGCGCGGGGTGTCCGGCAGGCGTTGGACCTGGCCGTTGACGAATTGCGCCCAGGGCAGCTGGCGTTGAACCCGTTGCGTCGGGCTCATGCTCAGGTTGCCCGACTGGCCTTCGATGGTGCTGTCCGGCAGGGCCTTGAGTTGACCCAGGCGCGGGGCCAGGCGGTAGGCGTCGACGCCCATGGCGTACAGCCGACCCAGGCTGCTATTGGCTTGTGGCCATTGTGCAGTCACTTGCTGGCGCAGCGGGTCGCTGGTGTTGAGCAGCCATGGGGTTTCGCAGAAGCGCACGCCGTTCATGTCGTTGTACTGGTTCTGGTCGCCACTGGCGCTGTACACGTGGGACGTGGCGTAGACCGGCACGTCACCCGCGTATTGGAAGTTCAGCGTGGGTTTGATCTGTTGCGCCTGTTGTGGGGTCGAGGCGAGGAAGATGAACTCGATGTCCTGGCGGCGCGACGGCTGTGCGGCGATCTGCGAGCCGACGGTGCTTTGCAGGCTCTTGGCGCGACCTTCGCTCTGGCGCAGTTGGAACAGGTCGGCGATCTGCTGGGCCAGTTGCACGGGTTGGTCTACACGTTCGACACCGATGATGCTGCCGCCATTGGCTTGCCAGTCCTGGCTGAAGGCCTTGAGGACGCGGTCGCCCCATTCGCCTTTAGGTACCAGTACCGCAGCGCGATGCAGGCCGTCGGCACGTGCGCGACGGGATACTTCGCGCGCCTCGTCCTCGGCCGCGAGGCCGAACTGGAACAGTTGGGCCGGGCCTTGGTCGCCTTCGCTGTAGTTCAGCGCCAGGGTGGTGATCGGCAGTTGAGGGCGCGCGTTGAGTTGCTTGACCAGGGGTTTTTCCAGCGGGCCGACTACCAGTTGCACGCCATCGGCTTGGGCCTTGCGATAGAAGTCGTCCAGCGAGGTCAGGCGCGAGCTGTCATAGAACTCGATGGCGGGTGGGTTCTGTCCGGCCTGTTGGGCCTGGTAGTGAGCAGCCATGAAACCTTCGCGCAGGGCCTTGGCCACCGAGGCCAGCGGGCCTTCCTGGGGCAGCAGCAGGGCGATCTTGCCGAGCGGCTGGCTGGCCAGTTGCTTGAGTTGGGTCAGTGGCAGTGGCAACTGCAGGGCGGCAGGATGTTTCGGGTGCTGGGCTTTCCAGTTGTCGATGGCAGCCTGTTGCAGTTCCAGGGTGCCGGCGGTTTTTACCGCCACGGCCAGGCTCATCCAACCGCCGAGCACGTCGTCGGTGATCGGTTGCAGCTGGTCGGTGGGCAGCGAGGCAATCAGTGCCCAGATCGCCTCGTGGTTCTTGTTCGCGGCTTCGCCTTCGAGCATCGGCGCGATGGCAATCCGCTCGCGGGCGGCGGCCAGCGTCTGGCCGTCGGCTTCGAGGGCGCGGGCACGCACGGTGCCGGTGCGAACCTGTTGCTCGTCCGGCAATTCGCTCAGGCGCTGCAGGCTTGGGTGGCTCAGGGCGGTCAGTGCCGCCTTGGGCTGGTTGCGGGTCATCGCCAGTTCGGCGGCCAGGGTGCTGGCATAGACCTGCTGGCCCGGCTTGAGCGTTTCCAGCGGAACCTGTTGCAGGATTTGCGCGGACTGGCCGGCGTTACCCTGGCGATACGCCAGGTCGGCCGCGCTCAGGCGCAGCAGGGCAGCCTTTTCCGGATTGGTGCTGGTGGCAGCCTGTTCGAGCAGTTGCTCGATACTGGCATCGGCCGTCCGTGGAAGGTCGCCAAGGCTGGACGAGGGCGAGCTGGCGCAAGCCGCCAACAGGGCAGCGAGGCAGAGGGCAGTGAACAGCCGCAGGCAAGCGATCATGTAAGTGTTCCTGATACTCGATCAAATTAGCGTGGAATTGTACCCAAGCACTGGCCGGGGCGCGATGTTACTGGCGTGAATCGTGCAATTTAGGTCGTGTAAATGTTGCCGTGCTCACGAAAAGGTAGTGCGTCCTGATGACAGTGGTGCGCATCCAGCGGGCTTCTACGCGCTACAATGGCGCTTTTACCGATCATGAGGTGTGCGCTTTGACTGCTCCAGGTGCTTTGAATTCCGCTGCTGGCTCGCTTTATGTGGTGGCGACGCCCATCGGCAACCTGGATGACATCAGTGCCCGTGCGCTGAAAATCTTGCGTGAGGTGGCGTTGATCGCCGCCGAAGACACGCGCCACTCCCTGCGGTTGCTGCAACATTTCGGCATCGCTACGCCCTTGGCGGCTTGTCACGAACACAACGAGCGCGACGAAGGCAGTCGCTTCATCACGCGGTTGCTGGCCGGTGACAATGTTGCGCTGATTTCCGATGCCGGTACGCCGCTGATTTCCGATCCGGGTTATCACTTGGTGCGCCAGGCCCGCGCTGCCGGTATCAATGTAGTCCCGGTTCCCGGGGCGTGCGCGCTGATCGCCGCATTGTCGGCGGCGGGATTGCCGTCCGACCGGTTTATCTTCGAAGGTTTCCTGCCGGCCAAGGCTGTTGGCCGGCGCGCGCGCCTGGAGTCCATTAAGGAAGAGCCGCGGACCCTGATCTTCTATGAGGCGCCTCACCGGATCCTCGAATGCCTGCAGGACATGGAGTTGGTGTTCGGCCCCGAGCGGCCAGCCTTGTTGGCGCGCGAGCTGACCAAGACCTTCGAGACCCTTAAGGGCCTGCCCCTGGCCGAGCTGCGTGCGTTCGTCGAGGGCGACAGCAATCAGCAGCGTGGCGAGTGCGTGGTGCTGGTGGCGGGCTGGACCGCGCCAGAGACTGAGGAGGCGGTCAGCAGCGAGGCCATGCGCATCCTCAATCTGTTGCTCGAGGAGATGCCGCTCAAGCGTGCCGCGGCGTTGGCGGCGCAAATTACCGGTGAGCGCAAGAATGTGCTCTATCAAGTGGCCCTGGAAAAACAGAAGGGCGAGTAAAAACGGGGCCTGCAGAGCGGCAAAAGGCTTTTATTGCTTGTTCTTCGGGCGCTGTGCCGTTAACCTTCGCGGCGGAGAGTCGATTGGACAGTCGCTGCCCTCTATGAAAATTAGGGGGGGGAGGAAAGTCCGGGCTCCATAGGGCGAAGTGCCAGGTAATGCCTGGGAGGCGTGAGCCTACGGAAAGTGCCACAGAAAATAACCGCCTAAGCGCTTCGGTGCCGGTAAGGGTGAAAAGGTGCGGTAAGAGCGCACCGCACGACTGGCAACAGTTCGTGGCTAGGTAAACCCCACTTGGAGCAAGACCAAATAGGGTCCCAAGGCGTGGCCCGCGCTGGGACCGGGTAGGTTGCTAAAGGTGTCCAGTGATGGCCATCGTAGACGAATGACTGTTCAAGACAGAACCCGGCTTATAGATCGACTCTCCACCTTTTTTTCGCTTTTGTGCTTGAATCACCGGCACAGGGGCTTGGTATTATCGGTTCACCGCCCGCAGCATGTTGTGGGCACGCGTTACTTGATATCGATATGCCATCATCTCGTTTGACCCCCTTGTAGAGGCGCGCGTGTAGTAGCAATTACCCACCCTGCTGAATCAATAGCAGAAGCGCTTTCGTAATACCGAAAAAATCTTACTCTTAACAAATTACTTTAACTTCTGAACGTAGCCTCCTGCGCTGCTTCAAGTTATTGAGCTGAGTCATCCGCCAAATACTCGTAACCCCTTCTTTTGTACCGCTAAATCTCCGATCTGTAAGGGTTTTCCTTTACTGCGCGCCTTGACGGTGCGGTAGGCGCATTCCTATAGTGTGCGCAAGTGGCGGAAAGTGGCATGAAGTGGGTTTTTTGAGCGTAAAACGCTAGAATTTGGAGAAACGCTGACGTGTTTCGCGGAGCTAACGCTATCAGTCTCGATGCAAAAGGCCGTCTCGCTATGCCGAGCCGGTATCGTGACGAGTTGGTTTCGCGCAGTTCCGGGCAACTGATCGTGACCATTGATGCGGTTGATCCTTGTTTGTGTGTTTACCCCCTCGATGAGTGGGAGCTGATTGAAACCAAACTGCGCGCACTGCCTTCGCTTCGCGAAGAGAACCGTCGCCTGCAACGTTTGCTGATTGGTAATGCCGTCGACCTCGAACTCGACGGCAGTGGTCGTTTTCTGGTTCCGCCGCGTCTGCGTGAATATGCCAAGTTGGATAAGCGCGCGATGTTGGTAGGCCAACTGAACAAGTTCCAATTGTGGGACGAGGATGCCTGGGATGCAGTGTCTGCTGCTGACCTGGCTGCTATTCAACAACCGGGCGCTATGCCTGATGAACTGCGTGATTTGATCCTGTGACTATTGATAGCGGCTTTAACCACATCACCGTACTGCTTGACGAAGCCGTCGAGGCTCTCGCCGTACGCCCTGATGGTTGCTATCTCGATGGCACGTTCGGGCGCGGCGGCCACAGCCGCCTGATACTCAGCCAGCTCGGTCCTGATGGCCGGTTGCTGGGGTTTGACAAAGATCCTCAAGCGATTGCCACCGGGCAAACGCTAGCGGCCGAAGACGGCCGCTTTGTCGTTGTGCAGCGCAGCTTTGCCGAACTGGGTTCGGAAGTTGCCGAGCGCGGCCTGGCCGGCAAAGTCAGCGGTGTGCTGCTCGACCTGGGCGTGTCTTCGCCCCAGCTAGACGACCCTGAGCGTGGCTTCAGCTTCCTCAATGACGGCCCCCTGGACATGCGCATGGACCCGTCCCGCGGGATCAGTGCTGCCGAGTTCGTCAACACCGCGCCCGTCGAAGAAATCGCCCGGGTGTTCAAGGAATATGGCGAAGAACGTTTCTCCGGGCGTATGGCCCGTGCCGTGGCTGAGCGTCGCGACATCAAGCCGTTCGAGCGCACCGGTGACCTGGCAGAAGTGCTGAAAGTCGCCAACCCGGCGTGGGAAAAAGGTAAGAACCCAGCTACCCGTGCCTTCCAGGGCCTGCGAATTCACGTCAACAATGAACTGGGCGATCTCGAAGCCGGCCTCGAAGCAGCACTCGAGGCGCTGGAAATCGGCGGCCGCCTGGTAGTGATCAGCTTCCACTCGCTGGAAGATCGCATCGTCAAGCTGTTCATGCGCAAACTGGTCAAGGGTGAAACCGACAACCTGCCGCGCAACCTGCCGGTACGTTTCGAAGCTTTTGTGCCGAAAATCAAAGTCCATGGCAAAGCGCAGTTCGCCGGCGAAGCCGAACTCAAAGCCAACCCACGTTCCCGTAGCGCTGTCATGCGTGTCGCGGAGAAGTTGCGGTGAGCAAGCTTTTCGCCAAGCCTCTTCCAGGCGGCAGCTTTATCATGCTGCTGCTGTTTATCGGCGTGCTGGTTTCCGCGATCGCGGTGTCCTACAGCGCCCACTGGAATCGGCAATTGCTCAACTCGTTGTACGGCGAGTTGAGTGTGCGCGACAAGGCGCAGGCGGAGTGGGGGCGGTTGATTCTCGAGCAGAGCACCTGGACCGCTCATAGCCGTATTGAAGTGCTGGCCACCGAACAACTGAAGATGCGCATTCCCGGCGCGGCAGAAGTGCGGATGGTGGCGCCATGATGAAACTCGAGGGGGCACTCTTTCCGTGGCGGTTTCGCTTGGTCGTGGGCTTGCTCGGGATCATGGTGGCGGCGATTGCCTGGCGCATCATTGACCTGCAAGTGGTCGACCGTGCCTTCCTCAAGGGCCAGGGTGACGCGCGCAGCATGCGCCACATCCCGATTCCCGCGCACCGTGGCCTGATCACCGATCGTAACGGCGAGCCTTTGGCGGTCAGTACTCCGGTCACCACCCTGTGGGCCAACGCCAAGGAAATGCAGAGCGCCAAGGACCGCTGGCCGGCCCTGGCTGCCGCATTGGGCCAGGACCCGCGTGCGCTGACCGAGCGCCTGGAAGCCCAGGCCAATAAAGAATTCATCTACCTGGTGCGCGGCCTGACGCCGGAGCAAGGCCAGGTGGTGCTCGACCTGAAAGTGCCTGGCGTCTATGGCATCGAAGAGTTCCGGCGCTTCTACCCGGCCGGGGAAGTCACCGCCCACATGGTCGGCTTTACCGATATCGACGACCATGGCCGCGAAGGTGTGGAGCTGGCCTATGACGAATGGCTGGCCGGGGTCCCCGGTAAACGCCAGGTCATCAAGGACCGGCGCGGCAGACTGATCAAAGATGTTCAGGTCACCAAAAACGCCAAGGCCGGCAAGCCCTTGGCGTTGTCGATTGACCTGCGCCTGCAATACCTGGCCAACCGCGAACTGCGCAACGCGATCATCGAGAACGGTGCCAAGGCCGGCAGCCTGGTGATCATGGACGTCAAGTCCGGCGAGATCCTGGCCATGGTCAACCAGCCGACCTACAACCCGAACAACCGTCGCAACCTGCAGCCGGCGATGATGCGTAACCGCGCGATGATCGACGTGTTCGAGCCGGGCTCGACCATGAAGGCCATCTCCATGAGTGCCGCCCTGGAAACCGGGCGCTGGAAGCCGAGTGATCGGGTCGAGGTCTATCCGGGCACCCTGCAACTGGGCAAGTACACCATTCGTGACGTGTCCAGGAGCGAAGGTCCGGTGCTCGACCTGACCGGGATCCTGATCAACTCCAGTAACGTGGGCATGAGCAAGATCGCCTTCGATATTGGCGGCGAGACTATTTTCCGCCTGGCTCAGAAAATCGGCCTGGGCCAGGACACCGGCCTGGGCTTCCCAGGCGAGCGCGTTGGCAACCTGCCCAACTACCGCGAATGGCGCAAGGCCGAGACGGCCACGCTGTCGTACGGCTACGGTCTGTCGGTAACCGCGATCCAGTTGGTCCACGCGTTCTCGGCATTGGCCAACAACGGCCGTATCGCGCCCCTGACCCTGGTCAAGACCGACAAGCTGCCGCAAACCACCCAGGTGATTCCGGAAGACGTCGCCAAGACCATGCAGGGCATGCTGCAGCAAGTGATCGAGGCGCCGCGCGGAGTATTCCGTGCGCAGGTTCCGGCCTATCACGTGGCCGGCAAGTCCGGTACTGCGCGTAAGACCTCCGCAGGTCTCAAGGGCTACGCCGTCAATTCCTACCGCTCGCTGTTTGCCGGTTTCGGCCCGATGAGCGACCCGCGTTTTGCCATCGTCGTGGTGATCGATGAACCGAGCAAGGCCGGCTACTTCGGTGGCCTGGTTTCGGCACCGGTGTTCAGCAAAGTGATGTCGGGCACCCTGCGCCTGATGAACATCTCGCCGGACAACCTGCCGCCGACCCAGCAAGCCAATGCCACCCCGGCGATCCCACTAAAAGCCAACGGAGGGCGCGGCTGATGTCTCTGAGCCTGAACAAGATTTTCGCCCATGCCGGCCGCGACCTGTTGATTCGCGAACTGGCCCTGGACAGCCGCAATGTGCGCGCCGGGGACTTGTTCCTCGCAGTGCCTGGCGGCAAGTTCGATGGCCGTGCGCATATCGCCGATGCCCTGCAACGCGGTGCGGCAGCCGTGGCCTATGAAGTCGAAGGGGCGACCGTCCTGCCGATTACCGATGTGCCGCTGATCCCGGTCAAAGGCCTGGCCGCGCAACTGTCGGACATCGCTGGACGCTTCTATGGTGACCCGAGCCGGCATCTGAACCTGGTCGGTGTCACCGGCACCAACGGCAAAACCAGTGTGACCCAGTTGGTTGCCCAGGCCCTCGATTTGCTCGGCCAGCACTGCGGCATCGTCGGCACTCTGGGCAGTGGTTTCTACGGCGCGCTGCAAAGTGGCCTGCACACCACGCCCAACCCGATCGACATGCAAGCCACCCTGGCCGACCTGAAAAAGGCCGGAGCCAAAGCGGTGGCCATGGAGGTTTCTTCCCACGGCCTGGATCAGGGACGCGTCAGCGCGCTGGCCTTCGACGTGGCAGTGATGACCAACCTGTCCCGCGATCACCTGGACTATCACGGCACCATGCAGGCCTATGGTGAAGCCAAGGCCAAGTTGTTCGCCTGGAATGACCTGAAGTGCCGGGTGGTCAACCTCGACGACGAATTCGGTCGGCAGCTGGCCGCCGACAAGGGTGAATCGCGCCTGATCACCTACAGCCTGGAAGACGCCAGCGCCTACCTGTATTGCCGCGAAGCGCAGTTCGACGACGAGGGTGTGCGTGCCACGCTGGTAACGCCTCAGGGCGAACACCATTTGCGCAGCGCCTTGCTCGGTCGTTTTAACCTGAGCAACGTGTTGGCCGCGGTCGGTGCCTTGCTCGGCCTGGACTATGCGCTGGACGAAATCCTCCGTGTGCTGCCCAAGCTCGAAGGCCCGGCCGGTCGCATGCAGCGCCTGGGTGGCGGCACCCAGCCATTGGTGGTAGTCGACTACGCCCATACCCCCGATGCCCTGGAAAAAGTCCTGCTGGCCCTGCGTCCGCACGCCAAGGGTCAGTTGTTGTGCCTGTTCGGCTGCGGCGGCGATCGCGATCGTGGCAAGCGTCCGCTGATGGCCGAAGTGGTCGAGCGCCTGGCCGATGGCGTGCTGGTGACCGATGACAACCCGCGCAGCGAAGACCCACTGCAGATTTTCGACGACATCCGTGCCGGTTTCAGTGCGGTGGATAACGTGCGTTTTGTCGCCGGTCGTGGTCAGGCGATTGCCGAAATTGTTGCTGGCGCCAGCGCCGATGACGTGATCGTCCTGGCTGGCAAAGGTCATGAGGACTATCAGGAAATCAATGGCCAACGCCATGCCTTCTCTGACCTGGTGGAGGCCGATCGCGCCTTGACCGCCTGGGAGGTGAGCCATGCTTAAGGCCCTGCAATTGAGCGAAGTGGCGGGTCCGCTGGGTGGCCGCCTGGTCAGCACCGACAGCCGCTTCGAGGGCGTGAGCATCGACAGCCGGGCCATCGTGCCGGGCCAACTGTTCGTGGCCCTGGCCGGTCCGCGTTTCGACGGGCACGACTACCTCAACGAAGTGGCCGGCAAAGGTGCGGTCGCAGCCTTGGTCGAGCGTGCAGTGGCCAACGCCACCTTGCCGCAACTGCTGGTCAAGGACACTCGGCAGGCCCTGGGTCAACTGGGCGCCCTGAACCGTGCGGCCTTTACCAAGCCGGTCGCGGCAATCACCGGTTCCAGCGGCAAGACCACGGTCAAGGAAATGCTCGCGAGCATCCTGCGCACCCGCGGTCCGGTGCTGGCGACCCGTGGCAACCTGAACAACGACCTCGGCGTGCCCCTGACCCTGCTGGAACTGGCGGCCGAACACAGTGCTGCGGTGATCGAGCTGGGCGCCTCGCGCATCGGCGAGATCGCCTACACCGTGGCCATGACCAAGCCCCACGTAGCCGTGCTCAACAATGCCGGGACTGCCCACGTCGGTGAGTTCGGCGGGCCGGAAAAAATCGTCGAGGCCAAGGGCGAGATTCTCGAAGGGCTGGACGCCGATGGCGTCGCCGTACTGAACCTCGACGACAAGGCTTTCGCCATCTGGAAGGCCCGCGCAGCCGGGCGCCAGGTGCTGACCTTCGCCCTGCACGACAGCCAGGCCGACTTCCATGCCAGCGACCTGGATCGCGATGTACGGGGCTGCCCGTCCTTCAAGCTGCACAGTCCACTGGGTGTCGAGCATGTCCAGTTGAACCTGCTGGGCACCCACAACGTGGCCAACGCCCTGGCGGCCGCCGCCGCTGCCCACGCCCTCGGGGTGTCGCTGTTCGGCATCGTCACCGGCCTGAACGCCGTGCAACCGGTCAAGGGACGCGCGGTGGCGCAACTGGCGAGCAATGGCATGCGGGTCATTGATGATTCTTACAACGCAAACCCCACCTCGATGTGCGCTGCGGTTGATATACTTGCCGGCTTTTCCGGCCGCACCGTCCTGGTGCTCGGAGATATCGGCGAGTTGGGCGAGTGGGCGGAGCAGGGGCACCGCGAAGTTGGCGCGTATGCCAGCGGCAAGGTTTCTGCACTTTACGCCGTAGGGCCGTTGATGGCGCATGCCGTCGCCTCCTTCGGTGAACAGGCCCGTCACTTTGCCACTCAGGCCGACCTGATTGCGGCGCTGGGCGCCGAACACGATTCAAACACCACTATTTTGATCAAGGGCTCGCGCAGCGCGGCGATGGAAAACATCGTTGCGGCTCTGTGCGGTTCGAGCGGGGAGAAACATTAATGCTGCTGCTGCTAGCGGAGTATCTGCAACAGTTCTACAAAGGCTTCGCGGTCTTCCAGTACCTGACCCTGCGCGGGATTCTGGGTGTACTGACCGCGCTGTCGCTGTCGCTGTGCTTCGGGCCGTGGATGATCCGCACCCTGCAGAATCGTCAGATTGGCCAATCGGTACGTAACGACGGGCCGCAATCGCACCTGTCCAAGTCCGGCACCCCGACCATGGGTGGCGCGCTGATCCTGTCCGCCATTGGCGTCAGCACCCTGCTGTGGGCCGACCTGACCAACCGCTATGTCTGGGTCGTGCTGCTGGTGACCCTGCTGTTCGGCGCCATCGGCTGGGTCGACGACTACCGCAAAGTCATCGAGAAGAACTCCCGTGGCTTGCCGAGCCGCTGGAAGTACTTCTGGCAGTCGGTGTTTGGCCTGGGCGCGGCGATCTTCCTTTATATGACGGCCGCCAGCCCGGTGGAAACCACCCTGATCCTGCCGATGCTCAAGGACTACAGCATTCCCCTGGGTGCCGGCTTCATCGTCCTGACCTACTTCGTGATCGTCGGCTCCAGCAACGCCGTCAACCTGACCGATGGCCTCGATGGCCTGGCGATCATGCCGACCGTGATGGTCGGCGGCGCCCTGGGGATCTTCTGCTACCTGTCGGGTAACGTGAAATTCGCCGAATACCTGTTGATCCCTTATGTCCCGGGCGCGGGTGAACTGATTGTGTTCTGCGGCGCGCTGATTGGTGCCGGCCTGGGCTTCCTGTGGTTCAACACCTACCCGGCGCAAGTGTTCATGGGCGACGTCGGCGCATTGGCGTTGGGCGCGGCCCTGGGCACCATCGCAGTGATCGTGCGCCAGGAAATCGTGCTGTTCATCATGGGCGGCGTGTTCGTGATGGAAACCCTGTCGGTGGTGATCCAGGTCGCGTCCTTCAAGCTGACCGGTCGCCGGGTGTTTCGCATGGCGCCGATCCACCACCACTTTGAACTCAAGGGCTGGCCCGAGCCACGCGTGATCGTCCGATTCTGGATCATCACCGTGATTCTCGTGCTGTTCGGCCTTGCCACCCTGAAGCTGAGGTAGAACGAGTGTCTCTGATCGCTTCTGACCACTTCCGCATCGTTGTCGGCCTCGGCAAGAGCGGCATGTCCCTGGTTCGCTTCCTGGCGAACCGGGGCGTGGCGTTCGCTGTGGCTGACACGCGGGACAATCCACCGGAGCTGGTCACGCTGCGCCGTGACTACCCGCACGTGGAAGTGCGTTGTGGCGAGCTGGATGTCGAGTTCCTGTGCCGTGCCGACGAGCTCTACGTGAGCCCCGGCCTGGCGCTGGCTACACCAGCCCTGCAGGCGGCGGCTGCCCGTGGCGTGAAACTGTCCGGTGACATCGAGCTGTTCGCGCGTAACGCGAAAGCGCCGATCGTCGCCATCAGCGGCTCCAACGCGAAAAGCACGGTGACCACCCTGGTCGGCGACATGGCGGCTGCGGCCGGCAAGCGTGTGGCCGTGGGCGGCAACCTCGGAACGCCGGCGCTCGACCTGCTGAGCGACGATGTCGAGCTGTACGTGATGGAGTTGTCCAGCTTCCAGCTCGAAACCACCGATCACCTGGGCGCTGAAGTGGCCACCGTGCTCAACGTCAGCGAAGACCACATGGACCGCTACAGCGGCCTGCCTGCCTACCACCTGGCCAAGCACCGGATCTTCCGCGGCGCGCGGCAAGTGGTGGTCAACCGCCAGGACGCCCTGAGCCGGCCGCTGATGGGCGAGGGCCTGCCGTGCTGGACCTTCGGCCTCGGCAAACCTGACTTCAAGGCCTTTGGCCTGCGTGAAGAGAACGGCGAGAAATACCTGGCCTTCGAATTCACCAACCTGATGCCGGTGCGCGAGCTGAAAATCCGTGGCGCCCACAACCAGTCCAACGCCCTCGCGGCCTTGGCGCTGGGGCACGCCGTCGGCCTGCCGTTCGACGCCATGCTCGCCACCCTGCGTACCTTCGCCGGCCTCGAGCACCGCTGCCAGTGGGTGCGTGACCTGGACGGCGTGAGCTACTACAACGACTCCAAGGCCACCAACGTCGGTGCCGCCCTGGCGGCGATCGAAGGCCTGGGCGCCGACATCGACGGCAAGCTCGTGCTGATTGCCGGCGGCGATGGCAAGGGCGCTGAATTCAAGGACCTGCGTGATCCGGTCGCGGCAAACTGCCGTGCGGTGGTGTTGATGGGCCGTGACAGCGAGCTGATCGGCCAGGCCATCGGCGACGGTGTACCGCGGATTCGCGTCAACTCGCTGCTCGAAGCGGTCGCGCAATGCCGCGCCGTGGCCCAGCCCGGTGATGCCGTGCTGCTGTCGCCCGCCTGCGCCAGTTTCGACATGTTCAAGAACTACGAAGAGCGTGGGCACCTGTACGCCCAGGCCGTGGAGGACTTGGCATGAACTTGAGAAACATCATCAAGCCTTACCCGTCGCCGATCATCACCGGGCGCGGTATCGACCTCGACTTCCCGATGCTCGCCGGGTGCCTGGCGCTGATCGGCCTGGGGCTGGTGATGATTGCATCGGCCTCCACTGAAGTGGCAGCCGTGCAGTCGGGCAGCGCCCTGTATTACATGATTCGCCACCTGATCTACGTCCTGCTTGGCCTTGGGGCCTGCATCGTCACCATGATGATTCCGATCGCCACCTGGCAACGCCTGGGCTGGCTGATGCTGATTGGTGCGTTCGGCCTGCTGGTGATGGTGATCATCCCGGGGATCGGCCGCGAAGTGAACGGCTCGATGCGCTGGATCGGCTTCAGTTTCTTCAACGTCCAGCCTTCGGAAATCGCCAAGGTGTTCGTGGTGATCTACCTCGCCGGTTATCTGGTGCGCCGGCAAAAAGAAGTGCGTGAAAGCTGGATGGGCTTCTTCAAGCCGTTCATCGTGCTGCTGCCGATGGCGGGCCTGTTGCTGATGGAACCGGACTTCGGGGCCACCGTGGTGATGATGGGCGCGGCGGCAGCGATGCTGTTCCTTGGCGGGGTCGGGCTGTTCCGCTTCTCCCTGATGGTGGTCCTGGCCGTGGCGGCCGTGGTGCTGTTGATTCAGGTGCAGCCGTATCGAATGGCGCGCCTGACCAACTTTGCCGATCCATGGGCCGATCAGTTCGGCGCCGGTTACCAACTGTCCCAGGCCCTGATCGCGTTTGGTCGCGGTGAGTGGCTGGGAGTTGGCCTGGGCAACAGCGTGCAGAAGCAGTTCTACCTGCCGGAAGCCCACACCGACTTCGTGTTCTCGGTCCTGGCTGAAGAGCTGGGCGCCATTGGCTCGCTGTGCACCGTCGCACTGTTCACCTTTGTCTGCATCCGCGGCATGTACATCGGTTATTGGGCCGAGAAGTCCAAGCAGTTCTTCGCCGCCTACATCGCCTACGGCTTGTCGTTCCTGTGGATTGGTCAGTTCCTGATCAACATCGGGGTGAACGTCGGCCTGCTGCCAACCAAGGGCCTGACCTTGCCGTTCCTCAGCTATGGCGGCAGCTCGCTGGTGATCTGCTGTGCGTGCCTGGGGCTGTTGCTGCGTATCGAGTGGGAGAGTCGGACCCACCTGGGCAGCGAAGAGATGGAGTTCAAGGAGAGTGATTTTGCCGAGGAGCCAACCCATGGGCGCTAATGTGCTGATCATGGCGGGCGGCACCGGTGGCCACGTGTTCCCGGCACTGGCCTGTGCCCGCGAGTTCCAGGCGCGCGGCTACACCGTGCACTGGCTCGGCACGCCCCGTGGCATCGAAAACGAGCTGGTACCCAATGCGGGCCTGCCGTTGCACCTGATCAACGTCAGTGGCCTGCGCGGCAAGAGCAAGTTGTCCCTGCTCAAGGCACCTTTTGTGCTGCTCAAGGCGGTGTTCCAGGCGCGGGCAATCATTCGTCAGCTGAAGCCGGTGTGTGTCCTTGGTTTTGGCGGGTATGTCACCGGCCCTGGTGGCGTAGCAGCCAGGTTGGCCGGCGTGCCGGTGATCGTTCACGAACAGAATGCCGTGGCCGGTACCGCCAATCGGTTGCTGGTGCCCTTGGCCGCGCGAGTCTGCGAAGCTTTCCCGGACACCTTTGCTGCCCGTGGCAGCCGGCGGACCACCGGTAACCCGGTGCGCGCCGAGTTGTTCCTCGATACGCCGCGCCCGGCCCTGGCCGGACGCCAGGCGCGTTTGCTGATCCTGGGCGGAAGCCTGGGGGCAGAACCCTTGAACAAATTGCTGCCTGAAGCCTTGTCACAGGTTCCCGTCGAACTGCGCCCGGAAGTGTTCCACCAGGCTGGCAAAAACCACGATGAAGTGACTGCCGAGCGCTACCGCGCTGCCGGTGTCGAGGCGCAAGTGCAGCCGTTCATCAAAGACATGGCCCAAGCCTACGGCTGGGCCGACCTGGTGGTCTGTCGCGCAGGTGCGCTGACTGTCAGTGAGCTGGCTGCTGCCGGTCTGCCCTCGATGCTGGTGCCTCTGCCCCACGCGATCGACGATCACCAGACCCGCAATGCCGATTATTTGGCTCGTGAAGGCGCTGCCTTCCTGATGCCGCAAAGAACGACCGGCGCCGCAGAACTGGCTGCGCGCCTGACCGAGGTCCTGATGCAACCACAACGACTCAACGACATGGCTGGCGCAGCTCGTCGCCTGGCCAAACCGGATGCCACCCGTAACGTGGTCGATATCTGCCTGGAGGTGGTTCATGGTTGAGAATCAGAAAGCCATGCCGCAGCCGGAAATGCGCCGTATCCGTCGTATCCACTTCGTCGGCATCGGCGGTGTGGGCATGTGCGGGATCGCCGAAGTGTTGCTGAACCTGGGCTATGAAGTGTCCGGTTCCGACCTCAAGGCTTCCCCCGTGACCGAGCGCCTGGAATCCTTTGGTGCACAGATTTTCCTCGGCCACCGCGCCGAGAACGCCGCGAATGCCGATGTGCTGGTGGTCTCCAGTGCCGTGAACACCTCCAACCCGGAAGTGGCGACCGCGCTCGAGCGCCGTATCCCGGTGGTGCCGCGTGCCGAGATGCTAGCCGAGCTGATGCGCTATCGCCACGGCATCGCCGTTGCCGGTACCCATGGCAAAACCACCACCACCAGCCTGATCGCCTCGGTGTTCGCCGCCGGTGGCCTGGACCCGACCTTCGTCATCGGTGGCCGCCTGAATGCAGCAGGTACCAATGCCCAGCTCGGCACCAGTCGCTACCTGATCGCCGAAGCCGATGAAAGCGACGCCAGTTTCCTGCACCTGCAGCCGCTGGTGGCCGTGGTCACCAACATCGACGCCGACCACATGGCGACCTACGACGGCGACTTCAACAAGTTGAAGAAAACCTTCGTCGAGTTCCTGCACAACCTGCCGTTCTACGGTCTGGCGGTGGTGTGCCTGGACGATCCAGTGGTTCGCGAGATCCTGCCGCAGGTCAAGCGCCCAACCGTCACCTACGGTTTCAGCGAAGACGCCGACGTGCGTGCAATCAATGTTCGCCAGCAGGGCATGCAGACCTTCTTCACCGTGCTGCGCCCTGATCGCGAGCCGCTGGATGTGTCGGTGAACATGCCGGGCAACCACAATGTGCTCAACTCCCTGGCGACCATTTGTATCGCTACTGACGAAGGCGTCAGCGATGAAGCCATCGTCCAGGGCCTGTCGGGCTTCCAGGGTGTCGGCCGCCGCTTCCAGGTCTACGGCGAGCTGCCGGTCGAAGGCGGCAGCGTGATGCTGGTGGACGACTACGGCCACCATCCGACCGAAGTGGCCGCGGTGATCCAGGCCGTGCGTGGTGGCTGGCCGGAGCGTCGCCTGGTGATGGTCTATCAGCCGCACCGTTACAGCCGCACCCGTGACCTGTATGACGACTTCGTCAATGTCCTGGCCGATGCCAACGTGCTGCTGCTGATGGAAGTCTATCCGGCCGGCGAAGAGCCGATCCCGGGCGCCGACAGCCGCAAGCTGTGCAACAGCATTCGCCAGCGCGGCCAGCTTGACCCGATCTACATCGAGCGTGGCGTCGACCTCGCGCCGCTGGTCAAGCCGTTGCTGCGTGCCGGTGACATCCTTCTGTGCCAGGGCGCCGGTGATATCGGTGGCCTTGCACCCAAATTGTTGAAAAGTTCGTTGTTCGCAGGCGCCGTTGCCGCGCCTAGCGAGGGGAAGTTGAAATGACTGCAGCCTACGCCAACCTGTTCTCGACTATCGCCCCGCAAGACTTCGGGCGTGTCGCCGTGCTGTTCGGTGGCAAGAGCGCCGAACGCGAAGTCTCGCTGAAATCCGGCAACGCGGTGCTCAGTGCCCTGCAGAGCGCCGGTGTGGATGCGTTCGGGATCGACGTCGGTGACGACTTCCTGCAGCGCCTGCTCGATGAAAAGATCGACCGTGCGTTCATCATTCTCCACGGTCGTGGCGGTGAAGACGGCAGCATGCAAGGCCTGCTCGAGTGCCTGGGTATTCCGTACACCGGCAGTGGCATCCTCGCTTCAGCCCTGGCCATGGACAAACTGCGCACCAAGCAGGTCTGGCACACCTTGGGTATTCCGACCCCGCGTCACGCCGTGCTGAGCAGCGAAGCTGATTGTATTTCGGCAGCGACGGAACTGGGCTTCCCTTTGATCGTCAAACCGGCGCATGAAGGTTCAAGTATCGGTATGGCCAAAGTGACATCAGCGTCTGAATTGACCGACGCCTGGAAAGCGGCCAGTACCTACGATTCGCAAGTGTTGGTCGAGCAATGGATTCAAGGTCCGGAGTTCACCATCGCCACGCTGCGCGACCAGGTGTTGCCGCCGATCGCCCTGGGTACGCCGCACACTTTCTACGACTACGACGCCAAGTACCTGGCTTCCGATACCCAGTACCGGATCCCGTGTGGCCTCGACAGTGCCAAGGAACAAGAACTCATGGACCTTACGGCGAAAGCCTGTGAGGCGCTGGGTATCGCCGGTTGGGGACGGGCTGACGTGATGCAGGACGCCGAAGGGCAGTTCTGGTTCCTCGAAGTCAACACCGCACCGGGCATGACCGATCACAGCCTGGTGCCGATGGCGGCCCGGGCAGCCGGCCTGGATTTCCAACAGTTGGTGTTGGCGATCCTGGCTGCAAGCATTGAGCCGCGAGGGTAAGTCCATGCAAGGCGCCCAGCTACGTCATCAGCCACCCGCTCCCGGCCGCAAGCCGGTACCGCGGGGTGCCAGCCGAATGGTGGCCAAAGAGCCGATGTCGGTGCGCCTGCCGAAAGCCAATTTTGGTTTTCTCAAAGCGGTGTTCTGGCCGGTGCTGCTGGTTGCGTTGGGGTTCGGTACCTATGAGGGTGCCCAGCGCCTGATGCCGTACGCGGACCGCCCGATCACCAAGATCAACGTGCAGGGCGACTTGAGCTACATCAGCCAGCAAGCGGTACAGCAGCGGATCGCCCCCTACGTGGCGGCGAGCTTCTTCACCATCGACCTGGCGAGCATGCGCACCGAGCTGGAACAGATGCCCTGGATTGCCCACGCCGAAGTGCGTCGCGTCTGGCCTGACCAGGTGGTAATTCGCCTGGAAGAACAACTGCCCGTGGCCCGTTGGGGTGACGAGGCCTTGCTGAACAACCAGGGCCAGGCGTTTACCCCGCGTGAACTGGCCAATTACGAACATTTGCCACAGTTGTTCGGCCCGCAGCGGGCCCAGCAGCAAGTGATGCAGCAGTATCAGGTGTTGAGCCAGATGCTTCGGCCACTGGGTTTCTCCATTGCCCGGCTGGAGTTGCGTGAACGCGGCAGTTGGTTCCTGACCACAGGTGCCGGCAGTGCGGGGCCGGGGATCGAGTTGTTGTTGGGCCGCGGCAACCTGGTGGAAAAGATGCGCCGCTTCTTTGCCATCTACGACAAGACGCTTAAAGAACAGATTACGAACATTGCGCGCATCGACCTGCGTTATGCCAACGGCCTTGCCGTCGGCTGGCGGGAACCTGTAGCGCCCACGACGGCCCAACCCGCCGTCGCGAAGAATTGAGAAGAGGCAGGACCATGGCAAACGTGCAAAGCGGCAAAATGATCGTCGGTCTGGATATCGGTACCTCCAAGGTGGTGGCACTGGTAGGCGAGGTCGCGGCCGATGGCCAACTGGAAATCGTCGGGATCGGTACCCATCCTTCCCGCGGCCTGAAGAAGGGCGTGGTGGTGAACATCGAGTCCACCGTGCAGTCGATCCAGCGCGCCATCGAAGAAGCGCAACTGATGGCCGGTTGCCGGATCCACTCGGCGTTCGTCGGCGTGGCGGGTAATCACATCCGCAGCCTGAACTCCCACGGCATCGTCGCGATCCGTGATCGTGAAGTCAGCTCCGCCGACCTCGAGCGCGTGCTCGATGCTGCCCAGGCAGTGGCGATCCCGGCCGACCAGCGGGTCCTGCACACCTTGCCGCAGGACTACGTGATCGATAACCAGGAAGGCGTGCGCGAGCCGCTGGGCATGTCCGGCGTGCGCCTGGAAGCCAAGGTCCACGTGGTCACCTGCGCGGTCAATGCGGCACAAAACATTGAAAAATGCGTGCGCCGCTGCGGCCTGGAAATCGACGACATCATCCTCGAGCAACTGGCTTCGGCGTACTCGGTGCTGACCGATGACGAGAAAGAGCTGGGTGTGTGCCTGGTGGACATCGGTGGCGGTACCACCGACATCGCGATCTTCACCGAAGGCGCGATCCGCCATACCGCGGTGATCCCGATTGCCGGTGACCAGGTGACCAACGACATCGCCATGGCGTTGCGCACCCCGACCCAGTACGCCGAGGAAATCAAGATTCGTTACGCCTGCGCCCTGGCCAAGCTGGCCGGTGCCGGTGAAACCATCAAGGTGCCAAGCGTTGGTGACCGTCCGCCC
Source organism: Pseudomonas sp. IT-P176 (assembly GCF_949767245.1). Taxonomy (NCBI): domain Bacteria; kingdom Pseudomonadati; phylum Pseudomonadota; class Gammaproteobacteria; order Pseudomonadales; family Pseudomonadaceae; genus Pseudomonas; species Pseudomonas sp. IT-P176. The sequence continues at coordinate 102,534 of NZ_CATKPN010000028.1, forward strand.
CGCGAGCTGTCCCGCCAGGCCCTGGCCGAAGTGGTCGAGCCGCGTTACGACGAGCTGTTCACCCTGATCCAGGCCGAACTGCGTCGCAGCGGCTACGAAGACCTGATCCCGGCCGGCATCGTGCTGACCGGTGGCACGTCGAAGATGGAAGGCGCGGTCGAACTGGCCGAAGAGATTTTCCACATGCCGGTCCGCCTGGGCGTACCCCATGGCGTCAAGGGCCTGGACGATGTAGTACGCAACCCGATTTATTCAACCGGTGTTGGTTTGCTGATGTATGGCCTGCAAAAGCAGTCCGACGGCATTTCCTTCTCGGGGATCAGCAGCAGCCGCGATAGCTACAGCAACGAAGAGGCCAAGAGCCCGTTGCTCGACCGCATCAAGAGCTGGGTCCAGGGCAATTTCTAAAGATTTACCGCAACACCGTTACAAGCAGTAGGCGCAGTAGGCGAAAAAAACTAGAGAATTGAAGGAGAGGGAAAATGTTCGAACTCGTAGACAACATCCCCGCAAGCCCGGTCATTAAAGTCATCGGTGTTGGCGGAGGCGGCGGCAACGCTGTCAATCACATGGTCAAGAGCAACATTGAAGGCGTTGAGTTCATCTGCGCCAACACTGATGCCCAGGCGCTGAAAAGCATCAGCGCGCGGACCATCCTGCAACTGGGCACCAGCGTAACCAAAGGCCTGGGCGCCGGCGCGAATCCTGAAGTCGGTCGTCAGGCCGCCATGGAAGACCGTGAGCGCATCGCCGAAGTACTGGCGGGCACCAACATGGTGTTCATTACCACCGGCATGGGTGGTGGTACCGGTACCGGTGCTGCACCTGTAATCGCCGAAGTGGCCAAGGAAATGGGGATCCTCACCGTTGCGGTGGTGACCCGTCCGTTCCCGTTCGAAGGTCGCAAGCGTATGCAACTGGCCGACGAAGGTATTCGTCTGCTGTCCGAAAGCGTCGACTCGTTGATCACCATTCCCAACGAGAAGCTGCTGACCATCCTCGGCAAGGACGCCAGCCTGCTGTCGGCTTTCGCCAAGGCTGACGACGTGTTGGCCGGTGCCGTGCGCGGTATCTCCGACATCATCAAGCGTCCGGGCATGATCAACGTCGACTTCGCCGACGTGCGTACCGTGATGAGCGAAATGGGCATGGCGATGATGGGCACTGGCTGCGCCAGCGGTCCGAACCGTGCACGTGAAGCGACTGAAGCGGCCATCCGCAACCCGTTGCTCGAAGACGTCAACCTGCAAGGTGCGCGTGGCATCCTGGTGAACATCACCGCCGGTCCTGACCTGTCCCTGGGTGAGTACTCCGACGTGGGTAGCATCATCGAAGCCTTCGCTTCCGAGCACGCGATGGTCAAGGTCGGTACCGTTATCGATCCAGACATGCGCGACGAACTGCACGTGACCGTTGTTGCTACCGGTCTGGGCGCGAAAATCGAGAAGCCGGTCAAGGTCATCGACAACACCGTCCACACTTCCATGACCAGCGCCCCGGCTCCTTCTGCCGCTGCCGCACGTCCGGAAATGCCGTCGGTGAACTACCGCGACCTGGACCGTCCAACCGTGATGCGCAACCAGGCTCAGGCCGGCGCAGCGGCGGCGGCAAAGCTCAATCCGCAAGACGATCTGGATTACCTGGACATCCCGGCATTCCTGCGTCGTCAGGCCGATTGATGAAATGTATCAGGCGTATTAAGTTGATTGGTGTTCAGCAAAGGTCTGGTCTGCTATTATCGCCAGCCTTTGTTGATACCAGTTCGCACTTTGCGCTGAAGCGGCCCATGCCATGATTAAACAACGCACCCTGAAGAATATTATCCGTGCCACAGGTGTCGGCCTGCACTCCGGGGAGAAGGTCTACCTGACCCTCAAGCCTGCACCTGTCGACACTGGCATTGTGTTTTGTCGTGCCGATCTCGACCCTGTGGTGCAGATTCCTGCTCGCGCAGAAAACGTTGGCGAAACCACCATGTCGACCACTTTGGTCAACGGTGACGTCAAAGTGGACACGGTGGAGCACTTGCTCTCGGCCATGGCTGGCCTGGGCATCGATAACGCCTACGTCGAGCTCTCCGCGTCCGAAGTGCCAATCATGGATGGTAGCGCTGGACCTTTTGTATTCCTGATTCAATCGGCTGGCCTGGAAGAACAGGATGCCGCCAAGAAGTTCATCCGTATCCTGCGTGAAGTGACAGTGGAAGATGGCGACAAGCGCGCCACTTTTGTCCCTTTCGAAGGTTTCAAGGTGAGCTTCGAGATCGATTTCGATCACCCGGTGTTTCGTGACCGCACCCAAAGTGCCAGCGTGGATTTTTCCAGCACTTCGTTCGTAAAAGAAGTCAGCCGCGCCCGGACCTTTGGTTTCATGAGTGATATCGAGTACCTGCGCAAGCACAACCTCGCACTCGGCGGTAGCGTTGAAAATGCCATCGTGGTCGATGCGGACGGTGTATTGAACGAAGACGGCCTTCGCTACGAAGACGAATTCGTCAAGCACAAGATCCTCGACGCCATTGGCGACCTCTACCTGCTGGGCAATAGCCTGATTGGTGAGTTCAAGGGCTTCAAGTCCGGCCACGCACTGAACAACCAGCTTCTGCGCAAATTGATTGAGCAGACAGATGCTTGGGAAGTCGTGACTTTTGAAGACGCCAGCACTGCTCCGATCTCTTACATGCGCCCAGTTGCGGCAGTGTAAGTAAAAACCTCTCTAGTTTTTAAAGGCTGCCTTCGGGTGGCCTTTTTTTATGCCTGGCGCAAATACCGGACCTACTCCTGCGCACTGACCACGCAGTTGCGTCCCCGGTGCTTGGCCTGGTACAGCGCCTTGTCAGCGGTGTACATCAGGTTTTCCAGGCTCTGGTTCGGTTGCCCCGTGGAGGTACTGAGGCCGATGCTGACGGTCATGGGCGATTCGTCGGCGGCAAAGGGCGGTAGTCGTTCGACCGCCGCACGAATATTTTCAGCGATGCGCAGTGCACCGGCGGTATCGGTTTCGGGCAGCACCGCGGCGAACTCTTCGCCGCCATAGCGTGCAGCGAGATCAGCCGGGCGGCGGATATTTTCGCTGATGACCCTGGCCAGCACGCGCAACGCATCATCCCCGCCTTGATGACCATGCCGGTCATTGAAGGCTTTGAAGTGATCGGCGTCGATCATCAGCACCGACAGCGGTTTCCCCGAGCGATGGGCACGCGACCATTCGCGATTCAATACCGTATCCAGGGTGCGGCGGTTGGCCACTCCGGTGAGCGAATCAATGGCCGCCTGCTGGGCGAGTTCCTGCTCGGCGTGCTGGCGCAAACGCAGCTCGCGACACAGCAGTAGGGCCAGCCACATCAGGCCGATGCACAGCACACCGGTGGCACCACTGATCACATAGGCGGTGCGTTTCCAGGTGGCGAAGACTTCGTCCATGGACAGCGCCACGATCACCGTCAATGGCAGATTGCCGACGCGCGAGAAGGTGTACAGGCGATTGCGGTGGTCCATGCTTGAGACACTGCTGAAACTGCCTGTGCCTTCGCGCATGATTCGAACCACATTGGGGCGGTTGCCGAAGCTCTTGCCGATGCTGTTGTCACGCAGCATGGGTTTTTGCGCGAGCAGAATACCGTCCTTGTCGAGCACATTGAGGGTGCTGTCGTTGCCGATGTTCAGGCTCTTGAACAACTCGTCGAAATACGCGAGACGCATGGACGCCACGGCCACGCCGAGAAACTCGCCGGAGGGTGAAGAGATGCGCCGGCTGAAACTGATGCGCCACTGCTCGCTGTCGGGGCACTCACAGCGGGGTTTGAAAGGACGGCTGATAAACATCCCGGTGTCATCGTTGAACGCATGAGCCAGGAAGTAATCACGGTCGGCGAAGTTCCCCGGCTTCGGGGTCACCAGGGAGGAGTCGGCGATCACGTTGCCATACTTGTCCAGCAACAGCAGGTCGCCTTTGAAACGTGCGGTGCTGGAGCGATCGAACAGCACCAGGTGACGGATCTGTGCCGACACCTGTTGCAGGTCGTCACGCTGGGCGGCGGCAATCAGGCCTTGCAGTGACAGGTCATAGAGTTCGACGTTGCGCAGCACATCCGCGTCGATCAACTGCACGATATTGGTCGCGCTGCGGGTCGCCGCCTGCATCGCGTTGGCGTGCTCGCGTATCAGCAGGAAAGTGACGATGGCGATGATGGCAATGACGGTCAGCGAGCTGCCCAGAATCAGCATGAATTCGGGGCGGCGGGTGTTACCCGTCAAGTGGAGGTGCGTACGGCTTGCACTCATGGTTCTGATTTCTGCAGAGGGACATCATCAGCGTAGTTCCCGAACGGGCCGGGCGGCATTGCAGATATCAGTTCGTTGATCGTTAGCTTGGTTGCATATATAGATCCCAGGCGCAAAAAACGCCAGCCCCGCGATGAAGCATTATGTAGGAGCGAGCTTGCTCGCGATGGACGTGAACGAAAACGCACGAATGCCGTGAACATCCGGCGCTCTGCGGTTCATCGCGAGCAGACGGAGGGCCGCCCGGCTCATTCCCATAGGTATGCGCAGGCGCGCCTTAGAAAACGTTCAGCGGGTAGTCGAGGATCACCCGGTACTCATCGGTGTCGTTGTCCAGTGCGCCATAGCCGTTGCCACCCCGGTTGGTTGCCCATTGCAGGCGCACGGCGAGGTTTTTCGCCGTGCCGTCCTGGACCACGTACTGCAGGTCGAGATCGCGCTCCCAGTGTTTGGCGTGCTGGCCGTCCGCGTTGTACCACGCGCCATAGCCGGGGCTGTGCGGATCGACTTTGCGCAAGTCGAGGGTGCCGCGCGAATAGGACAGGGCCGAGGTCAGGCCGGGCATGCCCACAGCGGCAAAATCATAGGCGTACTTGAGCTTCCACGAACGCTCGTTGGGGCCGTTGAAGTCCGAGTATTGCTGCGAGTTGTCGAGGTAGACGCTGTCGCCCTGGGCGATGTAGTCAAACGGGGTATTACCGTTCACCCGCTGGTACGCCGCCGTGACGCTGTGATTACCGACACCGAGGGTCAAATGCAGGCTGTAGGTGTTGTTGTCGATCGCCCCCAGCAGCGCCTCGCCACTGTCCTGGGTGTGATAGTAGTGCAGGCCCGGGTTCAGGCCGACGTGCTCGCTCAGCGAGTAGTTGTAGTCGAGGTCGTAGTAGTACTGGTTCCACACGTCCTTGAGCTCGGAGGCGTACAGGCTGCTGCTAAGCCCTGGCACCGCGCTCCAGGCCACGCCGGCCCAGTTCAGGTGGCGGCTTTCGTCACCCTCGGCCAAGGTCCCGTAGGCAGTGCCGATGCGCTGGTGCCCGCTCTGGTTGTACGGCTTGGTGAAACTGGCCTGGCCACCTTCGAGCAGCCAGCCGTCGAAGCTGTGGTTGCTCAGGCTGACGCCGCGAAAAGTCTGCGGGAGCATGCGGCTCATGCCGCCGGCGATCACCGGGTTATTGAGGAACAGGTCACCGGCCTTGAGCTCCGTGTCCATGGCGCGCATTTTCAGGGTCGCGCCGCTGGTGGAAAACGACCCCGGGGCTTTGCCGTTGCCATCGCCGGTCGGCAGGATGCTGGAGCCGTCGGTGCCGCCCCCGCCATCGAGTTTCAGCCCGAGCATGGCATTGGCGTCCAGGCCAAAACCCAGTGGCCCCTGGGTGTAACCCGACTCGAATTGTCCGAGAAAACCCTGGCCCCACTCGATGTTGTCATCAGCCTGCTGCAGGCGATTGCGGTTCATGTAGTAGTTGCGGGCACTGAGGTTGAGGCTGGAACCCTCGACAAAACCTTCGTGCGGGGAGTTTTCGGTGGCCTGGGCGGCGGTGGGGATCGTTGCGGCGATTGCAATGAACAGAGGGCACAGTTTGACGGTGATACTCACGTGGGGTACAGCTCCTTGGCGCAATGACCTGTAGGGTCATTGTTTGAAATCCGGTGTTTCTTATTAAGGGGGACGTGCGCGCGCGGGGCAAAAACACAATAAAAAAAAGCCGCTGATAGCAGCGGCTTTTAAGACAACTTCACTTGGGAAAGAGCCGAGTAAAGTGTCGAGGGAAACTCGAAACGCCGATCAATCAGCTGTCTTTCTCAACCTGCGGCTGAGCCTGGACAGTCGCTGCTTGCGGGGCGTGCTCAGGGTTTTGCGCCTTGGCGGTCAGTTCGTTCTGGGCCTTGTCGAAGGCGGCTGCACGCGCGGCATTCTGCGCGATAAAGGCTGGCGACTCTTCGGCCATGGCCAATGGCGAGAGGAACAAGGACGACAAAACGAAAGCGCTGGCAATACCCATACTGTTGGACATCTGAAAAACCTTCTTGCTTGGCAAGTGCTGTTTGGTGCGGGCAAAGATAAGGGGCGCGGGTAAAAGGAAACAGAGCGGATTACAGAAAGGACTGTTGCGGGAACAGCAATAGTTGGTGCCGCGCCCAGCCTGCGGATGCCATTAGATGGGCAGGTAGATACCGAAGGTATTGACCCCTTCGTCACTGCGCACAAACACATCGCCGCCGTGCATCAGCGCAATTGCCTTGACGATGGCCAGCCCCAGGCCGTGGTTGGCGCCACTGTTGCTGCGCGAGGCGTCGACCCGGTAGAAACGCTCGAACAGGCGCGGCAGGTGTTCGCTGGCAATCGGCTCGCCGGGGTTGGTCACTCCAAGGCGAACCTGATGGTGTTCGGCGTCGATCCGCACCTCGATCACCTGTCCGGGCGCGGTGTGTTGTACCGCGTTGTTCAGCAGGTTGATCAAGGCCCGGCGCAGGTGGGCGATTTCAATCCGCACCTGGGCGTCACCGCTGACCCGGACCTGGACCTGGGCATCCTCGAGGATGAAGTCCAGGTAATCCAGGGTGGTCGCCACTTCATCGGCCAACGAGGTGCTGGTGAGTTTGGTGGCCTTGCTGCCCTGGTCGGCGCTGGCCAGGAACAGCATGTCGTTGATGATCGAGCGTAACCGCTCGAGCTCTTCCAGGTTCGATTGCAGCACTTCGAAGTAGTGTTCCGCCGAGCGTCCGCGCGTCAGGGCTACCTGGGTCTGGCCGATCAGGTTGGTCAGCGGTGAACGCAGTTCGTGAGCGACGTCGGCGTTGAACGATTCCAGGCGGGTATAGGCCTGTTCGACCCGCTCTAGGGTCGAGTTGAACGAGGTGACAAACTGATCGAGTTCCGGCGGCAAGGGCGACAGTTGCAAGCGCGCCGACAGCAGCGGTGGGGCCAGACGTTGCGCTTCCTGGGATAACTTGATCAATGGCTTGAGGCCAATTCGCGCGACCCAGTAACTCAATGCGGAGGCCAGCAGTACACCTATGATCGCCAGGCTGATCAGGGCGATCAGCAGGTGATGCTGGGTTTCATAAAAAGTCTGCGTGTCGATGCCGATCATGAAGCGCAACGGCGGGCGCTGATCCTTGGCCGGGAACTGGCTGACCAGCACTTTCAGTGGGTAGGGCTGCTCTGGTAACTGCAGGTCGCGCATGCCCAGCGGGCCTGCGGCGAAGGCGCGGATCTGTGGGGTGATAGCGCCGTATTCGTAACGGCTATCGCCGCTGATGATCCAGAAACTGATGCACTTGTCACCTTCGCCCAGCAGATTGAGTTTGTTGTTGATCTTGACCCAATGTTCCGGGGTGCCATGACTGCCCACCGTGGATTCGAGCACTCTGTAGCGCGCATCCAGCTCCGCTTCCGGCAATAGGCCCAGAGCCTTGTCGACCTGCTGGTACAAGGCCCAGCCGATCACCAGGAACACCAGCGCGGCCACCAGGGTGAACATCGCGCTCAGGCGCAGGGCGATCGAGTTACGAGGCACGACGGCTCTCCAGCACATAGCCCATGCCACGGATGGTGTGCAGCAGTTTCTCGTCGAACGGGCCGTCGATTTTCGCCCGCAGGCGCTTGATTGCCACTTCAACGACATTGGCATCGCTGTCGAAATTGATGTCCCAGACCATTTCGGCAATCGAGGTTTTCGAGAGGATTTCACCTTGGCGCCGGGCCAGCACGCTGAGCAACGAGAATTCCTTGGCCGTCAGGTCCAGACGGGTACCGGCGCGGGTGGCCTTGCGGCTGAGCAGATCTATCCACAGGTCGGCCACGCTCACCTGCACCGGTTCATGCCCGCCACTGCGGCGGGTCAAGGCCTGCAGGCGGGCCACCAGTTCGAGGAACGAGAAGGGCTTGCCCAGGTAATCGTCGGCACCCTCGCGCAGGCCGCGGATCCGGTCCTCGACCCGCTCGCGGGCGGTGAGCATGATCACCGGCGTCTGTTTGCGCGCCCGCAAGGCCCGCAGCACGCCGTAGCCATCCAGCCCCGGCAGCATCACGTCGAGGACAATCACCGCATAGTCGCTTTCCAGCGCCAGGTGCAAGCCTTCGATGCCATCGGGGGCGACGTCCACGGTGTAGCCTTGTTCCGTCAGGCCGCGATACAGGTAGTCTGCGGTTTTTTCTTCGTCTTCAACGATCAGGACACGCATGACCCGCCTCAGTGTGTAGTCGCCAGCGCAGGTGCTGGTGTAGGCCGATGAAACAGCCGTTCAAGCCACAAGTATATGACGGGCGTGGTAAACAGCGTCAGCGCCTGACTCACCAGCAAGCCGCCGACCACGGCAATCCCCAATGGCTGGCGCAATTCGGCACCGGGGCCGTGGCCCAGCATCAGCGGCAGGGCGCCCAGCAAGGCGGCGAGGGTGGTCATGATGATTGGCCGAAAGCGCGTGATACAGGCCTGGTAGATCGCGTCCTCGGGCGTAAGCCCACCCTTGCGCTGGGCATCGAGGGCGAAGTCGATCATCAGGATGCCGTTTTTCTTGACGATGCCGATCAGCAACACCAGGCCGATCAGCGCCATGATCGAGAAGTCCTGGCCCAGCAGCCACAACATGATCACGGCGCCGAGGCCTGCCGAGGGCAGGGTCGAGATGATCGTCAACGGGTGCACGAAACTCTCGTAGAGCACCCCGAGAATGATGTACACCGCCACCAGCGCCGCCAGGATCAACCAGGGCTGGCTGGCCAGCGAACTCTGGAATGCCTGGGCTGCGCCCTGGAAGTTGCCGTTGACCGAGGTCGGCATGCCGATTTCGGCTTTCGCCTGGTTGAGCAGGATCACCGCATCGCCCAGGGCCACACCAGGCGCCAGGTTGAACGACAGGTTGGCGGCGGGGAACATGCCGTCGTGGGCGATGGACAGCGGGCCGATGGTCGGTGCGTCGAAGCGGGCCAGCGCCGACAGCGGCACCATCTCGCCGCTCAGGGGCGAGCGCAGGTAGAAATACGCCAGGCTTTCGGCCTTGCCCCGTTGCCGGGTGTCCAGTTCGAGGATCACGTTGTACTGGTTGATCTGGGTCTGGAACTCATTGACCTGGCGCTGGCCGAAGGCGTCGTAGAGTGCTTCGTCGACATCACTGGCGGTCAGCCCGAAACGCGCGGCCGCCGCCCTGTCGATGGTGATGTGGGTAATGCTGCCGCCCAGTTGCAGGTCGTTGGATATGTCGCGGAAAGCCGGGATGCCGCGTAGCTTGTCCGTCAGGCGCTGGGTCCATAGGTTCAACGTCGGGCCGTCGTTGCTCTTGAGTACGTACTGATACTGTGCCCGGCTGGGGCCGGAACTGAGGTTGATATCCTGACCAGCCCGCAGGTAGAGGACGATGCCGGGGACGTTCATCAGCTGTGGGCGAATCCGGTCGATGAACTCACTGGCCGACACATCGCGCTCGCTCCGAGGTTTGAGGGTGATCCAGAAGCGGCCGTTGGCGATGGTCTGGTTGCTGCCCGAGACGCCCACTGAGTGGGAGAACACCTCCACGGCCGGGTCGGCGGCGACGATCTTGGCCATTGCCAGGTGTTTTTTCACCATGTCGTTGTAGGAGATGTCGGCGGCGGCTTCTGTAGTGCCGAAGATGAAGCCGGTGTCCTGAATAGGAAAGAAGCCCTTGGGGATAAACACATAACCGGCGACGGCCATGCTCAGGGTCAAACCGAAGACCCCGAGCATCAACTTTTGGTGGGCCAGGGCGCGACGCAGTCCTTTTTCATAGAGCGCCAGCAGGTACTCACCAAAGCCAGGCTTGGCGTGGGCGTCATGTTTGGGGGCACGCATGAACAGCGCTGCCAGCGTGGGCGCCAGGGTCAGGGACACCACCACCGAAATCAGGATGGTCGAGGTGGCCGTCAAGGCAAACTCCTTGAACAGGCGCCCGACCACCCCGCCCATGAACAGCAACGGAATGAACGCGGCCACCAGCGAGAAGCTGATCGAGACCACGGTGAAGCCGATCTCGCTGGCGCCCTTGATCGCCGCCACGCGTTGGTCGTCGCCGGCCTCCAGGTGGCGGTGAATGTTCTCCACCACCACAATCGCATCGTCGACCACGAAGCCGACCGAAATCACGATCGCCACCAGGGTCAGGTTGTTGAGGCTGAAGCCCATCACATACATCAGGGCAAAACTGGCGATCAACGACACCGCGAGCACGCTGGAGACGATCAGCGTCGCCGACAGCTGGCGCAGGAACAGCGCCATCACGGCCACCACCAGCAACACCGCGATCAACAGCGTCAGTTCTACCTCGTGCAGCGAGGCGCGGATGGTCTGGGTACGGTCGATCAGCACCTTGACCTCGACCGACGCCGGCAGCATCGCCTGCAGGCTGGGCAACGCGGCCTGGATACGGTCGACGGTCTCGACGATATTGGCCCCCGGCTGACGGAAAATTACCAGGTTGACCCCCGGCTGCGTGCCGGACCAGGCCTGCACGTAAGCGTCCTCCGCGCCGTTGACCACCCGGGCGACATCGCGCAGGTGCACCGGTGCGCCGTCTTTGTAGGAGACGATCAGTTCGCCGTATTCCTCGGGGTGGAACAGTTGGTCGTTGGTCGCCAGGGTGGAAATGCTCGACTCGCCATACAGCGCGCCCTTGGCCAGGTTGAGGCTGGTTTGCTGGATGGCCAGGCGAATGTCGGCCAGGGTCAGGCCGATGGCGGCGAGCTTGTCGGCCGAGGCCTGGACCCGGATGGCCGGGCGCTGCTGGCCGGTGATGTTGACCTGGCCGACGCCGTCGACCTGGCTCAGTTGGCGCCCGAGCAGGGTTTCGGCGTAGTCGCTGAGTTCGGTGCCGGGCATTTGTGTCGAACTGACGCTGAGGATCAGCACCGGGCTGTCGGCCGGGTTGACCTTGCGCCAGGTTGGCAGGGTCGGCATGTCCTTGGGCAGTTTGCCCGCAGCGGTGTTGATCGCGGCCTGGACTTCCTGGGCGGCGGTGTCGATGCTCTTGTCGAGGGTGAACTGCAAGGTCAGGTTGGTCGAACCCAGGGCACTGCTGGAAGTCATCTGGGTCATGCCGGGGATGGCGCTGAATTGCACCTCCAGGGGCGTGGCCACCGACGAGGCCATGGTGTCCGGGCTGGCGCCGGGCAGCAGGGCGTTGACCTGGATGGTCGGGAACTCGGCTTCCGGCAGGGGCGCAATCGGCAATCGCGGGAAGGCGATCAGGCCCAGCAGCACCAAGGCGAAGGTCAACAGGACGGTGGCCACCGGGTGATCGATGCACCAGGCGCTGATCCCCCTGCGGGCCGTCATGGCTGCTGCTCCGAAACGGTGGCCTGGGTCAGTTCCGGTGGTTCGTCGAGGATCTGCACGCGACTCCCCGGCTTGAGTCGCGACTGGCCATCGCTGACCAGGACGTCACCGGCCTGCACGCCCTTGATGATGTTCAGGTCGCTGTTCTGATAGACCATCTGCACCGGCACCGATTCGACCTTGCCATCCGTCACCCGGTACACAAAGTGCTGGTCCAGGCCGCGCTGGACCACCGTCGGCGGTACCACCAGGGCCGCCTTGTCCAGCGCGGTCTGGATCTTGATCGTCACCAGTTGCCCGGGCCAGAGCTTTTGCCCGGGGTTGTTGAATTCGGCCTTGGCGCGAATGGTGCCGGTGTTGGCGTTGATCTGGTTATCGATCAGCGTCAGGTGGCCTTCCCCGAGCAAGTTGCCGGTCTGGCCGTCGGTATCGGCTCCCAGGTAGGCGTCGACCGCGGCTGCGGGCGTCGCGCCGATCAGGCCTTGCAAGGTCGGCAGCATCTGCTGTGGCAGGGAGAACTCGACGGCGATCGGGTCGATCTGGGTCACTGAGAACAACCCTTGGGTATCGCTCATGCGCAGGAAGTTGCCTTCATCCACGGTGCGAATCCCGACCCGCCCGGTCACCGGTGAACGTATCTGGGTGTAGGAGAGTTGCACCTGCGCCGCGTCGATGGTGGCCTGGTTGCCCAGCAGGGTGGCTTTCAACTGATTGACCAGGGCCTGCTGCTGGTCGTAGGTCTGTTTCGACACCCCGTCATCGGCGCTCAGCAGCTTGTAGCGCTGCAGATTGACCTGGGCCACCTGCAACTGGGCCTGGCTTTCGCCCTGTTGCGCGCGGGCCTGATCGAGGCTGGCGCGGATCGAGCGATCGTCGATGGTGGCCAGTAGGTCGCCGGCTTTGACCCGTTGGCCTTCCTTGACCAGCAGGCGGGTGAGGATGCCGTCGATCTGCGGGCGAATGACCACGCTGTGCAACGACAACACCGAGCCGATGCCGCTGACATATCGCGGTACATCGCGCTGCGCGACGCTGACCACCCGCACCGGCACCGCCGTCGACGCGGCGAGTTTGCTCGAAGCTGGCCGGAGCAGGGTCCAGGCCCCGGCGGCGACAAGCACGACGAGGGTAGCGACAAGCAGGAGCGTGGTTTTTTTGCTGGGCATCAGGTCAATCGCCGGGGCCGGTGGGTCGGATAGGTAGCCAGTATGCCTCCGTTATAGCCCCACGATCCGGTCAGCAGGGTGACGGCTAACTGACAGGGCGGACAGCTTGGCGCTTGAAGCTTGCAGCTTGCCGCGGCTCTTCCCGCTATACTGCCGGCTCTTCCCGCTATACTGCCGGCTTTTCGCGACCCATCATCCGGGCGCGACTCAACGCTACACCCGGAGCATTCATGACTTCCCCGACACAAGCGCCTGCGGCTGACGACCAGGCTGACCTGCCAGACAGCGTCGACTCCAGCGCCGACAGCGACAGCAACGCCGCGATCCCGGCCTTCAAGTTCCCGTTCAAGCCAGGTGCACTGGCTGCCGCCAAGGCTGGCAATCAGCCGTGGTACAAGAATGGCGCCAAGAATGGCCACACCAAGGTTCCGGGCGCCGCGCCACCAGGTACCCGTCGCTCGATGGGCAAACGCTGATTTGCTGAGCTTGCGCAGTGGTCATCAGGCCACTGCCATTGCGGCCTAGGCCGCCTGCAACGAGATAAAGGCGTAATTCAGGGGCTGCGCAGTCGTCACCCGCGCTCCGGCGGCCTGCACCTGATCGGCCAGCGCTGCCTCCGACAGATGAAACTGCCATTGCCCGACCGCAGCCAATTGCGGTTCGGCCTGAACCTGGTCGATGGCGGCGGCAAACGCGGCCATATCCGGCAAATAGGCGGTAAAACCGTCGCCCTTGAGGGCTGCGGTGTAAATTCCCAGGCGTGTGCAAATCCCTTCCTTGGCTTGAATGTCGTCCCGATCGGCCTGGCGCGAATCTTCGATCAGGCTTGCCAGCGCCGGGTCGACCAATTGGCCGCCGACGATCAACTCAGGCCCCTGCTGCCATGACTCGGGCGGGCAGTCCTTGGCTCCCGGTGTCAGGGGGATGTGTGGGTTGATCTCCATCGGGTAGATCCGGCACACCAGCGGCCGACGCTCATAGATCCGGCACAGGTTGTCTTCGTCAAGATTCCGGCAGCGGCCCGCATTGAAGGCGGCGAAGGTAATCGTCACGTAGGCGTGGGTGTCACCGCTGGGCACCACCACTGAACGGCGGCGGGCGTGTTCGCGCTGCACGGCCGGCAGGCCCAGGCCGTTGTCCAGGAACCCTTCGACTAGCACGATCACTGCGCCGCCATCCGCTGCCCACATGCGGGCTTCGGCGAGAGTCAGGGGCACATGGTGGTCATTGCAGCATTTGCCGCAGCCTACGCAGGAAAACGATGTGTTCATGGGGGCGTTCACAGTCCGAAAGCGTCAGCGATGACAAAAAAACAGCGCCGGGGCCTGGTGCGAAGCAAGTTGTGCGCCAGTCATTGACCCTGGGTGGCCGGGCGCACCGAGTCCCATTCTGTGACATGGGCGGTCTTGCTTTTCTTGTGGTAGAGGCACAGCTCCGTGCCCCGCTGTCCCTTCATGTGCTTTTGCGGGTACTGGCCCTCAAGCAGCAAGGCGCTGTAGCCGACGCGATCATCGAACAACGCGGCATTACCCACCGGCTTGGCGTGGCTCAACTGGCTGGCCTTGGTGCAACTGGCGAGTACCGCCTTGTCGTAGGCGGCCCAGGCGTCGGGGCTCGAGGCCTGGGCGTGGAGTGCGAGGCTGGTCAGGGCGATGAAGAGCAGGGCAGGGGATCGCATGGCAGGACTCCAGATAGGTCGGATAGGGAGTATGCCTGATGCAGTTGTGGGGGGCGTTCTCAGTCGGGCACGGGTTCCTGGCGCACCAGGCGCATGCCGCAACTGTCATACAACTGCCGAGCCCGATGGTTGTCCTCCAGCACCTTCAAATCGACAAACCCTTCGCGACGCTGCTGGAAAACGCTGAAGGCATGCAGCAGCAACGCCCGTCCCAAGCCCTGCCCCCGGGCGCGGGGATGCACCACCAGGTGCTTGATGTAGGCGCTGGTCCAGCACTGGATCACGCCGACCAGGCCCTGCGCGTCGGAGGCGATGAAGCATAGTTGCGGATCGTATTCGGGGTCGCGCTCAAAACGTTCGCGCCAGGTAGCCAGGGCCGAGACCTGACCGCCGCCCTGGCGATAGCCGGCCTCTAGCAACTGATGCACCGCCTCGGCCATCGTCGGTTGGTAGCTGGTCAGGCTGATACCCGCCGGCCAGTCGCAGGGCGCGAGGGGGCCGGCCAGTTCGCGGCGCATTAACAGGCAGTAAGCCTGGACCACGGCTCAATGACCCTGCTGCGCCACCGCTTTGGCGGCGTCGATCAGGCATTGGGTCAGCTCCGGCGAGGAGAACTTGGTCAGCACCGCATTGGCTCCGGACAGTCGGGCTTTTTCACTGTTCATCGCGCTGTCCAGGGAGGTATGCAGCAGCACGTAGAGGTGGGCAAAATCGGGGGTTTCGCGCAGGGTCCGGGTGAAGGCGTAGCCGTCCATTTCCGACATCTCGATGTCCGAGACAATCAGGTTGATCTGCTGCGCGGTGCCTTGCAGTTCCAGCAGGCAGTCGATGGCCTCCTTGGCACTGCGGGCGGTGTGGCATAACAGCCCGAGGTGACGCAGGGTATGTACCGACTGTTGCAGCGCCACCTGGCTGTCGTCGACCACCAGGATGCGCGCGTTGCCCAGCAACTCGGCATCTTCCATGCTCAACTCGGTGGGCGCCATTTGCACCGGCTCCGGGGCAATGCCGTGGATGACCTTCTCGATGTCCAGCACCTGCACCAGCGTGCCATCGACCGAGGTCACGCCAGTGATGTACGAACGTCCGCCGCCCGAGCCATACGGCGGCGGGCGAATATCGGAGGTCAGGCAGTGCACGATCTTGCTCACCGCCTGCACGTGCAGGCCCTGTTTCGAGCGGCTGACGTCAGTGACGATCAGGCAGCCACCGTCCGGGTCCGCCAGGGGCCGCTCGCCGATGGCGCGGCTCAGGTCGATGACCGACAACGAGTTGCCGCGCAGGGTGGCGATGCCTTTGACGTGGGGGTGCGACTCCGGTAGCCGGGTCAGCGGCGGGCAGGGGATGATTTCACTGACTTTCAGCAGGTTGATCGCCATCAGCTTGCCACTGCGCAAGGTAAACAGCAGAAGCGAAAGTGAATCTGCGCGGGCTTTGGTGGAGGACATAAAAACCTTCTGTGGAAAAGGTGGCGGAGGATCGCGGGAGCGCCGACAACTATTGATAACGGGTTATCGACTTGTCGGCGGCAGGCTTTAGGGCCGGTACGACCTTTGTCGCCGCTGCCGAGCCCGCGAGGCTGCGTCAACGGCCGCAGGACGTTCATTCGGCTTGGCAATACCGTTGGGGGCGATCATTTCATGCCCAGCCGCTTGGCCATTCGCCCCAGGTTCGCCCGGTCCAGGCCCAGTTCGCGGGCGGCGCTGGCCCAGTTGTGCTGGTGGCGCTCCAGGCACGCGCTGATCAGTTGGCGCTGGTACTGCTCGGTGGCCTGGCGCAG
This sequence comes from Pseudomonas sp. IT-P176, assembly GCF_949767245.1. Lineage (NCBI taxonomy): Bacteria > Pseudomonadati > Pseudomonadota > Gammaproteobacteria > Pseudomonadales > Pseudomonadaceae > Pseudomonas > Pseudomonas sp. IT-P176. Next base: position 118,733 of record NZ_CATKPN010000028.1, read on the forward strand.
GTCGCCGTTCATCTCCAATGCTGGCGCAGGTGCGGCGGGCGCAGGCACTGCGCTGATCTCAAGGGTGTCGTGGGGCAAGTCCAGGTCGATCGCACTGAGGCTGAGGATCTTCGGCCGTTCGCGGGAATTGCCCAGCGCCTTCAAGGCACTGCGGCCGATCAGGTGTTCCAGTTCGCGGACATTGCCCGGCCAGCTGTAAGCCAGCAGCGCGGCCTGGGCATCGCTGGACAGGCGCAGACTGTTGAGGCCCATGCGCGAGCGATTCTGTTCGAGGAAATAGCCACTGAGCAGCAGCACATCGCGCCCGCGATCACGCAGGGCCGGCACCAGCAGTGGATACACGCTCAGGCGATGATAGAAGTCGGCGCGGTAGCGGCCACTGCGCACTTCTTCGGCGAGGTCGCGGTTGGTGGCGGCGATCAGGCGCACGTCGACCTGATGCTCCTTGTCCGATCCGAGGCGCTGCAGCTGGCCGCTTTGCAGGACGCGCAGCAACTTGGCCTGCACTGTCAGGGACAACTCGCCGACTTCGTCGAGAAACAGGGTGCCGCCATTGGCCAGTTCAAATTTGCCGCGGCGGTCACTGGTGGCACCGGTGAAGGCCCCGCGCACATGGCCGAACAGCTCGCTTTCCACCAGGGTATCGGGCAGGGCGGCGCAGTTGAGGCTGATGATCGGCTTGTGGGCCCGCGCTGATGCGGCGTGAATTGCCTGGGCCACCAGCTCCTTGCCGACCCCGGTTTCCCCGGTGATCAGCACCGTCAGGTCGCTGCCGCCCACCAGTTTGATCTCCTCCACCAGGCGCTTGTGCGCCTTGCTCTGGCCGATCATTTCGCGGTCCTGCTGGCCGCTGGCCTGCCGATAGACCTCGGCCCGCTGGTGCTCGTCTTCGACCCGATTGGCCAGCCGCTCAATGCGCTCGGCGGCGTTGACCGTGGCGGCTGCCAGGCTGGCGAAGGCCTGCAGGGCATCCAGTTCGATGGGTTCGAAGCGTTCCGGGTCCAGCGCATCCAGGGTCAGCAAGCCCCAGGGCCGCTCATCGATAAACAGCGGGCAGCCCATGCAGTCGTGGACCTCCAGGTGCTCGTCGAGGCCATCGACCAGGCCGTCATAAGGGTCCGGCAGCTTGCTGTCGGCGGCAAAGCGTGTCGGGCCAGGGCTGCTGAGCAGCGCCTCGAAGCGCGGGTGCTCGCTGACCTTGAAGCGCCGACCCAGGGTGTCGGTACTCAAGCCGTCGACCGCCAGCGGCACCAGCCATTCGCCATCCAGGCGCAGCAGGGCGGCGGCATCGCAGGGCAGCAGGGCACGCATGGCTTCCAGCAGGCGCCGGTAGCGCTCACCTTCGGGCAGTTCGCGGGACAGGTCAGAGACCAGCGGCAGCAGGGTGGTCAGCAGGGATTTTGCAGTCATATTGACTCCATGTAGTCGAGGTGACTATAAAACCCCAAGGGTCGTTATGACTACATATTAATCAAATCATTGATTTATAACGATTTAATACTTGGCATGGAAACTGATACCCAAAGGGTAATCCATTAAAAGCAGTCGTTCAGGAGTTCATCCCCTTATGCTTAGCGCTCAAGACCGTGCCATCGTCAAATCCACTGTGCCACTGCTGGAAAGCGGTGGTGAAGCCCTGATCACCCACTTTTACCGCATGATGCTCAGCGAATACCCGCAAGTGCGCCCGCTGTTCAACCAGGCGCACCAAGCCAGCGGCGACCAGCCCCGGGCCCTGGCCAATGGCGTGCTGATGTACGCTCGGCACATCGACCAGCTCGACCAGTTGGGCGATCTGGTGGCGAAGATCATCAACAAGCATGTGGCCCTGCAGATTCTTCCCGAGCACTATCCGATTGTTGGCAGCTGCCTGTTGCGCGCCATCAGTGAAGTGCTCGGTGACGAGATCGCCACGCCCGAAGTGATGAATGCCTGGGGCGCGGCCTATGGCCAACTGGCTGAGATCCTGATCGGTGCCGAAGCCGTGATCTACGACCAGAAAGCCGAAGCTGTCGGCGGTTGGCGCGGGGCGCGCGAGTTCATCCTGGCCCAGCGGGTCGAGGAGAGCGCGGAAATCACCTCGTTCTACTTTGAACCCGCGGACAAGGGCCCGATCCTTGCCGCAGAGCCAGGCCAGTACATCGGCATGAAGCTGCTGCTGGACGGTGAAGAGATTCGTCGCAACTACTCGCTGTCGTCCCTGGGTACCGACGGCCAGTACCGCATCAGCGTCAAGCGCGAAGCCGGCGGCCGCGCTTCGAATTACCTGCATGACCAGTTCCAGGTCGGTGCCCGCATCGAACTGTTCCCGCCTGCTGGCGACTTTACCCTGACGGCCAGCGACAAGCCGCTAGTGCTGATCAGCGGCGGGGTGGGCATCACCCCGACCCTGGCCATGCTCGAAGCGGCCCTGGCAACCGAGCGGCCGGTGCACTTTATCCACTGCGCGCGCAACGGCGGGGTGCATGCCTTCCGTGACTGGATCGACGGCCTGGCCGCGCGTCATCCGCAACTCAAGCGCTTCTACTGCTACGCCGAAGATGACGGAATCAGCCCGGCGGCCGACCAGGTCGGGTTGCTGAGCCAGGAGCAGTTGGGCAACTGGTTGCCCGAGCAACGGGACTTGGATGCCTACTTCCTGGGGCCCAAGGGTTTCATGGCGGCGATCAAGCGTCACCTCAAGGCGTTGGGTGTGCCGGAGAGCCAGAGCCGTTACGAGTTCTTTGGGCCGGCTGCGGCGCTGGAGTAACGGCAAAGGGGCGATTTGGTCAGACCGAGTCGCCCCTATCGCGGGCAGGCTCGCTTCCACCAGTCTTTAGTCGAGGCAAGGTCAATTGTGGGAGATTCTATGGTGTTGAGGGTCTGTGGGAGCTGCTGAAGGTTGTGATCTTTTGATCTTGGATTTGAGGTATATCCATTGCTGCGGTTGTGGCGGCTAATGGTTCCGCCCTTACGGCGGGTCACTTTGGCAAACGCCCCAAAGTAACCAAAGGTCTTTGCCCCAGGCGTTCGGCCCCTCGCTAAGGCTCGGGGTCCCTTCGCTACGGTATCCATCCGGGGGCATCGCCTCCGGTTTGCTTCGCTGCACCTCCTCTCGATGTATGCGGCTTCGCCGCACGGCGCTCCGCGCCTCCCCCCTGATGGACACCTTCGCTCAGCCTGCCGATGGGGCGGGTGGATCAAGAGCAAAAGCACGGCGACCTGCCGGTCGGCCTGAGTGGCAAGGGCAGGCGAGGCGGCCTACCGGCCGGCCTGCTTTCCTACGTTGGAGTATCTTTGTGGGAGCGGGCTTGCCCGCGATGAGGCCGGCATAGCCAACATTTATGCCCCCTGACCCACCGCCATCCCGGGCAAGCGGAGCGCCGCCTGGCCTGGTCCCACAGATTCACTGTGCGAGCTTGCTCGCGATGGCGTCATGCGCGTCAACACAGATTCCACGGGTTAATCCGCTGTTAATACCCCCCACCGTTAATTCCCAGCGAAAGGTCCGACACCACGCCACGTGCTGCATACGCACGCCTGGCGTGTAAACTGGCGGCCATAGCCTGATTTATGACGAAGGAAACGGGAATGAACGAGGATTCGATGCGCCTGGGCCGTGAGCGGCGCTTTCTGGTGTTGTTGGGCATCATCTGCCTGGCGCTGATCGGAGGCGCGCTGTACATGCAGATCGTGCTGGGCGAAGCCCCGTGCCCACTGTGCATCCTGCAGCGTTATGCATTGCTGCTGATCGCTCTCAGTGCGTTCGCCGGCGCGGCCATGTGCACCCGACGCAGCATCACGGTGTTCGAGACCCTGGTGGTGATCTTTGCCCTGGCAGGGGCGGGCACCGCGGCCCATCACGTCTACACCCAGTTCTATCCATCGGTGAGCTGCGGTATTGATGTGCTGCAGCCGATTGTCGATGGCTTGCCACTGGCGAAGATCTTCCCGCTGGGCTTCCAGGTCGACGGTTTCTGCTCCACGCCTTATCCGCCGATCCTTGGCCTGTCGCTGGCGCAATGGGCCCTGGTGGCCTTCGTCCTGACCGTGGTCCTGGTGCCGCTGCTGGTTTCGCGCAACCGCAAACAGCTGAACTGAGGCCGACACCCTCAACCACCGTCGTTGCACAAAAAACGCCCTGGTCCTCGAAAGAGGCCGGGGCGTTTGACGTTTCAGCGCGCCAGTAAAAAGTTCGTGATGTGGGGCAATCGAGGGTGCGGCGAGTGTGCGACATGTTGTCACAGCTCAAGTGTCGCAACTCATTTCAAGCTTCGTGTTTTGGCATGAAAAGATACAAAGATCTGCCCGGCGCCGGTCTTGGCCAAAAGCCAGCAAGAATGCCGCGACAGGCAGTTTTAACAGGCTTCGGCGAATCGCCACAGGCCTTGTGAAAAGGGGGCTTTGGCGAGCATGGCGGACCGAGCTTGGGCCTGGAAGCTGTCTGAACTGCGCACAGTAGGCCTACAATTTTTGGGGTTCTTGTTGAGAATGAATCGCGATAAAATCGACAATCTTTACAGGATTGGTTAATGATTGTTGCTGTATCCGATAAAAATTATTTCGAGATGAGACATGGTTTATAAAACGTTACATATCTACAATCGGCCGCACTGAAATTCCGGCACTGCTCACCCCTGAGCAGAGAAGGGTGGTCGAGGAGCGGTTCGATAGCTTCGTGCGACCCCAGGTGTCGGTGCCTTTCCAATTATCCGCACCAAATGGAATTGGTCTGTAACAAGGCCTTTGACCACGAATTCGAATAAGAACTCACCGCTGGCCCAGGATGTGTCAATCAGCGTTTAACGCGTGACGGGCAAGCCCTTATTCAATCCAAGAAAAATGCCAACCCTTGGCAGGGTGAAGTGTTGGCGATCGAAACCCAACTGCATTGCGCAAGCTGCTTTAGAGGTCGTGAGATGAGTAAAAACAGGTACCCCAGACTACTAGGCTTATTGCCGCTGCTCGGCACGCTGTTGCTGGGAGGCTGCAACATGACCTTGCTCGATCCCAAGGGCCAGGTCGGCCTGGACGAGCGAAACCTGATCATCACCGCAACGCTGCTGATGCTCCTGGTCGTGGTTCCGGTCATCGTCATGACCTTCCTGTTCGCCTGGAAGTACCGTGCGTCCAACACCAGCGCCACCTACACGCCCAAGTGGAACCACTCCACCAAGATCGAAATCGCAGTGTGGGCTGTCCCGGTTCTGATCATCATTGCCCTGGGTTACGTCACCTACAAATCGACCCACGCCCTGGACCCGTACCGTCCGCTGGAGTCCGACGTCAAGCCTGTGACCATCGAAGTGGTCGCGCTGGACTGGAAGTGGCTGTTCATCTACCCGGAACAAGGCATCGCCACGGTCAACAAGATCGTGTTCCCGGCGCACACGCCAATCAACTTCAAGGTGACCTCGGACGCCGTGATGAACTCGTTCTTCATCCCGGGCCTGGGCGGCCAGATCTACGCGATGGCGGGCATGCAGACCAAGCTGCACCTGATCGCCAACCAGAACGCTGAAATGGACGGTATCTCCGCCAACTACAGCGGCGCTGGTTTCACCGGTATGAAATTCAAGGCAATCGCCACCACCCAGGAAGAGTTCGACGCCTGGGTAAGCGAAGTCAAAAAGGCACCTAAACAGCTTGAACAAGCTGAATACGCAGCCCTTTCCAAGCAGAGCCAGAACAACCCAGTCGAGCTCTACTCCTCGGTTACGCCGAACCTGTTCCAGATCATCGTCGACAAGTACGAAGGGATGAAACCGGGTCCGAAGGTCAAGCACGAGAAGAAAGAGAAAGAAGTGGCCGCTACGGACATGGAATCGCATTCAGCTGCCGGGGCAGAGGAGTAAACGATGTTTGGTAAATTAAGTTGGGAAGCGGTCCCGTTCCACGAACCGATCGTGATGATTACCATCGCCATGATCGCGCTCGGTGGTCTGGCGCTGTTCGCTGCAATCACCTACTTCAAGAAGTGGACCTACCTGTGGACCGAGTGGTTGACCTCGGTCGACCACAAGAAAATTGGCGTGATGTACATCATCGTCGCCATGGTCATGCTGCTGCGCGGTTTTGCCGACGCCATCATGATGCGTACCCAGTTGGCCATGGCCACCGAGGGTTCGCCGGGCTACCTGCCTCCTGAACACTATGACCAGATCTTCACCGCTCACGGTGTGATCATGATCATCTTCATGGCGATGCCATTCTTCACCGGCCTGATGAACCTTGCAGTGCCGCTGCAGATCGGCGCGCGTGACGTTGCCTTCCCGTTCCTGAACTCCTTGAGCTTCTGGTTACTGGTTTCCGGCGTGGTGCTGATCAACCTGTCCCTGGGCGTTGGCGAATTCGCCAAGACCGGTTGGGTTGCCTATCCGCCGCTGTCGGGCCTGCAATACAGTCCGGGCGTGGGGATGGATTACTACATCTGGGCGCTACAGCTATCCGGGCTAGGTACGACGCTGACGGGGGTCAACTTCCTGGCTACCGTGCTGAAAATGCGTACCCCGGGCATGAAGCTGATGGACATGCCGATCTTCACCTGGACCTGCACCTGGGCCAACGTCCTGATCGTCGCTTCGTTCCCGATCCTGACCGCTACCCTGGCACTGCTGACGCTTGACCGTTACATGGATTTCCACATTTTCACCAATGAACTTGGTGGCAATCCGATGATGTACGTCAACCTGTTCTGGGCCTGGGGTCACCCCGAGGTGTACATCCTGATTCTGCCGGCGTTCGGGATCTTCTCCGAAGTCATCTCGACCTTCACTGGCAAGAAACTGTTCGGCCACCATTCGATGATCTACGCTTCGGGCGCGATCTCGATCCTCGGCTTCATGGTCTGGCTGCACCACTTCTTCACCATGGGTTCGGGTGCCAGCGTCAACGCCTTCTTCGGCCTGGCGACGATGCTGATTTCGATCCCCACGGGTGTGAAGCTATTCAACTGGCTGTTCACCATCTACCAGGGCCGCCTGCGTTTCACCAGCCAAGTGCTGTGGACCCTGGGCTTCATGGTGACCTTCGCCATCGGCGGCATGACCGGCGTACTGCTGGCCATCCCGGGTGCTGACTTCGTCCTGCACAACAGCCTGTTTGTGATCGCGCACTTCCACAACGTGATCATCGGCGGCGCCGTGTTCGGCTACATCGCAGGTTTTGGCTTCTACTTCCCGAAAGCGTTCGGCTTCAAGCTGCACGAAGGCTGGGGCAAGGCTGCATTCTGGTTCTGGATCACCGGCTTCTTCGTCGCATTCATGCCGCTCTACGTCCTGGGCTTCATGGGCATGACCCGTCGCCTGAACGCCACCACCAACCCGGAATGGGTACCGTACCTGTACGTCGCCATGTTCGGCGCCGTGATGATCGCTGTCGGCATCGCCTGCCAGTTGATCCAGCTGTACGTCAGCGTGCGTGATCGCAACAAGCCAGAAAACATGTGCGAACACGGTGACCCGTGGAATGCCCACACCCTGGAATGGTCGACCTCCTCGCCACCACCGTTCTACAACTTCGCCGTACTGCCAAAAGCCGATGTGATCGATCCGTTCACCGAAGCCAAGGAAAACGGTACTGCATACCAGGCGCCAAGCCGTTACGAACCGATCCACATGCCAAACAACACCGCCACCGGTGTGGTCATGGGCGCACTGTTGACAGTGTTCGGTTTCGCGATGATCTGGCACATCTGGTGGCTGGCCGCCTTCGGTCTGGTCGGCACCGTGGTGTACTTCGTGATCCACGCTGCGCGTGATGATCAGGGCTATATGGTGCCGGTCGACGTGATCGAGCGCATCGAAGCCGAGCAGCACAAGCGTCTGGTAGCGGCCGGGAAAGTTCCAGCCACCGCCACCCGTGTTGAAACCTCGTTGGAACAGGCTTAAACCATGTCGAACTTAGTGACCAATGCTGGACACACCCATGTCGATGGACATGGGCATGATGACCATCACCACGACTCGGGCGAGATGACCGTATACGGCTTCTGGCTCTACCTGATGACCGACTGCATCCTGTTTGCGTCGATCTTCGCGGTATACGCGGTACTGGTAAACAACGTCGCCGGTGGCCCGTCGGGCCACGACATCTTCGAACTGCCGTATGTACTGGGCGAAACCGCTCTGCTGCTGTTCAGTTCGATCACCTACGGCTTCGCCATGCTGGCGTTGTTCAAGGGCAAGAAGAGCCAGGTCCTGGGCTGGTTGGCCATGACCTTCATGTTCGGCGCCGGCTTTATCGCCATGGAGATCAACGAGTTCCACCTGCTGATCTCCGAAGGCTACGGCCCTAGCCGTTCCGGCTTCCTGTCCGGGTTCTTCACCCTGGTCGGTACCCACGGTCTGCACGTGACCAGCGGTCTGATCTGGATGGCGATCATGATGTACCAGGTGCAGAAAAACGGCCTGACGGCGACCAACAAGACCCGTCTGAGCTGCCTGAGCCTGTTCTGGCACTTCCTGGACGTCGTGTGGATCTGCGTATTCACCGTTGTTTATCTGATGGGGACTATGTAAATGGCTAACACATCACATTCCCACGACGACGCCGGTCACGGCAGCGTCAAGTCCTACGCCATCGGCTTCATCCTCTCGGTAATCCTGACGGTGATTCCTTTCGGCCTGGTGATGTACCCATCGCTGCCGAAGTCGATCACCTTGTGGATCGTCCTGGCATTCGCCGTGATCCAGGTGCTGGTGCACCTGGTGTACTTCCTCCACCTGGATCGTTCGCAGGCTCAGCGTAACAACGTGATCGCGTTTGTCTTCGCCGCACTGGTAATTGTCCTGCTGGTGGGTCTGTCGCTGTGGATCATGTTCAGCATCCACACCTTCATGATGGCGAAGTGAGGTAAGTCCGGATGTCCTTTAAGCACTTTATCCAAATCACCAAACCGGGGATCATTTTCGGTAACGTGCTTTCTGTGGCAGGCGGATTTTTCCTGGCCTCGAAGGGGCATGTCGATCTGGCCATTTTCCTGGCCGCGATGATCGGCACGTCCCTGGTGGTGGCCTCGGGTTGCGTGTTCAACAACTGCATCGACCGTGACATCGACCTGAAGATGGAGCGCACCAAGAACCGGGTGCTGGTGCAGGGCCTGATCTCCCTGAAACTGGCACTGGTCTACGCGACTGTCCTGGGTGTTGCTGGCGTGGCCCTGCTGTACAAGGTGGCCAACCCGTTGGCGGCGCTGTTCGCGGTGATCGGGTTTGTCATCTATGTCGGCTTCTACAGCCTGTATCTCAAGCGCAAGTCGGTACACGGCACGCTGGTGGGCAGTCTGTCGGGGGCGATGCCGCCGGTGATCGGTTATGTGGCTGTGAGCAACAGCTTCGACATGGCTGCGCTGACCCTGCTGGTGATGTTCAGCCTGTGGCAGATGCCGCACTCCTATGCGATCGCGATCTTCCGTTTCAACGACTACCTGGCGGCATCGATTCCGGTGTTGCCGGTCAAGCGTGGGATCCAGGTGGCGAAGCGGCATATCCTGCTCTACATCCTGGCGTTCCTGGTGGCGACCTTGATGCTGACCTTCAGTGGTTATGCGGGGATGAGTTATCTCGCGGTTGCGGCGGCCATGGGCATGTACTGGTTGTATATGGCCTGGACCGGCTACAAGGCGGTGGATGACACGGTGTGGGCGCGCAAGCTGTTTGTGTTCTCGATCTTCACCATCACTGCGTTGAGCGTGATGATGTCGTTGGATTTCAAGGTGCCGAGTGAGTTGTTGCTGACTTACGCGCCTTGAGGTTTGCCGCTGTAACTGGAGCCCCGCCTTTGTGAGAAGTGCGGGGCTTTTTGTTGGGCTGGTTTTGCTCGGCGATTACTGGGCCGCGATGCTGTAGCCGGCAAACGCGGTCTGCTGTTGCAGGGCGGTGATGATGGCTTTGCGGGTGGCCGGTTGTTCGGTGCCGCTGGCGTCGAGGAAGGTTTCGTTTTCCAGTTCCAGTTCGTCGCCTTCGCCGACGAAGGTGAAGCCGAGGAATTCATAGGCTTGGCGATCGACGCTGGGTTTCGAGCGTGGGGTGCGCAGGGGCAGGGTCACGGTGAGGCCGTCCTTGCTGATGCTGAACACTTCGACTTCTTTCTTCGCGCGGGCGGCCTTGCCCTTGCTGCCGCTTGGGTTGCTGATGGCCTGGTGGGTCTGGTTGAGGACTTTCAGGGCCAAGCCGTAGACCAGCTCCTGGAAGCTTGGGTCGTCCTTGAAGCTGGACAGGATGCGGCTGATCGGGAACTTGCTGCTCAGGTCTTCGAGGGCGGCGATGTCGGCGGCCTCGGCGTCCTTGAGCTGCTTGAGCTGGCCCATCAGTTCGTAGGCCTGGTCGTCGTCGAAGCGATCGTGGGCCTGGCGGATGGCCGTGCGCAGTTCGCGGATCTGGTCGCTTTCCTTGGAGGTGTGGAAAGCGTCCAGGACCATCTCGCTGATGGTTTTGGCCTGGGGCACGTGTTGTGAAAGATTGATGGAGTTTTCGTATTCCGCTTTGGACGACAAGGTGACTACGGATTCAGCGGTGTTGGAATCTGGCATTGAAATTTCACTACTTCTTTAAACTTGAATTGAGGCGAGAAAGCACGACGGCCTTTTCAGGCCGCCTAATCTATTGGACCGGGGCGGTGTTGTCACGGGTGTTGAAGCCTTTGCGCTCGTTTGTCGACCAGGTGCTGGACCACCAGGCGTCCAATCAGCACCAATAGGGTCAGGCTGATCAGCAGCACCGAGATGGCGGCCACGCTTGGGTCGACGTTGTCGCGCAAGCCGCTCCAGATGCGTTTGGGCAGGGTGTCGACGTTGACGCTGGTGATGAACAGGGTCACCGCCACTTCTTCCCATGACAGGGCAAAGCCGAGCAGGGCGGTGGATGCCAAGCCCAGTTTGAGGTTCGGCAGGATCACCATGAAGGTGGTCTGCATCAGGCTGGCGCCGAGGTTGCGCGACGCCAGTTCAATCCGGCGGTCGATCTGGCTGAGGGCCACGAGCATGGTCACCACCCCGTACGGCACCACCATGATCACGTGGGCGATCACCACCCCGGTCAGGGTGTCGTAGCCCATGCCCGGGGCGAAGCGGCCGAGCTTGGTTTCCATGAAGTACAGCACCAGCGCCGAAATCACCGGCGGGATCGCCATGGGCAACAGCACCAGGCCGATCAGCGCGGTGGCCAGTTTCGAGCGCATGTACCAGATGCCGAGGCTGAAGCTGGCCGCCAGCAGGGTCGCGATGATACTGGTGGCAAAGGCAATGGTCAGGCTCTGGCTGATGGCATGGAACCAGTCCGGGTTGCTCACCAGCGCCTCGTAATGGCGCAGCGACCAGTTGCCCTCGGGCATCGACAGGAAGCGCTTGCTGGTGAACGACACCGGTATCACCGTCAGCAGCGGGAACAGCATGAACGCCATGGCGGTCACGGCCAGCAGGCGGGTACTCAGGCTTGTACGATGGGTGTTCATAGATAACCTCAGCCTACCAGGCGGTTCACACGGGTCATTTTCAGCAGGACCCAGATCAATGCGCTGACCAACAACAGCAGCACCACGCTCAAGGCAGCTCCCAGGCCCCAGTTACTGGTCTGGAACATTTGCAGGAACACGTACTCGGCGATCATCACCGTCTGCCCGCCACCCAGCAGTACCGGGGTAATGAAGAAGCCCAGGCAGAACACGAAGACCATGATGAAGGCACCCAGCACTCCCGCCAGGGTCTGGGGCAGCAACACTTGCCAGAAGGTGCGCAGTGGCCCGGCGCCCAGGCCGCGGGAGGCCATGAGGATGCGCTGGTCCAGCTGGCGCATGCTCGACAGCAGCGGGAACACCGCATACGGAATCATCACGTGGAGCATGCCGATCACCACCCCGATTTCGTTGCGGCTCAGTTGCAGCGGTTGATCGATCAGGCCCATGCCCATCAGCCCATTGTTGAGCACTCCGTTGCTGCGCAGGGCGATCAACCAGCCAAACGCCCGCACCAGCACCGAGATCCAGAACGGGATGAAGATGCAGATCTCCACCACCCGCTGCCAGAACGGCGGGCTGAACACCCAGCAGTAAGCCAGCAGGTAACCGATCACCAGGGCCAGGACGCTGACGGTCAGGCACAGGCGCAGGGTGCGCCAGAGCATGTCGTGGATGGCCGGGTCGGTGGCGATGCGTTCGTACTGGTCCAGGCCCGGTGTCGGCAACGAGAAACTCCAGCCAACCACGCCGATAAACGGCAGCACGTAGAAGATCAGCAGCAACACCGGCAGCGGGAACAGCAGCAAGCTGCGTTCCAGCGCCGGCGAACTGAACCGCGGCTTGGGTTTGCTCAGGGTCAAGGTCATGGTCATGATCGATGGCTCACTTGGACAGCCGCGTGAGGTACTGCTCCAGGGCGTTGGAGTAGTTATCGGCGTACCACTGGGCGTTGAGCGCGATCTGTTTTTTCAGGTTCTCTTCTGACGCGCAGTTGGCTTGCAGTTGTTCGGCCGACATCAGCTTCTCGGTCGCGCTGTTGGACGGCCCGTTACCCAGCAGTTCGAAGAGCTTGAGCTGGCCTTGCGGTTGCAGGGCATGCTGGATGAACTGCATCGCCGGCTGGCTGCCCGCCGGGTTGCCCGACAGCACGGCCCAACTGCTGGAGTTGATGAAGCCGTTGTCGAAGCTCCAGCGCACGCGGCCTTCGGTGTCTTCGCTGAGCAGCTTGGCGCGGGTGTGCCAGATAGCGCCCACCGAGACTTCGCCATCGACCATCAGTTGCTGGCTTTCGGCGCCCGAACTCCAGAACGACAGCACGTGGGGCTTGATCTCGTCGATCTTGTTCAGCGCGCGCACCACGTCCAGCGGGTAGAGCTGATCGGCCGGTACGCCGTCGGCCAGCAGCGCCGCTTCGAGCATGCCGTTCATCCACTTATAGAGGGTGCGTTTGCCAGGGAATTTCTTCACGTCCCAGAAATCGGCCCAGGTTTTCGGCCCGTTCTCACCGAACTTCTCGCTGTCCCAGGCCATCACGTAGCTGAACTGGTAGCTGGCGATCCCGTGGTCGGAGGCCAGTACCGGCGCCACCTGGTCACGCTTGATCACGTTGTAGTCCAGCGGCTGCAGGATCTTTTCCTTGCCCAGGACGATTGCGCTGTAGCTCTCGACGTCGACTACGTCCCAGCTGGGCTGACCGCTGGCCAGTTGCGAGCGGATCGCGCCCTCGGTGGGGCCGGCGCCGTCGATGCGCACCTGGATTCCGGTGTTCTTGGTGAAGGTGTCGGTCCAGGCCGAGCGGAAGGCGGTCAGTGCGTCGCCGCCCCAGTTGACCACCACCAGCGGCTTGTCGGCCGACCAACTGATACCGCTGCGCAGCGCCAGGGGCACTGCCGCCAACAGGCCCATGGCCTGGATGAAGGTGCGTCGGTTGATCTGCCCGCCACGGGCCTTTTCGATAAGCACTTCAATACAGTCGCGTTGATGATCCTGGCTCATGGGCAAGTCCTCAGATGGCGGGTGTCCGTTGGGACAAGGGCCTATTGTTGTCGTTAGGAGAGAGCTTTGTGACGCACGTAATTCAGGGGTCAGGCTTGCAGCAGGAAGCTTTGCTGGACCGGCCAGCTCAGCCACACCGGAGCGCCGCTGGGCATCAGGGCCCCCGGATGATTACCGGGAACCGAGAGGTTGATCGGCAGGGCGTCGCCCCCGACCGTCAGCGACAGGTGAGTGCTGGAACCCTGGTAGACCTTGTCGGTGAGTTGCGCCGGGATCACGTTGTAGCCGTCGCGGTTCGGGCGTTCGCTGTGCAGGTCCATGTGTTCGGGACGCACCGCCAGCACGCTCGGCTGTTTGCTCAGGGGCGCGGGGGCCTGGGCGTGCAGCAGGTTGTCGCCACAGCGGCCGCTGGCGGTCGGGCCGTTGCGGGTCAGGTCCAGCAGCGGGAACAGGTTCATCTTGCCAAGGAACTCGGCGACAAACCGGCTCTCGGGGCGGTTGTAGATGTTTTCCGGAGTGTCGACCTGGGTCAGCTTGCCGTGGTTGAAAATCGCGATGCGCGATGACAGCGCCAGGGCTTCGTTCTGGTCGTGGGTGACGAACACGAAGCTGGTGCCGACCTGGCGGTGGATGCGTTGCAGTTCGGTCTGCAGCTGTTCGCGCAGGTTCTTGTCCAGTGCCGACAGGGGCTCGTCGAGCAGCAGCAGGTCCGGTTCGAACACCAGCGCCCGGGCAATCGCCACGCGCTGTTGCTGGCCGCCGGACATTTCGGCGGGCTTCTTGTGCATGTGCGCGCCGAGGCCGACCACCTCGAGAATGTGTTTGACCCGACGCTGGCGTTCTTCGGCGGCGACTTTGCGGATGCGCAGCGGGTAGGCCACGTTGTCCGCCACCGTCATGTGCGGGAACAGCGCATACCCCTGGAACACCATGCCGTAGTTACGTTTTTCCGCCGAGCGCTTGATGATGTCGACGCCCTGTTCCATCAACTTGCCGGACGTCGGGCTGAGGAAGCCCGCGAGGATCATCAGCAAGGTGGTCTTGCCCGAACCGGAAGGCCCCAGCAACGTCAGGAACTCGCCTTGACGAACGTCCAGGTCGACGTTATCCAGCGCTGCGAAGCGACCGTAATACTGGCTGATACCTTGTGCGCTGAGCTGAATCGCTGAACCGCTGGACACGATGGAGTTCCTCTTTTTATTGCCCATAAGACGTACGAGGACGGATGCAAATCCGAAATGGGCTTTGGGTTTATTATTGTTAAAAGTATCGCTACATCAATGGAATTATTTTGTGGGTATTGGTTAGTAAAATTACTCAATTACCCGCTGACTCCGCCCTATGAAAGAGCGGAGCTTGCCGCCACGTCAGAGGGTGTCTTGCCAGGTCTGGTGCGAGGACTGCAACTGAGTCTTGACCCAACTGCTAAAGGCCTGGACCACCCGCCGCTCGGCTTTTTGCGGGTCGGTTGCCAGGTAGTAGCCGCGGTGCAGGTCGATGGTGATGTCGAATGGGCGCACCAACAGTCCCTTGGACAGCGCGTCGCCGCTGATCAGGTTGTCGCCGATGGCGATGCCCTGGCCGGCAATGCACGCCGACTGCGCGCAGTGGGCGTCGGAGAACAGGATTCCGCTCATGGCATTGACGCCCGAGGCACCGGCGGCGGTCAGCCAGACGCGCCAGTCCGAGTAGTCGGTCATGTGCAGCAGCGGGTAGGCGCTGAGTTCCTGCGGGTTCTTCAGGCCGCTCAAGGCATTGATCAGGCGCGGGCTGCACACCGGGAAAAAGCGTAGCGCGACGATTTCCTCGACGTGCATTTCTGGCCAGTCGCCAATGCCGTAGGCGATAAACAGGTCGACGTTGGTGTTGTGGGTGTCGTCCGGCGACTTGGGGGAGATCAGCTGCAACTGCACCTGCGGGTACTGGCGCAGGAACGCGCCAATGTGGTGGCACAGCCAGTAAGTGGCAAACCCCGGCGCGCAGCTGACACACAGCCGTCCCGAGACTTCCTGGTCGTCAACCGGCTGGCCGGCGTCCAGCAGGTTCAACAGAATCCCGTGCACTTCGCGGGCATAACGCTCGCCCTGGTAGGTCAGGCCGATCCCGCGGCCGATGCGCTCGGTCAGGGCAAACCCCACGCACTCTTCCAGCTTGCTGATCTGGTGGCTGATGGCGCTGCGGGTCAGGTTCAGTTCGCGAGCGGCGACCGACACGCTGCCCAGCCGGGCCACCGCATCCAGAGCCCGCAGGGCTGTCATCGAAGGAAAGCGCATAAAGAATCCTGTCTTTAAGGGAGCTGAGTGTTGAATCGTATGGTGACGTAAATCGAACGATTAAGCCAAAAAAAATCGATTGTTGTATTGGTTGATTCAACAATACTAGTGCCATTCGTCAGGGTCACCGAAGCCAAACGTGCGCGGAAGACCCTTCACCCGCACTGAACTCGAAGGTGGCTTGCATGGCTGAGTCCGACAACTTTTCCTCTACCCATTCTGCGCAAGGGACCTATGCCGACCTGATACTTGGCAACGGTCGCATCTATACCCAGAACCCTGCGCAGCCCTGGGCTGAGGCCGTGGCCATTCGCGGCGGCAAGTTGGTAGGGGTTGCCAGCCTGGCCGAGCTGCAAGGGTTCAAGGGCCCGAACACCCTGGTGCATGACCTGCAGGGCGCCTTCTGCATGCCGGGCCTGCACGACATGCACACCCACCCTGACCTGGCCCTGGCCCCGCGCTACAGCGACGACCTGGATGTCGGCATCGAAGACCCGACCCCGGAACAGTTGCGCGCGAGCATCCTGGCCTATGCCGAGGCCCACCCCGGCGACGGTTGGATCTACGGGCAGTACTGGGTGCGCTACACCTTCCGCGAAGCCGGCCTGACCCCGGGCCGGGCGTGGCTCGACAGCGTCATGCCGGATCGCCCGGTGGCCCTGCTCGATCGCATGTGGGGCACCATGATGGTCAACTCCAAGGCCCTGGAACTGGCGGGCATCGACCGCCATACCGCCGACCCGCGCAACGGCTACCTGGAGCGCGACGAACTGAGCGGCGAACCCAACGGCCTGATGATCGATGGTGCCTACGCGATGATCCACGCCGCCATGCCGCCGACCCCGGTCAGCGTGCTGCGCCGCGCTTACCGTGATGGGGTGCATTTCCAGAGCTCGCGTGGCGTCACCGCGAGCAAATACGTACACGTCTGCGAGCAACGCCTGCAGGCGCTGAAAGAGCTGGACGACAGCGGCGAACTGACGGTGCGCATTGAAGCCGCCATCAGTTGGCAGGACGACATCTTCCCGGTGCGTCGCCGCTGGGAGCTGCTCAGTGGTGAGCGTCACTACTACCGCAGCGCGCGCCTGAGCGCCAACGCGGTGAAATTCCACTTCGACGGCACCGTGGAGCCGAAGTCCTCGTACCTGCTGACCCCCTGGCCAGAAGAGTCGAGCTGGCGCGGCAAGCTCAACCTGACCCCCGAGCACATCACCGACATGGTGGTGGACATGGACAGCCGCGGCATCCGCGTCATCGCCCACTGCACCGGTGACGGCGCTTCCGATGTGTTCCTCGATGCCGTCGCCGAGGCCCGGCGGCGCAACGGCTTCAGCGGTGTGCGCCACCAGTGCGCCCACAGCACCTTGCTGCACCCTGGCAACCTGCCGCGCTTCAAGGAACTCAACGTGATCGCCGAATTCTCCCCGGCGGCCTGGTACCCGACGCCATTCGCCAGCGGCGCACGTTCGGGCTACGGCCAGGAGCGGCTCAAGCGCATCTACGATTTCAAGGGCGTGCTCGAAGCCGGCGGCACTGCGGTGATGGGCACCGACTGGCCGGTGGCGTCCATCGACCCGTGGCTGGCGCTGGAAACCATGGTCACCCGGCAAAACCCGTGGAACGACGATCCGTCCTGCTTCGGCGATCCGATCAGCCTCGAGCAGGCGCTGAACGTGATCACCCTCAACGGTGCCGTGGCCATGGGCCTGGAGCAGTCGACCGGCAGCCTGGAAGTCGGCAAATCGGCGGACTTGATCGTCATCGATCGCGACCTGTTTGCCCAGCCGGCGCGCAATTACATTCACCAGACCCAGGTGCTGTTGACCTTCGTCGACGGGCAACTGGTCTATGACCGCAACGGCGCACTGGCCGACGCCGGCCTCAAGGCCGTGTGGACAGGTGAACCACCGGTGCTGGAGGGCAAGGCCCAATGAACCCTCAGCGCATCGCGGTAACCGTGGTCTCGGGGTTTCTCGGGGCCGGCAAGACCACCTTGCTCAACCGCATGGTGCGCCGCGCCGAAGGCAGTCGGTTGGCGGTGATCGTCAATGATTTTGGTGAGCTGAACATCGATGCGGCGATCGTTTCCGAGGTCACCGATGCGGTGTACAGCCTGCAGAACGGCTGCATCTGCTGCACGGTGCAGGAAGACCTGCTGGCGCAGTTGAGCAGCCTTGCGCAATTGCAGCCACGGCTGGAGCGCATCGTCATCGAGTGCAGCGGGGTATCCGATCCACAGCGCATCGTGCAGACCCTGGCCTACCCGCAACTGCGCAGCCAGATGCAACTGGACATGGTGATCACCGTGGTCGATGCCACCGGTCATCTGCAGCTCGACGGCGAGTACGCCCGCCTGGCCCGGGCGCAAGTGGCGGCCGCCGACCTGCTGCTGTTGAACAAGACCGACCTGGTGGACGCCGTCCAACTGCAAGCATTGCGTAACGCACTGGGCCTGCGGACCCGGATCCACGAAAGCGTCCAGGCGCAACTGCCCGACGCGCTGTGGCTGGATTCGGATCTGGACCTGCAGACGCGCACGCTCAAACCCTTGACCCTGGTTGCCAGTGACGACCACGGTGAAATGTTCAGCAGCTTTCTCTGGCAGAGCCCAACGCCCTTGAACGTCGAGCGCCTGCGCGGCTGGTTGCAGGCGTTGCCCCGCGATGTGTTTCGGGTCAAGGGCCTGGTGCTGCTGGATCAGGGCACCAAGGCGCACTGGCTGCAACACGTCGGCACCCGTAGCCAGTTCCTTGCCGCCACCGACGAGGCCCAGGCCACGGGCTCGCGCCTGGTGTTCATCGGCCGCCGCGGCTTCAGCGGCTGGGACGCGCTGGTCGAGGGCCTGGAGCAGTGCCAGTGATCAACCCGACCGAACAGCAATTGCGTGAGGAGTTGGCGGCCTGCTACCGCTTGATCGCGCACTTTCGCATGACCGACCTGATCTTCACTCACATCTCGGTGCGCCTGCCGGGGCCTGAACATCATTTCCTGATCAACCCTTATGGGTTGATGTTCGACGAAATCAGCGCCTCGAACCTGGTCAAGATCGGGCTCGACGGACGTGCGGTGGAGGACAGTCCCTACCCGGTCAATCCGGCCGGCTTCGTGATCCACAGCGCCCTGCACGCGGCCCGCGAGGACGCCCAGTGCGTGCTGCACACCCACACCCGGGCTGGCTGTGCGGTGGCGGCGCTGGCCTGCGGCTTGTTGCCGGTGAATCAGATGTCCATGGAGTTCTATGGCCGTGTTGCCTATCACGATTACGAAGGCATCGCCCTGGACCTGGCCGAGCAAGCGCGGCTGGTGGCGGACATGGGCGACAAGCCCGTGCTGATGCTGCGCAACCACGGTCTGTTGACTGTCGGCAGCAGCGTGGCCCAGGCGTTCCTGCGCATGTACTACCTGGAAAAGGCCTGCGACATTCAGTTGGCCGCCCAAGCCTGCGGTGACCTGGTGCTGCCTCCGACAGCGGTCTGCGAACACACCGAACGCCAGTTCAACCAGCCGCAGCGCCCCTTGGCCGCAGGCGAACTGAGTGATCCGGACGCCCTGGACCTGGCCTGGAAAGCCCTGCTGCGCCTGCTCGACCGAGTGGCGCCCGGCTACCGCGACTGACTGCAGGTATCTGTGGGCACCACAAAACCATCGTGGGAGCGGGCTTGCCCGCGATGAGGCCGCCACATTCAATATCCATGGCGCCTGACACACCGCCATCGCGAGCAAGCTCGCTCCCACAGGGTTTGTGGCGTGTATGCGGGATCTGTGGGCACCACAAATCCATTGTGGGAGCGGGCTTGCCCGCGATGAGGCCGCCACATCCAGTATCCATGGCGCCTGACACACCGCCATCGCGAGCAAGCTCGCTCCCACAGGTTTTAGGGGGTGTATGCAGTCTGGGCACCACAAATCCATTGTGGGAGCGGGCTTGCCCGCGATGAGGCCGCCACATTCAATATCCATGGCGCCT